>NZ_CALFXI010000005.1 GCF_937958065.1 uncultured Steroidobacter sp.
CGGAGCTGGATGCGTTGTTCGGCGGTGGGGCGAAGCCGGCCGATGCGCCAGCCGAACCGTCCGCGGCGGACAAGGCTCGGGCGGAGCTGGAAGCGCTATTCGGTAAGAAACAGTAACGAATCGTTGCCGTGGCGCTCAGGGAGATGCTCATGCTGGCATCAAGGTCAGTTTGCATCCGGGGCCGTTCACTCGGCCGGTGGTGGATGCACGTCGGCCGAGCTCTGGGCTTCCTTTTCCAGCCACTGCATTACGCCCGATACCATCGGATCGTTCAGCCGGCGCGGCAGGCACACCGCGTAGATCGCGTATTCCGATGTCACTTCGTTTTCGAACACCTTCACCAGCCGCCCGGCGGCAAGCTCGGCCGCTGCGAACACCTCCGAGGCAATGGCAACGCCCTGGCCGGTCAGCGCCGCCTGCAGCATGGAATTGCGGTCGCCACAAACGATGCCGCGGCGGGCATCGATTCCTTTGGCGCCGACGGCTTCGAGCCAGCGCGTCCATGCCCGGTGCGAGTCGTCGTGCAATAGGGTGAAACGACGCAGGTCGTTGATGGTTTTCAACGGCGGGCCGCCTTTCAGCAGGCTCGGCGCGCACACCACGATCTCACGCGGACGAAACAATGGCACCACGTGCAGGCCGGGGTAGTGACCGCTGCCGAAACGAATGCCGATATCCACATCCTCACGCGCGAAATCCACCAGTTGCGCGGTCGTGATCACTTGAAGATCGACATCCGGGAACAACATAGAGAACGAGCGTACGCGGGGCATCAGCCAGCGCGCGTTGAAAGAAGAGAACGTGGAAATGGTCAGCTTCCGCCGCACCGTCGGCGTCGATACATCTTCGAGTGCACTAGCCAGCCGATCGAATGCGGCCCGGGTCCCCTCGGCCAGGAGCGCACCCTGAGGCGTCAGTCTTAGCCCGCGCGGCAGACGCTCGAACAACTTCACGCCAAGCCGCTCTTCCAGCTGCTTCACCTGCCGGCTCACGGCGGCGTGGGTCACGTTCATTTCTTCCGCCGCGGCACTCAGGTTCAGGTTCCGGGCGGCCACATCGAAGGCCCGCAGGGGCCCCACCGGTATGCGCTTCATGGCAGTCGCAAGGATGGCTACTGGTATGACTTTAAATCATAGATTGCAGACACAAAGTATCGCTATTCGCGCTAAAAGGCCAGGCTCACACTACGCCTCCATTACTGAGATGCATATCTCGAAGGAGGTTTGTATGGACGAGTACCTGTTCATGACCCTGGCCAAGCTGAAAGCGGACCGCCTGCAACTGGAGCGGGAACAGCGCCTCGCGGCGCCCGATCCCGAGCAGCTTGATTTCGAGTGGGACGAGCCGGTCGAACGCCGTCGACCGTCGGCCCACTGGTTTTCGCAGCAGCCTTTATGGAGGGAACAGTCATGAGAACGGCACTGACATTGGCAGCGGCAGTGGTCATCAACGTGACCGCGCTGGCCGCACTGGGATGGGACGTGAGCCGGGCGCAGCGCGCGCCGAATGGCGAGGTCTACATCACCCAGATCGAGGAGCCGACCCAGATCGCGGCAGTGGTGCCGGCGAAGGTCGACGGTCAGGTCGTACGGACTGCCAGCAGTCTGTAACGATCACGCACGCGACAGGAGGTTGTCATGGCCTTCGTACTGATCACGCTGAGCGCGTCGCTGATTCTCAACCTGGCGGTGCTGGCCTTGTTGAAGATCGGTTTGCGGGATGATGTGCGCAGTGGCGCGGCGGCCGGTGATCTTTCCGGCCGCCTGCCGTGCTGAAGTCCGCTCGATACCGATGCGCGCTGTCGTCAGCTCATGCGGCTTTGGCCATGCCGGCCACCAGCCGCCCCAGCTTTTCGATGGCGCGCTCGATGGTCGGCGTCCACAGCATGCCGCAGCTGATGCGAATGTAATTGCGATAGTCCGCCTTGGCGGAGAACACCAGCCCGGGCGCGATGCCGATGCGGCTGGCGAGCGCCGTACGAAACAGCTCCGCGCCATCCACGCCCGCCGGCAATTCGATCCACAGCACGATGCCGCCGCTGGGGCGCGCGACGCGAGTCCCGGGCGGAAAGTAACGAATGATCGCATCGACCGCGCTCTGCGAATTTGCAGCCAGCGTCGTGCGCACGCGACGCAGATATCGGTCGTAGCCGCCGCTCGCGTAGTAACGAGCGAGCACCAGTTGTTGCAACGTCGGGCACGCGACCGACGAGAAGAATTTGGCGCGCGCGATGTCGGTGTGGAATTGCGGCGATACCGCCCAGCCGATGCGATAACCGAGCGCGATGGTCTTGGACACCGAGCCGCAGGAAATCACCAGGCCCGCCTCGTCATATGCACGCAACGAAGTCGGGCGAGTATTGCCGTAGTGCAGGTCGCCGTAGATGTCATCTTCGATGATGGGCACTTCGGCGGCGCTGAGAATCGAGACGATCTCGCGCTTGGCCTCGTCCGGCGTGACGCTGCCGGTGGGATTGTTGAAGTTCGGCATCAGCACCGCCGCGGCGAGGCGGGTCGTGCGTGCGATGTTTCTGACGGCGTCGACGTCGATGCCGGTGCTGGTGTGATTCGGCACTTCGACGACTTTCAGTCCGAGGTATTCGACCACCTGCAGCACGCCGAAATACGTCGGCGACTCCACCAGCACGGTATCGCCGGCCTTGCACAACACCTGCAGCGACATGGCGATCGCATCCATCGCACCGCCGGTGATCACGACGTGCGCGGGATCCGCCGGCGCACCGGCGAACGTCATGCGTTTGGCGACTTGTCGTCGCAGTTCCTCGTGACCGGGTGGCAGCAAACATTCGCCGGCGTGGGCCGGATGGTCGCGCAGCACTTCGCGAATCAGGTTGTTGAGTCTCTGATTCGGATACAGCGTCGGCGAGGTGAAGGCGCCGTTGAGCTGCAGGATGTCCGGCCGGGCCAGCGCTTCACGACAGGTGTCGAGCGTTTCGGTGGCGATCGAGATCGGCCGCCGGGAGCGACTGACTTTCGGTCGCGGCGGCGGCACAGCCGCCCGCATCGGCGGACGGACATAGAAACCGGACTGCGGCCGCGCTTCGATCAAGCCGATGTTTTCCAGGTGCAGGTAGGCCTGCACCACCGTCGAGATGCTGACCTTGGCCGTGCGGCTCATGGAGCGCACCGAAGGAATGCGCTCATTGCCCCGCAGGGCGCCGCTCGCGATCTGCGCTTCGACCATGCGCGCGACGCGTTCGTAGAGCAGCGGTTCTTCGGCAGACATGAGCCACCTCAACTGTATTGGTCGTGGGTCAGTCTACCTGAGTCTGTACTGCTTGCCAGCATCCGCTAAGTTATCGAACCGCGCCCAAGGATCTTTTCATGTCTCTGCCAGCCACCACGACCCGCTTGTCGGTGGGCATGCTCGTTGCCTTCGCCGCCATCTACTTTTTCTGGGGCACGACCTATCTTGCCATCGTGATCGCCATCCGCGAGATCCCGCCGTTCATCAGCGGCGCGGGGCGTTTCGTGCTCGCCGGCCTGGCCATGTACGTGTGGCTGCGCTGGCGCGATTCGAAGCCGTTGGCGAACGTCGACTGGAAGATGGCCGCGCTCACCGGCGTGTTGCTCACGGGCGTCGGTAACGGCTTCGTGGTGTGGGCTCAGCAGGGCATTCCTTCGGGCATCGCCGCGCTGATCGTCACGGCCGTGCCGGTTATCGTGCTGCTGTTGGATTGGGCATTTTTCAGCAAGCGCGCGCCGACGCGTCAGGCATTGATCGGCACGACCGTTGCCGTCGCCGGCGTCGTGGCCATCGTCACGCACACGCGCTCGCTGTCGGGCGAAGCGAATCCGTTGTATGTGATCTCACTGTTGCTGGCGACCGTGGGCTGGAGCTTCGGCACGTTGATTCAGAAACGCGCGGTGCAGCCGGGCACGGTGCTGAGCTTCACCTGCGCGCAGATGCTGTTTGGCGGAGCGTTTCAGCTGTTCATGTCGCTGCTGGACCGCGAGTGGGCGCATTTCGATCCGTCGGCGGTGACATGGAGCTCGCTGGCCGCGATCGCGTATCTCATCGTGTTCGGCAGCATCGTCAGCCTCAATTGTTATTTGTGGCTGCTGACCAAGGTGGCCGCACCGAAGGTCGCGACCTATGCACTGGTCAATCCGGTGGTGGCCTTGCTGCTGGGCGCGGTGGTGTTGAACGAGACCCTCACGCCGCTGGCGATCATGGCGACCGTGCTGGTGCTGGCCGGCGTGGCTCTGGTGCTGTTCCAGGACGTGCTGAAGCCGTCGCGGCTCAGGTCGTTCGTGACGCGGCGGGGGCCTGCAGTCGCTCCCGGTGAATGACGTAGAGCCCGCTGGCGACGATGATGGCGGCGCCGAACAGCATGCGCTGGTTCGGCACCGTCATCCATAACAGCCAGTCGAACAGCATGCCCCACGCGAGCGCGGTGTATTCGAGCGGGGCAATCACCGGCGGTGCCGCCAATCGGAATGCTTCGGTGAGGAAATGCTGACCGAACGCGCCGGAGACGCCGATGATTGCGATCCAATGCCAGTGATCCCACAACACCGGCACCCACGCGCCGACGGAAAGAATGCCCGCGAACGCGGCCGTCAGAGACAGCGGCCAGAACATGGTTGCGGCGCTGGTCTCGGTCGTCTTCAGTACTCGAATCATCAGCACGCCCAACGCATAGGTCGCGGCCGAGGCGATCGCGGCCACTCCGCCGAGCAGCGCCGTGCCTCCCATGCTCATGCCGTCGCCGCCGGGTCGCACGACGACCAGCACGCCGATCATGCCGGCGCTGACCGCGAGCCAGCGGTGCCAGCCGACGCGCTCGCCAAAGAAGGGTACCGACAACGCCGTGATGAGCAGCGGCCCGGACATGAAGATGGTGTACGCCGTAGCTAACGAAAGCCGGCTGACCGCGAAGACAAAAAAGTACAGCGTCGCGACCTGCAGTACACCGCGCAGCAGATGCAGGCTCCAGCGATTCGGCACCAGATCGCGCCAGCGGCCCACCGTGGCAGTCGCGAGCAGCAGAAAAGGCAGCGAGGCGAGGCCGCGAATGAACGTCACCTGCATGGCAGGATACGTTTCGGCCAGCCGCTTCATGCTCAGATCCATGACGGCGAAAGTCGCCACCGCGGCCAGCATGCAGAGAATTCCTCGGACATTAGTCGCGGGCATAAGGAGCGCATGCTAACGCGACGCGCCATAACGCGGCTAGAATGTGCCTGCTTTCAGTTCTCGAGCTCGAATCATGCGTCAAGTTTTCATCTGCGATGCCATCCGCACTCCCATCGGCCGCTACGGCGGCGCTCTCGCCCAGGTGCGTGCCGACGATCTCGGCGCAATTCCCATCAAGGCGCTGATCCAGCGCAATCCCAAAGTCGATTGGGCCGCGGTCGACGACGTTTACTATGGCTGCGCCAACCAGGCGGGCGAAGACAACCGCAACGTCGCCAGAATGGTGGCGCTGCTCGCCGGCCTGCCGGACGCGGTCCCGGGCGCGACCATCAATCGTTTGTGCGGCTCGGGGCTGGACGCGGTGAATCTCGCCGCTCGCGCCATCCGTAGCCAGGAAGCCGAGCTGGTGATCGCCGGCGGCGTGGAGAGCATGACGCGTGCCCCGTTCGTGATGGGCAAGGCCGACAGCGCGTTCTCCCGGACCGCGAAGATCGAAGACACGACCATCGGCTGGCGCTTCGTCAATCCGCTGATGAAGGCGAAGTACGGCATCGACTCGATGCCGGAAACGGCCGAGAACGTCGCGGCGGAGTTCGGTATCGCGCGCGCCGATCAGGATGCGTTTGCTCTGCGCAGTCAGCAGCGTTATGCGCGCGCGCACGCGGCGAAGTTCTTCGACAGCGAGCTGACGCCGGTCGAGATCCCGCAGAAGAAGGGCGACCCCATCAAGTTCGTCGCCGACGAGCATCCGCGCGAGACTTCGCTCGAAGCGCTCGCAAAGCTGAAAGGCGTGGTGAAGCCCGATGGCACGGTCACGGCGGGCAACGCGTCCGGTGTCAACGACGGCAGCTGTGCCGTGTTGTTGGCGAGTGAGGAAGCGGCGGCCAAGTACGGTCTGAGAATGCGTGCTCGCGTGATCGCGACGGCCACTGCGGGTGTCGCGCCTCGCATCATGGGCATCGGGCCGGCGCCAGCCACGCAGAAGGTTCTGAAGCTCGCCAAGCTCGAAATCGGGCAGATGGATGTCATCGAGCTCAACGAAGCGTTCGCGGCGCAGGGTCTGGCGGTCCTGCGTCAGCTGGGCTTGCCCGATGCGGCCGAGCACGTGAATCCGAATGGTGGCGCGATCGCCATCGGTCACCCGCTGGGGGCGAGCGGCGCGCGCCTGGTCACGACGGCGCTCAATCAGCTGGAGAAGACTTCGGGTCGCTACGCTCTATGCACGATGTGCATCGGCGTGGGCCAGGGCATCGCCATGGTGATCGAGCGCGTCTAGCGCACTTCGAGTGGCACCGGAGAAAGGCGCGGCCTTTCTCCGGCGCTCCGCCCGAGCGCGGCGTTCACTGGCAGGCGGCCTGGCACTCACGCAGCTCGGTGCGACAAATGCTCTGGGCATCGCGCTCGTTGCGATGACAGTCGTAGCGCATCGAGGCGATGTTCTGTTGCATGACATCGATGCACACGTTGTAGTGCTGAACGAAGCGGTCCGTGAAATTGCCCGGGCCGCGTCTGCCGCCGGAGTTCCGGAAATAACTGCAGAAGTAGGTGTAATCGCTATTGCGCATGGTCATCGGGTCGCGCCCGCTGTTGGCGGCCTTGCGCGAGCATTCCTGCCGCGCCTGGCGCACTTCGCTGTTGCAAGTCCCGTTGGCCATCTCGCATTGATTGATGCATGTCCGCCGGGCCGACTCGGCGGCGGGCGTTTTTTCCACGGCGGGACGGCTGTCTTCAGCAACGCTGATCCCGAAACAGGCCAGCGCCGCGCATAAACTTCCCAACCACAGCCCGGCTTTGCCGTTCATTTTCTCATTACCTTGCGTTTGACTGGCGGCATCCTCGCCAGTGCGCGACCGGCGCGCAATCACACTGTCGGGCAATGTGGGACACGAGTACCGTCGGCGGGTGGCGACTGGGGAACCCGGCAGCACTGCCACCGGTCTTCTGAGTATCCGCAAATATTCGATGTTGCGGCGGGTCTCACTAGTTGATCACACGGGCCGCCGCGTTATGCTGCGGCGTATCCGTCCGCGACTCTCACCGAAAGCGCACCGTCATGAGTCAACACTCCGAAGAGCTCCTGTCTGAGTCGGCCTCGGCCGAGCAGAATGGTGCGCCCAGCGCGCGCATCCTCCACATGAAAGGGCGTCAATACGATCTGCAGAAAGCCATTCAGCAGCGCGCGCAGGAATCGGTCGAGCGCGAAGCCGCGCTCGACAAGGAAGAGCGCCGCCCGAAGCCGCTGAAGTGGGCCATTGCGCTGATCATTGCCGCGATTCCCATCGTACTGACCCTGACCGCGGTCGATAGCTTCCTGCGGGTTTTCCATAAATACATGGGTACGGTCTCCGAGCAGGCTCAACAGCAGCAAGAACAGGCCGAAGCGGAAGCCGCCGCGGCGGCAGCTGCGGCCGAGGCGGCTGCGCCGCTGAAATCGAACGAGCCGGGCGTCATCCTGCTGCAGCCGTTGCGTGCTCCCGAGAAAGGGCAGTCACAGCCGCAGTCCACGCCGCCGCAGGCTTCGCAATCCAATCCTCCGGCCGACCCCAAACAATAAATGCGCCGGTTGGGGCGTCGCGTCTGGGGCGCGTCGCTGGTTCTGATCGTTCTCGTCGCTGGCGGCGTCACGCTGCTGCTCGATCGTCCGTCCGAATCGCCTGCCGGGGTTTCTACACCGACTGCATCGGTGCCCGCCGCTACCCGGGTTCCGGCCACCTTCGTTGACGAATCAGCGTGTGCCAGCTGTCATGCGGACCAGGTGAAGGCATGGCAGGGCTCGCATCACGACCTGGCCATGCAGGAGGCGAACGAATCGACCGTGCTCGGCAATTTCAACGATGCCAGCTTTACCAAGGACGGCGTCCGCACCCGGTTTTTTCAGCGTGACGGCAGATATTGGATCAACACCGACGGCGCCGACGGCAAGCCCGCCGACTTCGAGGTCAAATACACCTTCGGCGTCGAGCCGCTGCAGCAGTATCTGATCGCGCTGGACGGCGGCCGGCTGCAGTCGTTCACGATCGCCTGGGACGTTCGTGGGCGGCGCTGGTTTCATCTGTATCCCAACGAGCGCATCGATCATCTCGATCCGCTGCACTGGACGAAGCCGTCGCAGAACTGGAATTTCATGTGCGCGGAATGTCATTCCACGGACGTGAAGAAGAACTTCGATCTGCAGACCAACAGCTATCACACGACCTGGACGCAGATCGATGTCGGCTGTCAGGCGTGTCATGGCCCCGCGTCCACGCATCTTTCGGCAGCATCGCCCGGAAAGCAGGATTTTGCCGTGGACTTCGCGGCGCCCGATGCGACTGCGCAGATCGAAACGTGTGCACGCTGTCATTCACGCCGGTCCGTGATCTCCGGCGACTATCGTCATGGCGAACGCTTCACGCAGACGCATCTGCCGGCGTTGCTCACGGACGATTTGTATTTTCCGGACGGACAGATCCAGGACGAGGTGTACGAGTACGGCTCGTTCCTGCAATCGAAGATGCATGCCAAAGGCGTTCGTTGCAGCGACTGCCACGAACCGCATTCCCTGCAGCTGCGCCGTGAAGGCAATCAGCTGTGCGCCGGATGTCACAACGCGGCCGCGCCGGCGGCGCGAACCAGTATCGATGTGTCCGGGCTGCACAAGAAAGATTACGACTCGCCCGCGCATCATTTTCATCAGCCGGGCAAGCCGGGTTCGCAATGCGTGGATTGTCATGCGCCGACGCGCGTGTACATGCGGATGGACCCGCGTCGGGACCACAGCTTCCGGATTCCGCGGCCTGATCTTTCCGTGCGCTCGGGCACGCCGAATGCGTGCACTCACTGTCATGAGAAGCAAGGGGCGAAATGGGCGGCGGACCAGGTCGCGAAGTGGTACGGCCCGAACCGGCGTCAGGAGCCGACCTTTGCGGAAGCCTTCGCATGGTATCGGGAGGCGCAAGGTGTCAACGGCGTGCGGCCTGTTCGTGGGGCCACGCCCGAGTTGGTGAATCAATTGGCGAATATCGCTACGGACGCGAGCGAACCCGCCATCGTTCGCGCTTCGGCAATCGACCGGCTGACGATCTATCCGAGCGAGAAGGCGCTGAATGTTTTGAGCTCGTCCGTGCGTGATACGGATCCGCTGGTGCGCGCGGCCGCGGCCGATGCGTTCAGTGCTTATCCACCGGCACAGCGTTCGGCGCTGTTGCCGCTGCTGGCGGATCCGGTGCGTGCAGTGAGAATCGCGGCGATCGCATCGGCGCCGCCGGAAAGCTTGAGCCCGGCCGCAGTCGCCGATTACGAGCGGGCCCAGATGGAAAATGCGGACCAGCCGGGTGCTCACATCAATATCGGCAACCTGCGAGCATCGCTCGGCCAGGCGGCTGCAGCCGAGGCCGCTTATCAAACAGCGATTCGTCTCGATCCTACGTTCGGCCCGGCGTACGTGAATCTTGCGGACCTGAAGAGCCGCATGGGCGAGAACGGCGTGGCGATTGCCGTGCTGAAGGCCGGGCTCGAGGCTCAGCGCGGGCAGAGCTCGCATTCGGCCGCGTTACATCATTCCCTGGGGCTGGCGCTGATTCGTGAGCGTCGCTACGACGATGCGATTGCCGAGCTCAGGGCAGCGGCGCAGGCATCGCCGGCCGAGACCCGTTACGCGTACGTGCTCGGAGTCGCGCTGTACGATACGGGCAAGAAAAAGGAGGGCCTGCGGACGCTGAACGATGCCCTCCGTCTTCGTCCCAACGATCGCGATCTGCTGACTGCGCTGGCCGCCTACGCGCGCGAAGCGGGCGACGAAGCGGCTGCAAACGAATACCTGACCCGGCTCCAGCACGCGATGCCGTAGCAATTCTGCTACGCTCCGCACCCTTCCCGGGCAGGGGATGCGAGCTCAATGATCGTCGATTGGCTGCCAACTCCTTCGCAGCACTTCCTGGTCAGCGCGGTGGCGCTCCTCGTCTATATCCTCACCAGTCGTGCGCTCGATCAACGGCGGGCGCCGACCTCCGCGATTGCGTGGGTGCTCGGTCTGGCACTGGTTCCGTATGTCATGTTGCCGCTGTACCTCTTGTTCGGGCAGCGCAAGCTCAAGCCAGTGGCGATTCCCTATGCGGGCGTGGTGGTCGAAGGGCCGCATTGGGCCGCGGAGCTGATCGAGAGCTTCGGGCTCGCGCCTCCTTCCGAATGCAGAGTTCACATGCACGCGGACGGCGGACAAGCGCGCGACGCGTTGTTCAGGCTCATAGATGAAGCGCGCCAGAGCATCGACATCAGCACGTTCATCATTGGCAACGACGCGTTTGGTCGTGAGGTCGTGGCGCGCCTTGCGCGTCGTGCGCGAGAGGGCGTGCAAGTGCGTCTGCTGCTCGATGGCTTCTTTGCCGTCCTCGTGCCGCGTCGTTATATGCGGGAGCTCAAAGCCGCTGGCGCGAAGGTCGCGGTGTTTCGTCCTTTCTTCAGCTTTCGACGCCTGGGTCCGCGCAACTTGCGCAATCATCGCAAGCTGGCCGTGGTCGACGATCGTTTCCTCTGGTCGGGCGGCCGCAATCTCGCCGCCGAATATTTCCTCGGCGACGGGCCGGGCACGCTCTGGCCGGATCTTTCTTTCGATCTGGAAGGACCGGTCGCGGTGGCGGCGGGCCGCCAGTTCGATCTGGATTGGAACGTCACTCACCTGCGGATGCCGATTCGCGAGCGGACGCCGGTGCAAGTGGAAGGTGGCGAGCTGGCGCAATTCCTCCCCAGCGGCCCCGATCAGGTCGAAGATACCGCGCAATCCCTGCTGATCGACGGCTGTTATCGTGCCCGGCGACGGCTGCTGATCGTCACGCCGTATTTCGTTCCCGATGACAGCTTGCGTGCGGCGATGCGTCTGGCAGCACGGCGAGGCGTGAAGGTGACGATTGCGATCCCGCGCCGCTCGAATCATTTGCTGGCCGATTTCGTGCGCTCGCGGCCCATGCGGGACCTGGCCGCGGCCGGCGTGGAATTCCGACTGTTACCGCAGATGGTGCACGCCAAGGCGGTCGTGATCGACGAAACGCTGGCTCTGTGCGGCTCGATCAATCTGGACCTGCGCAGTCTGCTGCTCAATCACGAAGCGGCGGTGGTGTTCTATGGACGCCAGTCCATCGATTGGCTGGCGCAGTGGATCTCGACGGCCGCGGAGCAGGGCGAGCTGTATCGAGCGCAGCCGCCGGGCCTGCTGCGAGACATCGCCGAAGGCGTGCTGCTTACGGTTGCCTTTCAGTTGTAGGGCCGTCGAACGACAGCTTCAGGCCCACTATCTCAGCCGCGCGCACTACATCCACCAGGCGCGTGAGCTGCAACTTCTTCATCATCTTGGCCCGTTCGGATTTGATGGTGCGCTCGCAGGCGCCGACTTCGACGGCGACTTGTTTGTTGAGCTTGCCTTCGGCGACGCCGGCGAACACGGCGCGCTCCCGATCGGTGAGTGTTCTATAACGTTCCAACAGGCCGCGAACCTCGGTGTGCGCGGCATAACGTCGCAGCGCGACCTTGCGCGCATGATCGAGCGCTTCCAGCAATTGCTCGCCGCGCACAGGTTTGACCAGGATATCCAGCGCGCCGGACTTCATGACCCGCACGCTGGTGGGAATGTCGGCATACGCGCTGACGAATATCACTGGCAGCACCGACTCGTCGCCGGCCAGGCGTTCGAACATCGCCAGCCCGTCGCCGTCCGGCATGCAGATATCCAGCAATACGCAGCCCGGCGAGTCATCGGCGTCGGCGCGCTCGAATTCGGCCAGCGTGGCATAGCCAACGGCCCGGATATTCTTCGAGCGGAGCAATCGGAGCACGCTGGTGCGAAAGCTGTCGTCGTCATCGACGATGTGAACGACGAAGTCCTCGGCCGAGGTGCACTCCCGGTCGTTGTTGCGATCGCCCCCTGTTTCCATCCGCGATTCACCTCTCCCTCTGGTTCGTTCACGCCGTCTGCAGCGGAATCGTGAACTTGAAGGCGGCACCCCCGGCGGAGGTTCCCTCCTGCCAGATTCTGCCGCCGTGTGCGTGCACGATGGTCCGCGCGATCGCCAGTCCCAACCCCATGCCTTCCTGCTTGGTACTGAAAAACGAATCGAAAATCCGGGGTCGGTATGCCGCCGCGATGCCGGGTCCCGTGTCGGTGACCGTGATGGCCGCGGAGTATTTGTCATAACGACTGGTCGCGACGTCAAGAATACGCTCTGTGCCGCCGGTTGCGGTATTAGAGGCCATCGCATCCATGGCATTCATCATCAGATTCAGCAGCACCTGTTCCAGGTGAATGGCATCGCCGTGGACCGGCGGCAACGACGGGTCGAGGCAGCTGCGCACTGTGACCAGCCGTTTGCGCGCTACCGGTTGAATCAGGCTCAGCGCGGTCGCGACAACCTCGTTCAGGTCGAGCATCGTGGTATGCAATTCGCGCCGCTTCAGCAGCGAATGCAGATGGCGCACGATATCGTTGGCCCGCAGGTCGTCGCGCCGGATATCGGCGAGCATGCGACGGATTTCGTCGAGCGGCGGATGCGGCTGGCTGAGCAGGCTTTCGGCGGCGTCCGCGTTGGTCAGAATGGCGCTGAGCGGCTGGCTGACTTCGTGCGCGATCGAGCCTGCGATCTCGCCGACCAGCGCCAGGCGCCCGGCATGAGTATTGGCGCTTTGCAGGTGCCGGGCCGCACGTCGCGCCGAGCGGTCACGCACTGCCCAAAAGGCAAGCACGACGCTTTGCGCCACCACCAACAACACCAGTAATGACAACAGGACGGGTGGCCCCACGGGAATGACGCCGCAAACCAGCGGCGGTGTGGACTGGGAAATCGCACGACTTTGCCCATTCCTCGTATGTACGGCTGTGAGGATTCGGCAACAATTGCCCGGCTGTGAAGGTTAACGGCAGATTACGGCAAGATAGAAATTTCGACGGATCGTTGATCGGACCTCAGTCAGGCAAAGGGAGAACACGCCATGGCAAGACTGGTATTTCGGGACTTCGATGAGTTTGCCGAAGCGATAACAGGGGTAGACGGACGCTTCATTCCGACGGCGCGCTCGACCTCGGAATGGTGGAGCGAGGCGGTGCGCCCGGGTTCTGTATCGCTACAGCAGATCCAGATCGGGAGCCCGACCACGTTCGCGGGCGACGGCGAGCCTGGCCGCTTCACGCTCGGTTTGCCCATGACCGATCCGACGCACATCCGGATCGACGGCCATTTCCTCGAATCGGACGCCTTCATCACCTTGCACGAAGAACAGCCGTTCACGTTCACCGGCCAGGACGTGGTGCGCTGGGCCGGCATCAGCGTACCCAACGAGACCCGGCTGATCTCTCACGATCTGTTGCTCACCGCACGCGCCGGCGGCGGTCCGCGCACTCGCTCCGCATTGCCATATCTCGATCGCCTGCGCTGGGTGACCGAGCGTGCGATCGCCGCAAATCTGGATCTGCACGAGGCCGCGGCCGTGCAGGCCATCGAAGAAGAAGTCGCGATCTGCCTCACTCATGTGCTCGAACGCAGCATGAAGGTGCAGGATCGCCACGTTGGCCGGCCCCAGTTTTCTCGCGGCCGGGTCATCGCTCGCACCTTGCAGCTGATCGAAGCCAACGAAGGCCAGCCGCTGTTCATCGAAGATCTGTGCCGGGCGACGCAGGTCAGCGAGCGCACGTTGAGAAACATCTTCCACGAGTTCTTCGGCGTCGGACCCATGCGTTTGCTGAAGGTGCGGCAGTTGCGAGAGATTCGCGCCGCGTTGCTGCGTGCCGATCCGCAACGCGACACGGTGACACGCATCGCGGCGCGCTTCGGTATCTGGGACTTCAGCCTGTTCGCCCGCAACTACAAAGCGCTGTTCGGCGAATCGCCGTCACGCACGCTGCGCACGCCACCCTCGGATACGAGGGTGCGTTCACCGGTGTCGTGGCTGCACTACGCGTCGAAGATTTTTATTGATGACATGCGGCCGACGGCCCATCCGCATGTCGAAGATGGCAATGGCGAGGATGTCGATCCGCAACTGGTTGCCCAGTCGGCCGACGTGACGCCACTGCGGGCTAAGACCTGAAGCGCTGATCAGAGGCTGGCCCGCATGAAGAACAGCGGGCCGGCCATCTCCAGATCGAAGATGCCCGGATCGTCGATGTCCCGGGAATCGACTTCCACGCGGAAGTTGCGATAGCCGAGACCGAACACCAGATACGGGTTCATGCGCCACGTCAGTGCGGCGCGGGCATCCAGCACCGAGCCGTCGATCTCGTCGAACTCCACCGACAGATACTGCGCGCGGGCTTCGAAGGACCAGCGTTGGTTGAAATCGAAACGACCTTCGATGCCGACCAGCGGCAGCGGCGTCACGGCTGTTTCGGAATCACGCACCACGCGGCTGCGCACTACTGCGTTCGCGTCCACTTCGACGACCTGTACTCCAAACGTCAACGCAACATCGACGCGCTGAGTCTTCGCGACGCTGTAGCCGTATGTGAGACCCACCGACGTTAGATTGAGAGTGCTGTCGACGCGCTCGCCGGGGTTGTAGGTCTGATCGTCGAACACGATGGTGCGATCGATCATCGTGCGTGCCGAGCGTCGCAGACTGAAACCACTGAGCCGGATCAAATGTCGTTCGCCGGGCAGCAACGTGATCTCGGCGAGCGGCAGCAGCTTGCTATCCTCCAGCCCGAGATCGTCCTCGGCATCGATCAGCGTGCCCTCGGTGGCCAGCGTGGGATCGACACGGATGGTGGTGTCGGCGCCGGCGTTGAGCGTCATCACTTCGACGCGGAAACGGTCCTCGATGACGTGCGCTTTGGGCTTGGGCGCCCAGTCGGGCAGCTTGTCGTTGGTGGGCTTTGAATCGGCGGCGTGTGCCACGCTGAACAGGCTCAGCGCGCAAGTCATGGCTACGCTTTGGGCGAGGCGCGCCGCGGCGCGCTGGGCAACGTTGCGTTCAGCAATCACTTCGGGCACTCCGGCGTTATTGCCCCGGATTATGCCCGTGTGCTCACACCGTCGCGACCCAGTGATCGTCCCAGCGGATCGGTTGCGAGCTGGAGACTTTCAGAAACTGTGAACGCAGTCGGGTTTCATCCAGGCCATACGCCGTGCCGTCACGTTGCGAGGCGAGGATCGAGCCGTCGGCAAGTCGCGACAAACCATATGTTTCCGACGCGGCGATGAAACCGAGATAACGCTCGTCGCCGATCGACCAGCACGCGACGCCGTTGCCGTACGGACAAGCCGCGGCAATCAGATCATGCGCTTCGCTGATCGCGATGCTGGCGACGTAGCCCTGGAATTTCGGAATCTCGGACGCCGGTGCGGTGAGCAAACGAAACTCCGCCTGCTTGCCGGATCGCGCTGGCCGATACAGAGCGACGATGCCGGGCGCCTCGCTCTTGTCCTCACCTTCGTACTGCAAGCCCACCGCGGTAATGCCCGTGCTGGTCATCGCTACGTGTCGAATGCTCAGCAGATGATCGGGTAACCGAAACTGCTCCTTGCGCTCGCCCGTGGCCGCATCGATCACGCACAGCGACGGATCCATTGTGGGAATGTTCAATTTGCGCCGGAAGCTGCGCGGATGCGTCATGATGCCGCCGTTGGCGACCAGCAGCGACCGATGATCCGGCAGCCACGCTACTTCGTGCGGATCGATGCCGTTGGTGTCGATCTCACCAACGATCCCAAAGTTACGCGCATCGCGCACGACGACGACGCCCTTGGCGCGTTCGTAGTCGTGTTCGGGGGTGAGAATCAGGTTGCCGTCCGCCGAGTAGGTGCCGTGGCCCGCGAGATGGCGGCCCGACTCGGTCGTGAACACGGTGCGCACTTGCATCGTCGCCCGATCCAGCTCGAACGCCTGGGTGCCTGGGCGGCGCGCAAAAAACAAAACTCGATTGGGATCGGTGGGATGAACTGCGCAACCGTGCGCGCGCATCGGCACGCGAGCCCCGAAGACTTCTTCATCCTTCAACGACAGGCCGCCGACGTATTGATCGCCTCGCGCATCTTCGTACGCCGAAAGGAGGGTGCCCGTGCGTGCCTTGCTCTCGGAGGAGACCAACAAACCGCCCACGGCAACTGCACTCAACGACGCCGATGCCGCCAGGAACTGTCGACGCGACCACTTGAAGGCGCTGGAGCTGGATGCGTTCATAGCGAGTCGATGAACCTCAACAATGCCTCGCGATCCGACTTGGACAGGTTGCGAAATGCTTCCCTGGCGCGCTCGCCTTCACCACCGTGCCACAGAATCGCTTCACTCACATCACGCGCGCGGCCGTCGTGCAGCAGGCGCGTGTGACCATTGACTGTCTGTTGCAGGCCCAGCCCCCACAGCGGCTGCGTCCGCCATTCGCTGCCGCTCGCGGCAAAGTCGGCGCGGCCGTCCGCCAGGCCTTCACCCATGTCATGCAACAGCATGTCGGTGAACGGATGAATGGTTTGGTTGCTCAGCCAGGGCTGGTCCTTGACGTTGCCGGTCTTGAAGGTCGCGCGATGGCAGGATTCGCAACCGGACTCGAGAAACAACTTCGCGCCGCGTTTCACTTCGGGCGAATCGAGATTGCGGCGCACCGGCACCGCCAGCATGCGCTGATACGTGACCATGTGCTGGAAGATCTCGTCGCTTATTTCCGGTTCGCCGCCGGTCGGCGCCGCCAGGCACGCGGTCTGCACCGACGTGCAGATCTCGGTCGGGCGGATCGAGGTCGTCATGCCGATCTCGCTGGAGAAGGCCGCCGCGGTCTGATGCGCGATGTCGGGCTGATTCAACTTCCAGCCGAATCGTCCCAGCACGGCACGGCCGACCAGCGGATCCCATACATGATTCGGGCGGCCCGAGATGCCGTCGTTATTGGCATCGTCCGGATCGCTGCGCTCCATGATCTGCGCTTCGGGAATCGCTTCGAGCAAGCCGGCGCCGAACACGGCCGGTGCGACACGCGGCGACAACTTCGTGTCGGCCGCCAACTCGCCGTACGCAAGCTCTTCGAAGGAATATTCCGGCGCGAGCAGCGTGTACGGCGTGCCGTCGCCGTACGTGCCGGCAATCTCGCGATGACGAATGCGCAGCTCTCCTTCGGCGGGCACACCGCCGATGCCGAACGGATTGAAATTCACGCCGTAGTTCGGATCCGCCTGCGGCTCGTTGTTGTCGCCCGGCGTCGGCGTCGCGAACTGAATCACGAGGGACACGGGCGGCTCGTCTTCCTTCAGCGGCGGCTGACCGCGGCCATCATTGTTGTGGCACTGATCGCAGCTGCGCGCATTGAACAGTGGGCCGAGCCCATCGCGCGCTCCGGCGCTCGCGGGCGCAACGACCCAGGGGCTGTTGAAGAACGCATTGCCGATGAAAAACTCGCCGCGCTGCGCGACCGTCAGGTTGGTCGCCGGACGCGAGAACGCATGGCGCGACGACTCGCTCACGGTCATGGCGCCACCGGAGTTGGGCTGTAACAGCTCCTCGGTCGACCTGCCTTTCGAGCAAGCGCCGAGGAATGACATCGCGCTCCAGAGCGCCGCGAGGCCGATGAGCCTGGCGCCGCGGGCTGGCTGTTCCTGAATACGGGTCATCGCGGGCGATTAATCGCCGAGTCCTTCCAGGTCGGACAGGAAGATTTCAATCGAACGGGCGCCCCGCGAGAACGACAACGCCTGCGCACGCAGTGAGTCGATCGCGGCTTGCATGCGAGCACGGCCCTCGGTGTTCTCCGCCAGGATCTCGCGATCGAACGGATTCTTTACCGCGCCGACCGTTTCACGCGTCCGTGCCATGCGTGCCTCGATCTCTTCGGCAGCGCGTGCGTCCTTCGCTTTCACCAGATCGGCGAGGCTCGGGCCGCTGACGGTCGTGCCATCGCGGCGCTGGTAGCGCCCGAAGTAGACATGCTCGATACCGGCTGCGTTGGCGCGCAGCTCGTCGGCGGTCAGATCGCTGAAGCAGGATTGTTCTTCTTCCTGATCGGACGACAGCAGCGGCACGTTCATGCGCTCGCCGGCCATTTCCACTTCGGCCAGCGCGGCGATGCCCGTGAACATGCGCTTCAAGCCGGTGTACACGTCGCCGGTAACGAACGAGGTGCGATAGTTGGGTTCCTTCGATTCGCGCCACTGCGCCGCCACCGATTCCAGATCGCTCAATATGAGCGTGGAAGCCGCCTTCAGATACTTGCCGCGGCGCGCGTTCACGTCGGTCGCGGCATCGCCTTTGACGACGAAGTCGGTGTACGGACGCTGACCGGCCGACTCGGGCGGCGTGTTCCAGTCCTGACCCCACAGCAGGAACTCGATCGCGTGATAGCCGCTGGCGATGTTCTTCTCGCCGCCCAGCTCGTTCTGCTCCGCGATCAGCTCGGGGGTGATGTCCGGGAAGCGCTCGACACTGCCGATGATGTTGAGGCCAGGCGCGGCGTTGTATTTGTCCAGCGCCACGGCGTCGATGTGGTTCTCGTCGAGCGGCCAGCCGTTGAGTTGACCCTCGGGGCCGTTCTCGCCGTCGATCGGGCCGCCGTAGAACCGGAAGGCCTCGGTGTAGGCATACGGAATGCGCGCGGCACGCCAGCGCTCCCGGGCCGCGTTCAAGGTCTCCTCGCTCGGGTTGGCGAGCAGGGCATCGATGGCCTGATCCAGCTCGCGGGCGGCGGCAATCGTGTCTTCGTACGTCGCCAGGACGATCTGAGCGTAGTTCTCCAGCACCGGCTGGCGTGGATCCACCGGCTCGGTGCGGGTGCAGCCGGTCGCGAGGGACAAACAGAGTGCGGCCGCGGCGGCGGACTTGAGGGCGGATGCGAGCATGTTGGGGCGCTTTATTGAAATGGATGCGGCCCGCCACGGGCGGGAGACGGCCGATTTTATTCGCAATCGAGAATGACTCGCAATTAAGAATCGCTGTGGAGGCCGCCCGAATAGCGGTCAATGCGATCTCGGCGGCGGCGAGTCGCCGCAATCCATGGGCGGCCGCAGGCTCTGGCGGCGGTGCAGGATGTGAGTGAGCTCTTCCCCGTCGATGCCGAGCCGGTCGGCGGCTTTCTCGATGGAGAGTCCTTCACAGACGATGAGGCTGACGGCCGCCCAATACAGAGCGGCTTCGGTCCGGGAGTCGTGCTGGCGCTGCATGTTGCTCGTTGCGTCCGTCCCGGGCGAGGGACACGCAAGGCAGCATATTGCGAGCGATCGAGCCCCGGTTGAACCGGCACATGTACTGAAGCCGGTCGTGAGGGCGCCGCGGAAAAGGCCTGGAAAAAGGGGACAGAGTCGAGCTCTGTCCCCGGATCGGCCGGATGATCGATCAACGGCTCTCGGCTTCAGCGAGGCGCTTGCCGATGAACTGCCAGTTGGCGATCTGCTCCACCACGGCTTTGACGAAGCCGGCGCGGTTCTGCTGGTGGTCCAGGTAGTAGGCGTGCTCCCAAACGTCGCAGGTCCACAGCGCATAGCCGCTGGTGATCAGCGGATTGTCGGCGTCGTGGGTCGTGGTGATCTCGAGCTTGCCGTCCTTCGCGACCAGCCAGGCCCAGCCGCTGCCGAACTGGCCGACGGCCGCTTCGACGAACTTGTCGCGGAAATTCTCGAACGAGCCGAACGAGGCGTCCAGGCGCTTCTTGAGCGGCTCCGGCGGCACGCTGCCGCCGTTGGGGGCGAGCGAATTCCAGAAGAAATCGTGATTCCAGACCTGCGCGGCGTTGTTGAAGATCTTGCGCTCGGTGCCGGTCTTGTTGGCCGTGGCCTTGATGATGGACTCGAGGTCCTGTTTCTCCAGCGGCGTACCGGCAATGAACTCATTCAGCTTGGCCACGTAGGTCGCATGGTGCTTGCCATGGTGATGATCCAGCGTGCGCGCCGAAATCGTCGGGCCAAGAGAATCTTTGGGGAACGGCAGGGGCATCAATTCGAACGCCATGGCGAGCTCCAGCTAGCGCTAAAACAGTGGGGGTAAAGGGGCCAACGTATCGCGGCGGACGAAGTTCCCCGCTCGATCCGGGGGCCTTCGTTACCGTTCGATGACGAGGGGGCCTGAAAGAATACCTTCCCTGACAGGCCCTTGGCCACCCGCCCGCCGTGCAGTCGCCGCTGCAGGGGTGCGGCAACGATTGTGATTCATCTCACGGTCCGCGCGGTTTCGCTTGCACGCTGCGGGCAACTTCGAGGCGAAATCGAGACGTCGAGTCAATCGTGAACATGCGCAACGCCGCAATAGCGACTATATTTCGCGTGTTCCGTTGCGCAGGCCACGAGTCCAAATAGAAGGCCCGGGCCGTCACGGGAGCTCAAGGGTTCAACACGAAGGAGCAGGGGGCGTGTCCCGCAGGGAGCGGTCAAGCCACATGCACCGGGAGGAGAAGACGTGGGCAAAGCGGCACAGATCGCGACCATCTGCGCGTTAGGCGTCGTGGCGACGATAGGAACAATAGCGGTTCAAGCGGCCGAGGATGCTCCGGCGAGCAGCTTCGTCTCGCTCAAGCTCGAAGGCAGCTGCGATGCGCAGAACACGCGCCTGTGGTTGGTCAATTCCCACACGTTCAAGACCATCGCCACCACCGTGCGCTGGCGGGCGGCGGGCGGCAAAGATCTCAGCGAACAGTTCTTCCCGGGCCCGAACTCGGTGCGCGAGATCGGCTGCGCCGCCGAAGCGGAAATCCTGCAGGCGACATTCGCCGATTTCTAAAGGCCACGGCACAATTAGGATCGTCTCGGCGGAAGGAGCAACGAGTGCCCGATCCTGGTCAAGACAGCGTCGTGCTGCCCGACGGCACGTCGCTGGTGTTCCGAACGTTTCGCGCGACCGATTCACCCGAAGCTGCGGTGATCATTCCGTCCGCCATGGGCGTGGCGCAGAAGTTCTACACCCAATTCGCGCAATGGCTCGCGCGGCAGGGTTATCACGTCACCACATTCGACTACCGCGGCATTGGTTTCTCTGCGCCTCGCTCGTTGCGCGGTTATCCAGTGAATATTTTCGATTGGGCGCGACAGGACTGCGCCACTGTCATCGACATGGTGAAGTCCGAAGTCCCGAACGTGCCGCTGCACTGGATCGGCCACAGCCTCGGCGGCCAACTGCTCGGCCTCATTCCCAATCGCGACCGCATCGATCGCGTCGTCACGGTTGCGACCGGCACGGGCTATTGGCTCGAGAACACGTGGCGCACCAGGTCCGTGGTGTGGTGGTTGTGGTTCATACTCGTGCCGCTCGCGCTGCGCACCGCCGGTTACTTTCCCGGCAAACGTTTGCGCAAGGTCGGCGACCTGCCATTCGGTGTGATGCAACAGTGGCGTCGCTGGTGTCTCAATCGCGAATATGTCGTCGGCGCCGAAGGCGAAGAAGTCCGCGCCGACTATGCGTCAGTGCGCGCGCCGATGCTGTCGCTGTCGTTCACCGACGACGAGATGATGTCCGCGAAGGGCATCAAATCGCTGCACGGCTTGTACGCGAACGCGCCTGTCGAATATCGCCGCATCGCACCTCGCGAAATCGGCGCGCGCCACATCGGCCACTTCGGCTTCTTCCGTCCCCAGTTCGAACAAACGCTCTGGCCGCTCGTGCCGCAATGGCTGAGTGTGCGTTGAAT
This sequence comes from uncultured Steroidobacter sp., assembly GCF_937958065.1. GTDB lineage: Bacteria > Pseudomonadota > Gammaproteobacteria > Steroidobacterales > Steroidobacteraceae > Steroidobacter. The sequence goes on from NZ_CALFXI010000005.1 coordinate 21,716, forward strand.
CGGCCGACCGGGTGGGAGAAAAAAATAGCGTGCGCGAGGTTCATCACATCGCGCACGCCGGCATCCGAGATGGCTCAGGGGGATAATTGACCATCGTCGTAAGCACGTTGAAACCGAAGAGACTCGCGTCCTGAAGACGCTCGGTTTCATAAATGCAGGAGCCGTGCCAACTCTCAGCGGGCCGGAAGTGGCGGAAAACAAGGGCTCGCGCGTGCGCCGATTTGCCGAAATGCACTCGCGATGTGCATGGGGGCGCAGGGATGCGACGAGGTAGTGCGGGGCAGGTGAGTTGTCATGAAATCGTCAATGAGCTCGCCGATTTTCCGATGAAGCCCTCATGTGCGGAATCTCGCAGTACTCGTCGGCAGTTTGACTGGAAAGCTGCGGGGCGCGCGCAACAGAGCTCGCGGATGGATCTGTGCGGCTGAGTCGCTACCGAGATCTGGCCTTTCGAAGCGACCGCGAGCTCACTCATCGAGGTTGGCTGTAAACCCAATCGGCCGCTTCTTCGGCACCGGTGTGTGCATGAGCTCGCGGATGGCCTTGAGGATGCCGGTGATGGCCTGGTCGTGTGTATCGAGCTTGCGTTCCAGTTCATCGAGGCGCTGCGCAAGCTCCTTGTTCGAGGTCAGCATCTCTCGAAGCTGCACGAAGGCGCGCACCACGTAGAGGCTCATCTCGATGGCGCGCGGTGAGCGCAGGACATTGGCCGCTTGGATCGCGCCATACTCCGTGAACACGAAAGGCCGGTAGCGGCGCCCGCCCCAACTTGAGATCGCAATTTGCGATCTCAAGTTTTGAGCTTCCGACTCGGTGAGCTGGAACATGAAATCCTCGGGGAAGCGCGCCGCGTTGCGCTTGACTGCTTCGTTGAGTCGACCCGTGCTCACGTCGTACACGTTCGCCAGATCGCGATCCAGCAAGACCCGTTGCCGCCGCAGAACCAGAATGGATCTGGTGACGCGGTCAACCGCCATGAGCGCCGATTGTTTGGTCTTCGCCATTCCTGCTCCTTCAGTTGGCTTCTTTCAAGCGCGAACGTGAACTGCGCTACTGGAGGATGACATGGCTGAGAAGGGTGGTGCTGCCAACTTGGTTGGGCGTTCCGCGGTGCAATTGCACTGTTTAACACCGCCTTTGAAGCATGGAACACTGCTTTGATTGCATCGCGAGCGCCGGTCTTGGCCAGCAGGCCGAGCGCGCTGGCGAGCGCCTTGCGATATCTTTCGACCGGGGCGATTTGAGATTGGCCCGGCCTTGTGTTTATCCGTACACAACAACAGATCGAGATGTTGGCGCGGATTTGAGTCTTCTTGATGCCGTTGCGCGCGTGATGTGCACGGCAGGCCGTGCGAGGAACGCGCGCGTGATGTTCCGCGGAAAGCGCCGCTAGCGCGCGAGACGGATCGCCCGTCGCGCGCGCGTCAGCGAAGTTACTAGCGCCGTTTGGTCATAGTCAATGTGACGGTTGCAGCTTCCAACGCTGCTGACTCTGCGCGAACCGTAACTTTCCCGGTCTGGCCCGGCTTGCCACGCACAATCACCAACGCCAATCCATTGAACGCCTCGCGCTCGGGCGATTGGAACGGCACGAAGCTGGTGGGGTCGCCGTTATCGGTGGCGACGATTTCCCCAGGGCCATCGAGGCTGAAGCGGATGGAGTTCTTCGCGGTCGGTGCGGGCAGACCGTTCTTGTCCAGCACGCGAACGGTGACGAACGACAAGTCCAGGCCGTCGGCTTGGATCGTCGAGCGATCGGCGGTGAGCTCCAGTTTCGCGGGCGCATCGGCGGTGCGCACGGAGGCTGTGGCCCATTCCTTGCCGTCCTTGTAACTCACTGCCCGCAGCTCGCCCGGCTCGTAAGTCACATAGTCCCAACGCAGGCGATATTCGTAAGCCGCGCGCTTCTTCCTGCCTTGCGACTTGCCGTTGACGAACAGCTCGGCTTCATCGCCGGAAGTAATCAAATGAACCGGCGTGACTTCCCCTTCGCGGCCCGGCCACGTCCAGTGGGGCAGCAGATGCGCGAGCGGCAGCTCCGGTCGCCACTTCGCTTGATACAAATAGAAGCGATCCTTCTTGAACCCCGCGAGGTCGATGATCCCCGAATAAGAACTGCGTGACGAATAGTACGGAGTCGGTTCGCCGAGATAATCCCAACCGGTCCACACGAACTCGCCAGCAACGTACGGATGCTGATCCTGCGCGGCGAACGCGCGATCGGCGGAGGTGCCGAAGTCGGCGGCGTGCAACTCGTAAGCGCTGACTTGCCGGGTCTTCGGATCGCCGCCCGACCCAGGCCGCACCGGGCCGCTGATGCTGCCGGACACTGGGAATTGATATTCGCCGCGACTGCTGAGTGCCGACGCGCTTTCGCTGCTGAGAATGACCTTGTTGGGGAAGCGTTCGCGGAACGCGGGGAACTGCCCGGGCAGGCTGCGGATGCCGGCGCCTTGATAGTTCAGGCTGATCACATCGACTGCGGCGGGCAAGGGCATGTCCGGCTTCGCCCAATTCATTGCAGTCGTCGCAAGCCGCGTCGGGTCTTCCTCGCGAACGATGCTCACCAGCCTGTTTGCGATCGCCGCGCCATGCTCGCCAGTGTACTGCTCGCCGACTTCGTTGCCGACACTCCACAGAATGATGGAAGGATGGTTTCGATCCCGACGCAGCATGGAGCGCAGGTCCTGCTCGTGCCAGTCCGGGAAGATCAGGTGAAAGTCGAGCGGGGTTTTCTTGCGCTCCCACACGTCGAACACTTCGTCCATGACCAGCAGGCCCATCCGATCGGTCAGCTCTAGCAGCTCCGGCGCGGGTGGGTTGTGGCTCATGCGCACGGCGTTCACGCCCATTTCCTGCAGGATCTCCAGCTGGCGCTCGGCCGCGCGCACGTTGAAGGCCGCGCCGAGCGCGCCAAGGTCGTGATGGTTGTTGACGCCGTTGAGTGGAATGCGTTCGTCGTTCACGAACACGCCATTGTTCGGATCGAGGCGCAAGGAGCGAATGCCGAAGCGCGTCTCGTATCGATCGATGGCCTTGCCGGCACGCGACACCGTCGTCACGGCCACATAACGGTTTGGCGTTTGCGTCGGTCGCGGGCCCCACAGGCGCGGATTCGCGAGCGTTGTCGAGCCTGTTACCTGAGCGCTTGCGCCAGCCGCGATACGTGCATTGCCATGCTTGATCTTCGCGACGACACCGCCCGTTCGCTTGCCGCCAGCGTCCAAGGCATAGACATCGGTCGAAACATCGACCGAGACCTCGGTCTGCGAATCGTTGTCGATGGAGACCGCAAGCTCGATGGTAGCCGCCGCTTTGGAAACCTGCGGTGTCGTGATCCGAGTTCCCCAGTGACCCACGTGCACCCGGTTCGTCTTCGTCAACCAGACATTGCGGTACAGGCCGCCGCCCGGATACCAGCGCGCCGAGTGCGGCGGATTGTCGAGACGGACGACGAGTTGATTCGGGCCGCCGAAGTTCACGTGGGGAGTGAGATCGAGGCGGAACGAGTTGTAACCGTACGGCCAACCGCCGACGAGCTTGCCGTTGAGCCACACGGTGGCGTACGACATGGCGCCATCGATATCCAGAAAGATCGAGCGATCGCGGTCGCGCGCCGGGATTTCCAGCTGCTTTCGATACCAGCCGATGCCCCAGCTCGGCAGTCGGCCCATGCCGCCGTACGGGCCTTCGGTGAGGAACGGGCCGGTGATCGCCCAATCGTGCGGCAGCGTGACTTCGCGCCAGCGGCTGTCGTCGAAGCCCGCCTGCACATAGGAAACATCGCCGCCGGGATTGCCCGCCGGACGTTGATATCGACGCGCCGGATCTTTGATGAAGGCATTGCCCGACGGCAGGATCCATGGCTTCAAGACCTGCTGCCTCGCCGCCGCCACCTTCGCGGCTTCCTCGGGTTTCGCGTCCGCGTCCTTGCCGTCTTCGGTGAGCGTGACGACGGGGCGCACGTCATACATCAGCGGAGTCGTCAGGCCAGGCGGATCGCCCATTTGAAAGCGCCAGCCGGAGTTGATGGAGATGCGCTCGCCTGGCGCCGTGGTCTGAGCCGCGACCCAGGCCGGCAGGGCGAGTGACAGCGTGCAGATCAGAGCGCTACGCCAATTCAGGAACGCGCCCAGCGGGCGACCCGCGTCGCCGCGTGGGCGGAAACAAATTCGCATCGGTGGAATCCTTGAACGGCACGTCCGGCGCCGGTTCTGGCATTATCTCAGACAATTGCAATCGCGTCTAAACCGGGCAAACTGCTGCATACTTCGGCGCGCGGTCGCTGACGGGATTGCCACGAGGAGAGCTGATGGTCGTTCGTTGTGCTTTGTTGATCGGAATGTGGTGCTTGCTGTCGGCGACAGCGTTGCAGGCGGAGAGCATCGCCGCCCGATTGGAGTACGGCACAGAGAGCAACATCGCGTACTACGACGCCGCGGCTCTGGCACGCGCCGACCGATATCAGAAGGAGCAGGGCAAGCTCGATGTCTATTATCCGAAGGGAACGAAGGGATTCGCCACGCTCGTGTGGTTTCATGGCGGCGGGTTGACGGGTGGCAATCGTTACTTCCCCAACCTGAAAGATCAGGGCATCGCGCTGGTTGCCGCGAGCTATCGATTGGCGCCAAAGGCGCAGCCGCCGGCATACATCGAAGACAGCGCGGCTGCGGTGGCCTGGGTGCTCAAGAACATCGAACGCTACGGTGGCGATCCGAAGCAGGTGTTCGTCGCCGGTCATTCCGCCGGCGCATATCTTGCGACGATGATCGCGATGGATCCAAAGTGGCTCGCCGCGCACAAAGTATCCAATCAGTCTCTGGCTGGCGTGATCCCGGTCAGCGGGCAGATGACCACGCACTTCACGGTCAAGAGCCAGCGCGGCGACAAGGGCCCGCAGCTACGGCCCATCATCGATGAGTACGCGCCGCTCTATCATGCCGCCAATGAGTTTCCACCGATGTGCCTGATCGTGGGCGGCCGGGAGATCGAGTTCAAGTCACGCGTTGAAGAGAACGAGCTGATGGCGGTGACCTTGCGCAATCTGGGTCACAAGAACGTGGAGTTCTACGAGATGGCGGGGCTCGATCACGGCACCGTGGAGCAAGGAGCGATGATCATCATCCGCGGATTCATGCAGCGGACGCTGAAGGGAAACGCGAAGGAGTAGGCCCTACGTCCGTCGCTTCGCATTCTCCAGTGCATCGATCGTCCGCGGCCAATCATCTTTCAGCAGCCGCGACAGCGCCCGATCGGCGAGCAGCTTGCCGCCGGTCTGGCAGCGGGGGCAATAGTTCGTTTCGTTCTCCGCATAACGAATGCGCTGCACTGCCGTGCCGCACACGGGGCACGGCTCACCGAACTTGCCATGCACAGCCATTTCCTTTCGGAACGCGGTGACTTTCTCCGGAAAGCCGCGCGTGGCTTCGGTGCGCAGCCGCTCGATCCACTCGGTCAGCACTTCTTGAACGGCGTCGTATAACCGCTGCCATTGATCGTCGTCGAGCTGTTTGGTCTGGATCATGGGCGAGAGCCGGGCGCGATGCAGGATCTCGTCGGAGTACGCATTGCCGATGCCGCTCAGAATGGTTGGATCGGTGAGCGCCCGTTTGAGCGTGTGATTGCGTTCGCTCATGCGCTCGCGAAACAGCTGCGGATCGACGCCGAGCACGTCGAGCCCGCCGCGATCGTGCTCTTCGAGTTGCGCCTCACTGGCCACGACGTGGAGCGAGGCTCGCCGTTTCGTGCCTGCTTCGGTCAGCGTCAGCACACCATTGTCGAAGTCGAGCTGGAGCAGCGGCCCGCGAATCTTGCCGCGGTGGCCCGGCTCATACCAATGCAGCCGACCCGCGATCATCAGGTGAATCACCAGCCACACGTCGTTGTCGAAGCCGATCGCGATGCGTTTGCCGAGCCGACGCAACTTTGTCACGACATGGCCTGCGCAGCTTTGCAGCGGCGGTTCGGCGGTGCGCAGCAGGAACGGATTCTTCAGCAGAATCCGCTCCAGCCGGTGCCCGACGATGCGGGCTTCGAGCGACTCGATATAAACAGCGACGTCAGGCAGCTCTGGCATACGTGCCTAACGGCCGGGCCGGGGTCAGAGTTCGCGCAGACCGGTCGTGATCGGCAACTTCGCCGCGCGCAGACTGGGCAGCAGTCCACCGATGAAGCCGAGGATCAGCGCGTAAGTCAGCCCCTGGATCAATAGCGGCGGTGTCACGGTGAAGGCGAACGTCAGCTGACTGAAGGTCGCGAAGTTCATGGTCGAGGCGCGTACGCCATTGAACGCGAGATACGACACGATCATGCCGACCGCGCCGCCCACCAGGCCGATCAGCAGCCCCTCGACGAGCACCGACGTGATCACGGGCGCGGGACCAAAGCCCAGCGCACGCAAAGTTGCGATCTCGCGTGTGCGGGACGACACGGCCGAGTACATCGTGTTGAGCGCCGCGAAGATCGCGCCCAGCCCCATGAGGATGGCGATCGCGCTGCCGATGGTGCTCACCAGTGTCACCAGAATCTTGGACTGTTCGGCGTAGTACTGTTTCTCGCTGAGCACGCGCACGTTGAGGCGCGGATTGGTCGACAACTCATCCTTGAACGCCTGCATCGCGCTCGGGCTCGTGAGCTTCACGCGCATGGATTGATATGACGTGCCGCGGTTGTACGCACCCTGGAGCACGGTGGCATCGGTCCAGATTTCCGATTCGGCGACGCTGCCCCGATCCTCGAAGATGCCCGTGATCGTCCAGTTGGCGTTGCCCAGCCGCAGCTGGCTGCCCACCGTGAGCCCCGAGAACTGCATGCTGGCGCCTTTGCCGACGACGACTTCGAACTTGCCGGGCGTGAAGTTCTCGCCCTCGACGATCTTGAAGTTCCTGCGCAGCTTCGCTGCCTGTGGGCCGACGCCACGCAAAGGAACATTCGCCGCCGTGCCTGTGCTCTTCAGCGGCACATCGACCACGACGTACAGTTCGGGAGACGCCACGGGCCCGTCCTCGTCGCGTGCCGCTTCTCTGGCATCAGCGATCAGGCGCGTCTGTTCCTGACTGAGGCCGCTGCCCATTTCGTCCGTCGCGCCATTGCGCAGCACGATGGCGACATCGTCGGAGCCGGAGATCTCCAGCACGGCTTTGAAGCCCTCGGCGATGGACAACACGCCGATGAGCACGGTGACGACGCCGGCGATGCCGATCAGCGCGACGATGGACGACGCCACTCGCTGCGACATGTTGCGCACGTTCATGCTCGTGATCGCGGCAATCTGAGCCCAAGCATTGTTCGACATGATGCTGTTCCTTCCTGGCTCAAGTCTTGCGCAAGGCGTCGACGATCTTCAGTCGCGATGCCTGCGCACAGGGCAGGGCCGCGGCCAGCCCGCCGAGCAGTACGATCAATACCACGCCGATGCCCCAGGTCGCGGCCGGCATGCCGAGCACGGGGAAGAACTGCGCGACCGCGGCCCCGATGCCCTTGCTCGCGAGTGCGGCCAGACCCAGGCCGATCAAGCCGCCCAGCGCGGTGACCAGAATCGCTTCGGCAAGGATCAGCAGCGTGACGCCCGCGCCGGAGAAACCCAGCGTCTTCATGACGCCGATCTCGTTGATGCGCTCACGAATCGACTGGCCCATGGTGTTGGCGGTAACCAGCAGCATGGTGAAGAACACCGCCGCGGCGACGAACGTTAGCAGCTTGCCGATGTTGCCCATCTGGTTCGCGAAACCCTGGATGAAGGCCTTTTCGGTGGAGGTCTTGGTTTCGGCGGAGGAATTCACGAACAGATCGTCGATGGCGCGCGCGATGTCCGCCGAGCGCGCCGGATCGCTGACCTTGACGACCACCCAGCCGATCATGTCGTGAATTTCGTTGCGCGACTCGTTGAGGTAGTCGTAATGGAAATAGATGCTCTGGTTGTCGCCGTTGCTGGCTTCATAGATGCCGGCGATCTTCATCGGCCAGACGTTGCCGCCGTCGTCCTTGCGGGTCCAGATATTGGAGCGCAGCGGGACGGTGTCGCCGACCTTCCAGCCAAAGCGCTGCGCCACCATCGGGCCGACGATGGCGCTGCTGCGATCCTGCAGGAATGCCTGCTTCTGCTCGGGCTTCAGCTCGTATTCGCTGTACACCTCGAAGAAGGTCGGGGCTTCGACGGCGAATGCCGGCAGCTGGTTGCGATCTTCCTGGTAGATGGCGCCGAACCAATCCTGCGACGACGCGACCACCACGCCCTCGACGCCCTTGATCCGGTTCAGATACGAGAGCGGCAACGACTGCACGAACGAAGTCTTGTGCATGGTGATCAAACGATCGATGCCGGCGAGCTCGGGGCTGCCGGACATCGCGACGCGCAGCGTCTGCATCAGACCGAACAGCAGAAACGCGACGATGATGGATGCCAGCGTCAGGCTGGTGCGCAGGCGTTTGCGCCCCAGGTTGGCCCACAGCAAAGGTAAGTACTTGAGCATGGCCTCACCTCATGCCGCGGCTTCGCGGCCCAGCTGACCCTTGTTCAAGTGCAGTACATGCTTGGCGCGAGCCGCGGCGTGCGGATCGTGCGTCACCATGATGATGGTCTTGCCCTGCTGCTGATTCAGAGCTTGCAGCAGGTCCAGGATTTCATCGCCCGACTTGCGATCCAGATCGCCGGTGGGCTCGTCACACAACAACAGCGTGGGATCGGAAACGATCGCGCGCGCGATGCCGACGCGTTGCTCCTGACCGCCCGACAACTCTCTGGGCTTGTGATGCGCGCGTTCGCTCAATCCGACCAGGCTCAGCGCGGCGTTCGCGCGCTTGCGTCGTTCCGCGGCCGACAGCTTCGTCAGCAACAACGGCAGCTCGACGTTGCGCTCGGCGGTCAGCACCGGCAGCAGGTTATACATCTGGAACACGAAACCGACGTGATTGGCGCGCCAGCGGCCCAGGTCGCCATCGGTCATCGAGTCCGTGCGCGTGCCGGCGATCTCGATGGTGCCCGCGGTCGGCCGGTCGATGCCGCCGATCAGATTCAGCAGAGTGGACTTGCCCGAGCCCGAGGGCCCCATCAGTGCCAGGAAATCGCCCTTGGGAATGTCCAGGTCGAGAGCATGCAGCACGTGCACGGTCTCGGCGCCCCGCTTGTAATCCTTTGCCACCCCACGCAGTCGAACCAGCGATTCATCAGCCATGGTGTCACTCCGCTTTGTTTTTGACCGGGGCGCCCTCGGCGAGGCCCTGGACCGGTTTCCCTACAAGGACGTCGCCAGCGGCGATTCCCGACAAGACTTCTGTTTGGCCGCTACGTACGCCACCGGTGCGCACCGCGACCCGTTCCACCGAGCCATCGCGCACACGCCAGACGTACGCGGTCTCACCGTCTTTCATGATGGCTTCGCTCGGCACGCGCACGGCGGGGCGGGCGGCCGCAGCGGCGGGCTCGCCGGCGCGGTCGTCGAGGAAGCTCACCTTCACTCCCATGTCGGGGAGGATGCGCGGATCGAGCTCATCGAACCCGATGCGCACGCGCACCGTCGCCTTCTGTCGATCGGCGGTCGGCACGATATTGATGACGTGACACGGAATGGTCCAATCCGGATACGCGTCCAGCACGGCTTCGGTTTTTTGTCCGGCCTTGACCCGATTGATGAAGGCCTCGTTCACATCGACCTCAATTTCTCGCGAATCCATGTCAACGACTGTCGCAATTCCGGTGCGGGTGAAACCGCCGCCGGCGGAAATCGGAGAAATCATTTCGCCGGGCTGCGCGTCCTTGGAGACCACGACGCCAGTGAACGGCGCACGCACCAGCAAATCGTCGAGATCCTGAGCGCGCACGCGAACGCTGCTCTGGGCCACTTTCACTTCGCTCTTCAATGCTTCCAGCCGTGCCTGCAGCGCGCCGTATTCCGCCTGCGCCGAATCGAGCGCCTGTTCGCTGACCAGCTTGTCGGCTCGCAGCTGCTGCGTGCGGCGCAGATTGCGTTCAGCTTCGGCCAGACGCACTTCGATTTCCTGCAGATTCTTGGTGGCAGCTTCGAGCTGACGTTCGGCGAGCTCGAGCTGCGGGCGAATGGTTGTATCGTCGAGGCGCGCGAGCAACTCGCCTTCCTTGACCTCGTTGCCTTCCTCGGTGAACACCTCGGCAACCTTGCCTGTGACTTTTGCCGACACAGTGGCCTGACGACGTGCGACCACGTAGCCCGAAGCATTCAACACGGAGCCGCCGCCACCACCGCTGCTGGAAGTAGCGACCGCAGTTACTGTTTCCACCTCGATGGCGTTGTCGCGGAAGAAGGCATATGCCGCCGCCACCACCGCCAGCCCCAGGACCACCGCTATGAACCATTTGTAGAGGCCACCCTGGCGGCTGTCGCGAGCGGGTTCCGGGCCGCGTTCGATACGGAGGCTGTCGAGTGCGTTCTGATCGAATGACATGGAAGCCTTGAGTCCCTTTAGCAACCGCGCGCTGCGAACGACGTGCGCGATATTGGTATATGCGAGGAAAGCCAGTGCCGATGCCGGCAGGCGGCACGGATTCTAATCCCGAGGGCCCGGCGGAAGTAAGGCGCATCGGTGAAAAGCCGCGCAGCGCCGGTGAGATCGGCTGATAATCCGCCGGTGACTTCGATATCTGCGCGACCCGCGGTCCAGGACCAAGCCGACTCATGAAACGCCGCACCTTATATATCGTAGGAGGTGTCGTGCTCGTAGCGCTCGCGCTGGGCGTACTCGCGAGCCGGCCCACGCCCATCGAGGTGGAAGCTGCAAGAGTGAGCCGTGGACCGGTGGCTGAAACTGTGACCAATACGCGGGCCGGTACCATCAAGGCCTGCCAGCGCGCCCGGCTCGCGCCGCCCTCGGGCGGGCAGATTGCCAGACTGCCGGTAAAGAAAGGTGATCGCGTGCAGGCCGGGCAAGTGCTGCTCGAGCTGTGGAACGAGGACATTCGCGCCGAGCTGAGCCTGGCTGAACGTGATGCAGTCGCCGCGCATGCGCGCGCCGAAGAGGCTTGTGTGGCGGCCACGGTCGCTCGGCGCGAGTCGGAACGTCTGGCGAAGCTGGTCACGGAGAGCCTTGTATCGATCGATGCCGCCGAAAGAGCGAGCGGCGAAGCTGACAGCCGGGCGGCGGCGTGTCGTGCGACCACTCAAAATATAAAAGTAGCGGAAGCACGCATCGAACAGGCAAAGGCGTCGATGGAGCGCACGCTGTTGCGCGCGCCGTTCGCCGGCATCGTGGCGGAAATCAATGGTGAAATCGGTGAGTTCGTCACGCCGTCGCCTGTAGGTATTCCGACGCCGCCGGCGGTCGATGTGGTCGACACGAGTTGTATCTACGTAGCGGCGCCCATCGATGAAGTCGATGCACCTCGGATTCGTGAAGGCATGCCGGCGCGAGTCTCGCTCGATGCGTTCCGCGATCGAACGTTTGCTGCCCGGGTGCGCCGAGTGGCACCTTATGTGCTCGATGTGGAGAAGCAGGCGCGCACTGTGGAAATCGAGGCCGAGCTGCAGGACGTTGAAGATGCGATTCTGCTGCCGGGCTATAGCGCCGATGTGGAAGTGATTCTGCAGGAGCGGGCCGACACGCTGAGAGTGCCGACCCGCGCGCTCATCGATAACAAACGTGTGTATGTCTATGACGCGGCGGCGGGACGCCTGCATGCCCGCGATGTGCAAACCGGTCTGAGAAACTGGGAGTACGTCGAGGTTACCGGCGGTGTGGCGGAAGGCGATCTGGTCGTGACGACCGTGGATCGCGAAGGTGTCATCGACGGGGCGCGGGCGCGCATGGTCGCCAGGCCATGATCGAACTGCGGAACATCTGCCGCCACTTCCAGATGGGCGATCAGCAGGTGCGCGCGCTCGATGATGTCAATGTGCACATCGACAGCGGCGAGTATGTGTCCATCATGGGACCGTCCGGATCGGGGAAGTCGACCTTGCTGAACGTGCTGGGGCTGTTGGACAGGCCGACGGCCGGCACTTACCTCCTGGATGGACGGGAGACCACCTCGCTGGATGACGAGGAGCTCGCCCACACCCGCGCACGCAAGATCGGCTTCATCTTCCAATCGTTTCATTTGATCCCACGCTTGACGGCGTTCGAGAACGTCGAGTTGCCGCTGGTGCTCGCCGGTGTCGCCCCGGACGTGCGCCGCCCGAGAGTGCAGGAGCTGCTTGCGAGCTTGAGCCTGGAAAGCCGCGCCCGGCATCGGCCGAACGAGCTGTCGGGCGGACAACGTCAAAGAGTGGCGATTGCGCGTGCGATGGTGATGCAGCCGGCGGTGTTGCTCGCCGACGAGCCGACGGGAAATCTGGATCATATTTCCGGGGCGGAGGTGCTGGCGGCCATCGAAGGACTGAACGCGAAGGGAATAACGCTGCTGGTAGTGACGCACGATGCGGAGGTGTCACAGCGGGCGCGCAGGCACATCAGGATGAGAGACGGGAGGGTGGTGGAGGACCTCTGATGCGTTTTCGCGATCTCATTCGGCTTGCGCTCGACTCGGCGCTGCGGGCTCGCATGCGGAGCATCATGTTGTTGCTTGCAATGAGTATCGGCGTTGCGGCGGTGATCGCGTTGACCTCGTTGGGTGAAGGTGCGCGGCGTTACGTAGCGAATGAATTCCAGGCGCTCGGCACGCGCATGATCATCGTGATTCCGGGGCGTTCCGAAACCGGGGGTGTTTCGCCGGGTATGCTCGCTGGCGAGACGCCGCGGGCGCTCACATTGAGTGACGCCTTGGCCGTACAACGGCTTCCCGGAGTGGAGCGGGTGGCGCCGCTCGTCGTCGGTTCAGCGCCGGCGTCGGCGGGCGCCCTGGAACGCGAGGCGCCGGTGATGGGTTCGAGCGCCGAGCTGATGCCGGTTCATGGGTTCAAGCTCGCGCGAGGCGAGTTTCTTCCTTCTGGCGACCTGAGCCGCGACACCGCCGTGGCCGTCATAGGCAATAACATCGCTCGCGAGTTGTTTCCGGGTCGAGAGGCAATCGGCGGCAATCTGCGCATCGCCGACCGGCGCTTTCGCGTGATCGGCGTGCTTGCGGATCAGGGCCGCATGATCGGCATGGACTCGCAGGAGCTGGTGATCGTCCCGGTGAGCGCCGCGCAGGCGCTGTTCAACACGGAATCGCTGTTCCGCCTGCTGATTCAAGCTCAGACGCGCGACGACATGAACCGCGTGCGCGAGGCCACGATCGAAGCGATCAGGCTGAGACACCAGGGCGAAGAGGATGTCACCGTCATTACGCAGGACGCGCTGCTATCCACCTTCGATCGCATTTTCACTGCGCTGACGCTCACGTTGGCGGGCATCGCCTCCATCAGCCTCGCCGTCGCGGGCGTGCTGATCATGAACGTGATGCTGGTGTCCGTGAGTCAGCGCACCAGCGAAGTCGGCTTGCTCAAAGCCATCGGCGCGACGCGCTCGCAGATCACCGCGTTGTTTCTGACCGAGGCGATCCTGCTTTCCGTGGCGGGCGCCATCAGTGGGCTGTTCGTGGGGCTGGGCGTCGATTGGATCGTCGGCCATCTCTATCCCTCGTTGCCTTTGAGTCCACCGGTGTGGGCGGTCGTGATGGCGCTCGTCGTCGCCATCATCAGTGGCGTGGTGTTCGGGTTGATGCCGGCGCGGCGAGCGGCACGACTCGATCCGGTGGCCGCACTGGCAGGAAGGCGCTGATGCGTTTCGCCGACCTGGTGAGGCTGACGACCGGCTCGGTGCGGGCCCACCGGCTGCGTGCGGCCTTGACCGCGCTGGGAATCGGCATTGGCGTGACGGCAGTCGTGCTGCTCACGTCGATCGGCGAGGGGGTGCATCGATTCGTCGTGTCGGAGTTCACGCAGTTCGGCACGAACATCATCAGCGTCACGCCGGGCAAGACCAAGACCCTGGGCGGCTCGATTGGCTCGCTCGGCAACGTGCGACCGCTGACCATCGACGATGCGGAAGCGTTGGGGCGCGCGCCGTATGTGATATCGACCAACGCGATGGTGCAAGGGAATGCCGAGGTGGAAGCGCTGGGCCGCAAGCGGCGCACCACGGTGTATGGCGTCGGCGCTTCGTTCGCCGAGGCGTTTCGATTCGAAGTCGCGCAGGGCGAGTTTCTGCCAGCGGATGATCCGAGTGCGCCGCGCAGTCTGGCCGTGCTCGGCAGCAAGATGAATCAGGAGCTGTTCCGGGGCGAAAGCGCGCTGGGGAAATCGATTCGAGTGGGCGGGCAGCGGTATCGAGTGGCCGGCGTGATGAAGACCAAGGGAACGACGCTGGGCTTCGATCTCGACGACACGGTTTATATTCCCACGGCCCGATCCCTGGAGCTGTTCGATCGCGACAGCGTGTTCGAGATTCAGCTGCGACATGAATCGGGCGTATCCGTGGCCGAGGTGGTGGCCGGGGTGCGCAAGATTCTGATTGCGAGGCACGGCGATGAAGATTTCACGATCACGACGCAGCAGCAGATGCTGGATACGCTCGGGTCAGTGTTGAGCGTTCTGACGTTCGCGGTGGGTGCGCTGGGAAGTATTTCGCTGCTGGTCGGTGGCGTGGGTATCTTCACGATCATGACGATCGGCGTCAGCGAGCGCACCGCGGAGATCGGGCTGCTGCGCGCTCTGGGGGCGCAGAAGAAACAAGTCCTGGGTGTGTTTCTTTCCGAGGCGATCGTACTGTCGGCCCTCGGCGGTATCGCGGGCCTCGTGGCTGGGCTCGGTATCGCGGCCGCCTTGGATCTGGCTGTGCCGGCGCTGCCCGTGAGTTATTCGCCGATGTTCATCGCGGCCGCGGAGTCGTTGGCGCTGGCAGTCGGATTGGTGGCGGGCATTCTGCCGGCGATCCGCGCAGCTGGATTGGAGCCGGTCGAGGCGCTGCGCACCGACTAGGCCAATGCCCGCTGCATCAACAGAAACTGCTCAGTGATCGGCGACGTCGGCATCGTGAAATAGAACACTGCGCCTTCGCTCGGTTTGCCTTCGGCCCAGATGCGGCCGCCATGGCGATCGATGATGCGAGCGACGGTGGCGAGGCCGACGCCGGTGCCTTCGAATTCGGCGGCGCCGTGCAGGCGTTGGAAAGGTTTGAACAGCTTCTGTTCGTGCGCCATGTCGAAGCCGGCGCCGTTGTCCCTGACGAACAGCGTCGCCATCGAGCCATGTTGAGACTGGCCGACCTCGATGCGCGCGTTCTCGGTGCGCGCGGTGAACTTCCACGCGTTTGCCAGCAGATTCACGAACAGGTCGCTGATCAGCCGCCGGTCGCCATGCACCGTCATGCCCGGCTGAATCTCCACGTCCACATTGCGCGACGGATCCTTTTGTCTCAGGTCCTGCACGATGCTTTCCGCCAGCGCGCTGACATCGATGATCTCTCGATGCAGGGTATGGCGTGAGATGCGCGACAACGCCAGCAGGGCGTCGATCAGCTCCGACATCTGCTTCACGCTGCCTTGAATACGAGTCAGTCGGCGGCGTTGCTCTTCGCTGGCATTGGGCAGAGACAGCTCGAGCAGGCCCGCCTGGCCGGCGATGGTCGTCAGCGGCGAGCGCAGATCGTGCGAGACCGACGCCGTAAACGCTTCGAGCTCCCGATTCGCCCGCGCGAGCGACTCGTTCGCGTCGCGCAGCTGGCGCCGGCTGGGCACCGACAGGATCTGCGGCAGCGAGCGCCACAGCAGGATCGCGGTCGGCACCGAAGCGGCGGCGGCGATCACCTTGATCACACCTTCGAGCCAGTAGTCGTCGTGCCAGACATTCCACACGCTCATGACGTGGGTCAGCCCGCAGGACACGATGAAGATGCCGAAGGCCACCAGCAGCGAGTTGAACGGCAGGTCGCGCCGTCGCCGCGCGACGTGGATCAGCACGAACGGGAGCGTGAAAAACGCCAGCGCAATCAGGCTATCGGCAATGACATGCATCCAAAGGATGCCCGGGGTCCACATATAGCTGTGTCCATGTGGCAAAAAGTGTTCGCCGCCAAACCAGGACACGTCGCTGTCGGGCATGCGTCTGGCCACTCCCTATAAATACCGGCGCGCATTGTAAGCCGTCCATTGCGGCCCACACGCAATCCCGGCGTGGGTTTGTTGCAGGTCCGCTGTCGCAAAAGCATGACCTCGTTCGTCTTCATTTCAGCGTTCAATGCCGGCCGCTCGGGCGACCGCACGGAAGGCCATGAAGGAGCAGCGGAGGGTTGGCCGGCGCTTCGAAGGCATGCGATTTACGCAAGCCCTGGGACTGTGCAGGCGCCGCTCGCGGCTGACTAACTGGTACTTTACGCAGCCCGGTTTCGCTGTTCGGATGGTTTAGAAAAAGTCACAGAATTCTACCATTGATCAATGGTTTCGCAGTAATGGCTCCGATGCACATTCAATTTTCTAAACAACTTCCGGTGCAGACCCGGGCCCCTCGCCAGCCCGGGCGCCGCATGCCAGCTATGAAAACGAGCACGCGGCATAGCGGAAAGTTATTACAAGGTGTACCGGCTGGACGGTATATTCACCGTCCAGTCGGTACAGCGAGGTTGAGCATGGCGGAGTTGGCATCGAATACGGTCAGCCCGGCCCGCGAGCGCATCCTCGAAGCCGCGGAGCGGGTGGTCGGTGACGTCGGCGCGGCGCGCATGACGCTCGATGGCGTGGCTCAGGCCGCGGGAGTGAGCAAGGGCGGACTGCTCTATCATTTCCCCTCCAAGGAGTCATTGCTCGGCGCGCTGGCCAAGCGCTATGTAGAGAGCATGACCGACTGCGTGGAGCAGGCGAAGACCGGCACCGGTGAGACCGATGGCCGAGACCTCAAAGCCTGCATCGTCGGTATTCTTGCGCAGCAGCCCCGAGCGAAGATCGCCGGGATGGGTGCGGCGCTGTTCGCCGCTGCCGCGAACGATCTGGCACTGCTGGAAGTGATTCGTGAGCGCATCGCTCAGTACACCAGGCAGATCGAGAGCAGCAACGTGGATTTCGCTCGGGCCGCGGTCGTGACGCTGGCGATCGACGGCCTGATGATGCGCGAATCGATGCGCATCTCTTGTTTCACTGAAGAGCAGCGTGAGCGTGTAGTGCAGCAGCTGCTGCAGATTGCCGATGAGGCGTATCGCTGAGGCTTACCTTGCGCTAACCCGTTAGTAACAGGAAGCCGGACTCCCGTCCAAAGCCACCCGTGTTGATTGCCCAGGCGCAGCGCGCTTGCGGCCACGTTTTTTAGTTTGTCAGGTAGACGCACATGAACGTCATTCGTCAGTCGTTGATGAGATCTCTGGTTGCCATCGCTGTCAGCGCGGCCTTGCTGACCGGTTGCGGTAAAGGTCAGGAGCAGCAGCACGCGCCGCCGCCCCCCGAAGTCACGGTGCAGACCGTGGAAAACAGCCCCGTGCCGCTGGATCTCACTTACACCGCGCGCACCGTGGGTTCGCGTGAAGTGGAAGTGCGGGCCCGCGTGGGCGGCATTCTGCTCAAGCGCCGTTATGAAGAAGGCGGCTCGGTGAAGCAGGGCCAGCCGATGTTTCTGATCGATCCGGAGCCGGTGCGCGCACGCCTGGCGTCCGCGCGCGCCGATGTGGCCGTCGCAAAGGCCCGTCTGGAAGAAGCTCGCCGTCAGCACGACCGCGTGCTGCCGTTGTTCGAAAAGAACGCGGTCAGCCAGAGCCGGCGTGACGAAGTGGTGTCGGCGTTCGAAGTGGCGCAGGCCACTCTCGCGGCGGCCCAGTCGGCGCAGCGCATGGCCGAGCTCGATCTGGAATATACGGATGTGCGCGCGCCGATCTCCGGCTTGACCAGCCGCGAGGTGATGTCCGAGGGCAGCCTCGTATCCACCGACCAAAGCTCCAGCCTGCTGACCAAGATCGTGCAGGTCGATCCTTTGTACGTCGAGTTCTCGGTGCCCGAAGCCGAGGCGTCGATCATTCGCGGCTCGCTCGCGCCGGCCAATCGCACCGCGCCGCCGACCGTGCGGCTGCTGCTGGAAAACGGTCAGGAGTATCCGGACAGCGCCAAAGTCACGTTCGTCGACAACGCCGTCGATCGCAATTCCGGGACCGTGCGTGTGCGCGCCGTGTTGAAGAACCCGGAGGCGCAGCTCATCCCCGGTCAGTTCATTCGCGCGCGGGTCGAAGGCGTGAAGTTGAGCAATGTCGTGGCGGTGCCGCGCAAGGCAGTGATGTCGAGCGCGCAGGGCCAGTTCATCTGGCTGGTGAATGGCGAGCAGAAGGTGGAGTTCCGGCCGGTGCAGGTCGGGCGCTCGTTCGGCAACAACATCATCGTCACGCAGGGCCTGGCGCCCGGCGACCGTTACATCGTCGAAGGCGTGCTCAAGGTGCAGCCGGGCATCCAGGTGAGTGCCGTCGCGCCGGGCGCTTCCAGCCCGCAGGGTGAGCAGCCGATGCCGAAGGAGACCGCATGATTTCCAAGTTCTTCATCACGCGGCCGATCTTCGCTTGCGTCATTTCGGCGTTCATCGTGATCGCCGGTCTGGGCGGCATGATCTCGCTGCCCATCTCCGCGTATCCGGACATCATTCCGCCGTCGGTGACGGTGGCCGCGACCTATCCGGGCGCGACTGCCGAGACCATTGCCGACACGGTCGCGGCGCCGCTGGAAAAGGAAATCAACGGCGTCGAAGGCATGCTGTACATGAGCTCGGTGAATTCGGGCAACGGCACGCTGATGATCACGGTGACGTTCAACATCGGCACCGATCCCGACATGAACGCGGTCAACGTCAACAACCGCATCCAGGCCGCGGTGCCGCGCTTGCCCGAGGAAGTGCGCCGCCAGGGCGTGGTGGTGCGCAAGGCGTCGACCACCTTCCTGCAGATTGTGTCGGTGCACTCGCCGGACAACAGCGTCGACATGCTGACGCTCAGCAGCTACGTCACGCTGAACGTCGTCGATGAGTTGCGCCGTATTCCCGGCATCGGCGACGTGATGATGTGGGGTCAGGATTATTCGATCCGCATCTGGATGCAGCCGGACAAGCTCGCGCAGCTCGGCCTCACGCCATCGGACGTGGCGGCGGCCGTGCGTCAACAGAACTCGCAGTACGCGGCGGGTCAGGTCGGCGTCGAGCCGGTGAGCGAACAGGTCGACTTCACCTATGCGGTCACTGCGCAGGGACGTCTGCAGGAGCCGGAAGAGTTCGAGCAGATCGTGGTGCACACCACCGATGCCGGCGGCATCGTGCGTCTGAAGGATGTGGCTCGCGTCGAGCTCGGTGCGCAGATGTACAACAACCAGGCCACCATCAATGGCAAGCGTGCCGTGATGATGGCGCTGGTGCTGCAGCCGGGCGCGAATGCGCTGGCCACGGGCAACGCCGTGCAGGAGCGCTTGCAGGAGTTGTCGCAGGACTTCCCCAAGGGCATGACCTACTCCATTCCCTACGACACCATCCAATACGTGAAGGTGTCGATCAAGGAAGTGGTCAAGACGCTGCTGGAAGCCATGGTGCTGGTGTTCTTCGTCGTGCTGCTGTTCCTGCAGAACTGGCGTGCCACCGTGATTCCCATGCTGGCCGTGCCGGTGTCGCTGATCGGCACGTTCGCGGCCATGCATCTGTTCGGCTTCTCGATAAACATGCTGACGTTGTTCGGCATGGTGCTGGCGATCGGCATCGTGGTCGACGACGCCATCGTCGTGCTCGAGAACGTCGAGCGCATCATGACCACCGAGAATCTGCCGGCGCCGCAGGCGACCGAAAAGGCGATGGAAGAGGTGACGCGTCCCGTCATCGCCATCGTGCTGGTGCTGACCGCGGTGTTCCTGCCGGTGGCATTCCTGGGCGGTCTGGTCGGCGAGATGTACCGACAGTTCGCGGTCACCATCGCGGTGTCGGTGGTTATCTCCGGCTTCGTCGCGCTGACTTTGACGCCGGCGCTGTGCGCGCTGCTGTTGAAGCACGACCACATGGTGAAGAACCGTTTCCTGGAAGGCTTCAACCGCTGGTTCGAGCGCGTGACGCATCGTTACGAGACGGGCGTGCGCTTCGTCATGAAACGTGCGGCGATGGCCGCGGGCATCTTCGTGGTGATGCTGGTCGCGGTGGTCGGGCTGTTCCGTGCGCTGCCGACGTCGCTGGCGCCGTCCGAAGACCAAGGTTACGTGTTCGTGATCGGCTTCCTGCAGGACGCCGCCTCGTTGGATCGCACCGTGAAGTCGATCGAGACCGTGGCCGCCGGCGTGCGCAACCATCCCGCTGTTGCGAATGCCGTGGCGGTGGCTGGCATGGATCCGCTCACGCAGGCGATGAAGACCAACAGCGGCATCATCTGGTTGCCGATGAAGCCGTGGGATGAACGCAAGAGCGCGGATCTGTCTCCGGCGGCACTGGTAGGTGCCGTGTTCGGGGCCGGTGCGCAGGTCAAGGACGGCTTCTTCTTCGCCGTCGAGCCGCCGCCGATCGAAGGCTTGTCGATGACCGGCGGCTTCGAGGCCTACATCCAGTCGCGTGGCAGCGGCTCGATCAAGGATCTCGAAGCAGTGACGCAGAAACTCGTCGCCGCCGCCAACCAGCGTCCCGAGCTGGCCGGCACCCAGACCACGTTCAGTGCCAGCGTGCCGCAGATGCGCATCGATCTGGATCGCGAAAAGGCGATGACGCTCGGCGTGGAAGTGGGGCAGGTGTTCGAAACGTTACAAAGCACGTTCGGTGCGCTGTACGTGAACGACTTCAACCGCAACGGCCGCGTGTATCAGGTGCAGTTGCAGTCGGAGCCGCGCTTCCGTGCTTATCCGGAAGACATTCGTAACGTGTACGTGCGCAACAAGCGGGGCGATCTGGTGCCGCTCACGGCGCTGGCCAGCATCCGTGAAGTGACCGGCGCGGAAATCGTCGAGCGCTTCAATGCGTTCACGTCCGCGAAGGTCATGGGCGGGGCGGCGCCGGGCTACAGCTCGGGCGATGCGTTGAAGGCCATCGAGGAAGTCGCCGCGCAGACGTTGCCGGCGGGCTATGCACTGGCGTTCACCGGCACGGCCTATCAGGAAAAGGTCAGCGGCGGCGCTTCGCAGGGCGTGTATCTGCTCGGCGTGCTGATGGTGTTCCTGATTCTCGCCGCGCAGTTCGAGCGCTGGACGTTGCCGGTGGCGGTGATCCTGGCCGTGCCGTTCGCGGCGTTCGGTGCGTTCCTCGCCGTGTTTGCTCGCGGGCTGGCGAACGACATCTATTTCCAGATCGGCATGCTCACGCTGATCGGCCTGGCGGCGAAGAACGCCATTCTGATCGTCGAGTTCGCGCTGATGAAATATCACGAAGGCATGGGCCTGATGGAGGCGGCGATCGAAGGCGCGAAGCTGCGGTTCCGTCCCATCATCATGACCTCGCTGGCGCTGATCTTCGGCGTGCTGCCGTTGGCCATCAGCACCGGCGCGGGCGCCAACAGCCGTCACTCGCTCGGTACGAGCGTGATCGGTGGCATGCTGGCGGCGACGTTCATCGCGACGTTGTTCGTGCCGTTGTTCTTCAAGTGGATTGCCGGCGCCAAGGGCGGCGAGGCTTACGAAGACGAGCATGGCAAGGGCAAGCCTCACGGGGGCGTGGAGCCGAAGCCGGCCGCGCCGCACGAGTCGAATTGAGAGTGACGCAATGAGCAGGCAAGTAACAAGAACCGCGGCTCGAATGACACTGACGGTGGCGATTGCCGCCGTCCTCGGCGGCTGTTTCGTGTCGAAAGTGGATCCGCAGAAGCCGGAGCTGCCGCTGCCGGATGCATTGCCCGCACAGGCGATGCAGACGTCGCCGCTGCCGAATCCTTGGTGGACGATGTTCAACGATGCGCGGCTCAACGAGCTGATCGTGGAGGCCTTGCAGCACAACCCGGATGCACAGGTCGCGGCCGCGCGCGTCATGGAAGCGCGTTCGTTGCTGCGTATCACCAATGCGGACCGGCTGCCCACGCTGAACCTGGAAGGCGATGTCACTCGCACCCAGCAGAGCATGGCCACTCTGTCGAACCAGGGACTGGGCGAGATTCCCGGTTTCCGGACCCAACAAACCGTGTACACCGTGCAAGGTACGGTCGCGTACGAGTTGGACCTGTGGGGCAAATATCAGCGCGCGTCGGAGTCGGCGCGTGCGCAGCTGTTGAATTCGGAGTATGGCCGCGAAGCGACCAAGCTCAGTCTCACCGGCGAAGTCGCTCGCACTTATTACTCGTTGATCGCCGCCGCCGAGCAGCTGGCTCGCGGGCGTGACACGTTGAAGTCTCGCGAGGAAGCGGCCGACCTGGAGAAGCTGCGTTACGAGTCGGGCGAGAGCGATGAGTTCACGTACAAGCGGGCGGAGGCCGATGCTGCCGCGACTCGCGTCTCGACGCGTCAGCTCGAGCTGCAGGTCGTGCAGCTGACGAACGCGCTCGGGGTGCTGTTGGGCCGCTCGCCGAAAGCGCTGGTCGACGAAGCGATCAGCGTGCAGGGAATCAGTTTGCCGGGCCCGGTGCAGTTGCCGGCGGCACTGCCTTCGTCGGTGCTGTCGCAGCGTCCTGACATTGGCGCGGCCGAGGCGGCGCTGAATGCGTCAGCCGCGGACATTGGCGTTGCGCGAGCTCAGTTGTTCCCCAGCATCAGCATCACGGGTGCGCTTGGCTCGGCCAGTCCTGAGCTGGACGATCTGTTCACCAGCCCGGCGAAGATCTGGTCGGCGACGGGCGGCATTCTGCAGCCCATCTTTCAGGGCGGCCGGCTGCGTGCGAATGTGTCTCGTGCCGAGGCGGTGAGAGAGCAGCGGAAGTCCGAATATGCGCGCACCGTGCAGCAGGCGTTCCGTGAAGTGCTGGATTCTTTACAAGGCCAGGCGCTCATTGCCGGTGTCCGCGAAGCCAACGATCAGCAGGTCGCGGCGTTGACTCGCGCGACCGAGCTGGCCGAGCTGCGTTACGCGCAGGGCGATATCGCGTATCTGGAGCTGCTCGACGTGCGTCGGGGCCTGTATCAGGCGCAGATCGATCTGGTCGCAGCTCAGCGCGACGCGTTGCTCAATACGGTCGACCTGGCCCTCGCCGTCGGCGGTGGCTTGGGCGACCAGGCGGAGCCGTTGACCGCACAACGCTAGGGCTGACAGTGCCTCCGGTGCACCTCGACGGCTGCGGCGGAGGCTTTACCTGGATCGAAGCACAGCAGGCTTCAGCACCGTGATCCTACAGGAGGTCTCCTCATTGGAGACCTCCTGCGTTTTCGTCAGCCGTGACCACGGCGAATGTTTGAGCCACTCTTCCAGCGCTTTCGCCGGCAACGGCCGTCCACAGGCGGGCGCGCGACGTAACTCAGCGCAGATCACCGCGCGATCAGCTGCACGATCGCCAGCGAACGACGAACACGAATATGCGAGTGCGCAGCCGGCGGGTCATGAAAGTGGCGCGGGCGTGAACCGCGGCCGAAATTGTAGATGCCACCAGCCTACGCATTGGCATTTCGGCAAATGTTAACCCTCTCGCAGCCGGTGCTCGCACGTCGCCTCGGGCACCGGCTTGTGACCTATCTCGCGGACGAGCACTTCTTCCAGAGCTGCGACGGCCGTCGCACTCCGTCGTGGAAAAACATTCCCTGCAATGGCGCTTTGGTTGCAAAAAGTACAAGAGAAACATTCTGAAATCCGCGGCAGACGAAGCATTCGCGCGTGCTGCGAGGACGGCACGCGAGCTGCATAGATAGCCCAGGCTTTTTTCTGACGGGGCCGCGGACCTTTCCTAACGTCAGAGCGTTGTTTGCTTCGCGCACAAGTAATAGCGCGAACATGCGAGGGGAACATCGAATGCGCGTCATGCCGCGAGAGCAATTGCACTCTCGTTCCGAATTGATTCGGCGCTGTCGTCAGCTGGCGATCGGCGTTTCATTGGCTTTATCCATCGCCGCGTGCGGTGGCGGCGGAGGCGGCGGTGGCGGCACCTCGGCTCCGGTCCAGCAGCCGCCGCCGGCCCAGAATCCGCAGAATGCGGCGCCGACGGTGCAGGCCGGTGAGGATCAAACGATCGAATGGCCAACCGCGAGCCTGCAGTTGAGCGGCTCGGCGCAGGACGATTCGTCGACATCGACACTTACGTATACATGGTCCGCGACCAGCGGCCCGAGCGGTGTGACATTCGGCACGGCGAATGCCGCGGCGACCAGCGTGACGTTCCCTTCCGCAGGCAGCTATGTGCTCACCTTGTCCGTGAGCGATGGCAGCTTGACCGGTACCGATACGGTGAACGTGACGGTGAATCCCGCGACCTATCCCGCCTCCGATTTGTCGAATGACACGACCGATCACGGCTGGACGCGAGTCGCCGCGGCCGACGTTGGAATGAATCAGGCGTTGCTCGATCAAGCGGCGAACTACGCGCAGACCGGCGGCGACGTTCGGCCCGACAGCGCCGGCATGATCGTGCGCAAAGGCAGGCTGGTTCACTCCTGGGGCGACATCGACCGGCGCTTCGACCTGAAGTCGACGACCAAGTCGATCGGTGGCATGGCGCTGGGTCTGGCGCTCGACAGAAACAGCCTGCTGCTCACCGACCTGGCGCAGCAGAAGCTGCCGGGCTTCGGTGAGAATCCGCCCGAGAATGTTTCCACCGGCTGGCTGCCGAGCATCACCATTCAACAACTGGCGACGCACAGCGCGGGCTTCCTCAAGCCGCAGAGCTACCCGGCGCTGAATTATCCGCCAGGGACGACCTTTCACTATTCCGATGGCGGCTTGAACTGGCTGGCCGACGTGCTGACCGCGGTCTTCAATCAGGACCTGGCGACGGTGCTCGACACCAACGTGTGGTCCGCGCTCGGTGTGAACAGCAGCGTGGGCGGTGAGGGCAACGACGGCCCGGCGCTTTCCGACGTGCACTGGCGTGACAACCGCTCCGGGCGCACGAACCCGCAGAACCGTGAGCTCGCGTCGGGCATTTTCGCCAACCCGAACGCCATGGCGCGAGTCGGTCTGCTGTTCCTGCGCAAGGGCGTGTGGGCCAACGATGTGCGCATCCTCTCCGAGGACTTCGTGACGAAAGTGAGCACGCCGGTGGCCACGAATGCAGGGCTGGCCAATCCGCAGGCGGCCGATTTCCCGAACGCGCCGGCCCACTATGGAATGCTGTG
Source organism: uncultured Steroidobacter sp. (assembly GCF_937958065.1). Lineage (GTDB taxonomy): Bacteria > Pseudomonadota > Gammaproteobacteria > Steroidobacterales > Steroidobacteraceae > Steroidobacter. Next base: position 46,758 of record NZ_CALFXI010000005.1, read on the forward strand.
GTGGACCAATGCCGATGGGCAGTTGCCGAACGTGCCGCGCGACGCCTTCTGGGCCTGGGGCCTGGGCGACAGCTTAATCGTGGTCATTCCGAGTCTGGACATCGTTGCGGTCCGCGCCGGCGGGATCGTCGAAATCGATTCGGATACCAACGCGCGCACCTGGAATGACGCCGATTGGAACGGCGATTATTCCATCCTGGCGCCGTTCCTCGATCCGATCGTTCAGTCAGTGAGTCAGTAACAGTCGCGTGGGGTGAGTCGAGGGCGCGCGTCCGAAGCTCGTTCGGCGCGCGCCTTTGACGTCGAGAGCCGATCCAGGGTAATTCTGTCGTCTGAGCCGATCCTTCTTTGCAGGAGGCGCCGATGGCAGAGCAGTCCCGGTCGGCCGCCGAGCAACTCGCCACTCCGGAGCAGTGGGCGGCGATGACGTTCGCGCCGGTGTTGATCGATCCAAACAAGTTCGGAACCGAGTGGGAGCAGGCGCGCGGATCGCTCGCGCGTGCCGCCATCGGGATCCTGCGCCTGGACGATGCCGCATTGACCCGGCGTTTCATGGCCCAGCCCGAGCCGTTGCTGGAGGCGATGGACATGCATACTGCCTTGCAGGATGAGCTGGACTATCTCAAGACTCACCTGGCCGCGATCGAGACGGCGGCCACGCGCATGTTGTGTGTGGCTTCGCGCTGTGTCGAGCGCTCCCAATCCTGAGCTCGTAGCGGTTGGAGCGATCAGCCGGGGCGACGGCGCCGGTGCAAGGACACGGCGAGGAGCAATACGGACATCGCCAGCAAGCCGCCCAATGCCCATTGGAAATCACTGCGCATCAACAGCGTAGGTTTGGGCGGCAGCCACGCCTCGCCGGCCAATATCGATTCGATGACGCCGCGGATTTCCCGTGCCGGCGTCATCTCGCCATTGGAAAGTACGACGATCGCGCGTCGTTGCGACGGATAAAGCGTGAGCAGCGAGCAGAAGCCGCGTCGCTCGGTCGCCACGCTCGGTAGCCATTCGCTGCCGTGATGTTCGAGGTGCCAGCCCAAAGCCATCGTCCGGCCGCGTTCGTCCGTGCGCTGCTGTTTGAACATGGCATCGTAGGAAGCCGGCGCGAGCAGCGATGGATCGCGATTCACGTGCAACGCCGCCCAGCGGGTCAGGTCGGCGACGCTGGCGCTGAGCCCGGCACTCGCCAATGCTTTTTCATTCCAGGGATAGCTGGGTTCACGGCGCACCAGCACCTTGCCCGAATGAGGCCACGCGACGTTGCCGGCGGCGGGCGGCAGCTCGAATGAGCTTTCAATCATTCCAGCCGGCGCGAGCACGCGCGTCTGCATGTATTCCGAGTACTTCCGATGCGTGTTGCGTTCGATGATTCCCGCGAGTGCATCGAAGCCCGCATCGTCGCGCGTCAGCAGCTGCGCAACAGTGGTGGAAGAATCGGCGATCGAATCGCCGAGCCCCAGTTGCCCGCGCTCCACCAGTTGCATGATGGCGGCCGCCGTCAAGGTGCGGCTGATGGATTCGACATGAAACAATGTATGCGCGTTGACAGGCTGATCCGTTCCCACGGCGCGTACGCCGAAGCCGCGCATGTATACCGGCTGTCCGTCTTCGACGATGCCCACCGCCAGCCCGGGAATGGAGAATTCCTGCAGGATGCGCTCGAGCGCCGCATCCAGTGCGTAAACGCGATCGGGGGTGAGTTGCGGTAAGGGATCGGCAACGGGTGCGCCTTCGTGCGCGACCGCGACGCTGGATGTCGCGACCAGCGCGATCATGGTCAGCAACTTGGCGGCCTGGCGGCTCAGCATCCGTATCGGTCCGTGATTCGCGAGGCCGGGACGTTACTTCGGTTTCGAATTCGGCGCCACGGCGGTCGAGTCCCGACGCACCAGGGTATGTGCCAGTCGCGCCGGTTTCGGCGTCGTGCCGGAAAGCAGCATCTCCAGCAGCAGGTCGGCTGCGCGATAGGCCAGCTGGTAGGTGGGCTGACAGATGGTCGTGAGCGGCGGCCATACGGTGCGGGCGATGGCCGCATCGTCGAAACCGGCCACCGACAATTGCGACGGCACGGCCACGCCCATTTCGTGGGCCGCCATGAGCGCGCCGGCGGCCATGTCGTCGTTGCCCGCGAAAATCGCCGTCGGCCGCTTCGGCAAGGCCAGCAGCTGCCGGGTCATCTCCAGCCCCGAGTCGAACAGGAAGTCGCCTTGCCGGACGTACTCCGGAACGTAGGGAATCTTGTGGTTCTTCAGCGCCGCCTTGTAGCCGCGCAGACGTTCGCCGCTGGCGAAGTGGCCGGGACGGCCGATGATGAAACCGATGCTGCGATGGCCGAGGCCGATCAGATATTCGGTCATCTCGCGCGCCGCGCCTTCGTCGTCGATGTCGACGTAGGGCGAGCGATGTTTGATTTCGTTGGGCGCGATGCGCACGAAGGGCAGGGCCTGCGCGTCGAGCGCGCGGATCAGCTCGGCCGATTCGCTCAGCGGCGGCGCGACGATCAGGCCGTCCAGATGGGTCTGGTTGGCGAAGGTCAGGATGTCCTGCATGACCTCTTCGGTGCGGCCGGCCACTTCATGCAGCAACAACAGGAACTTGGCCTCGCGACAGCGCGCCAGCGCGCCCCGCTGCACCTCGATGGTGTAGTTGGCGCTGGGATTGTCGTAGACCAGCCCGACCAGGTAGGAGCGCCGGCTGGCGAGGCTGCGCGCGGAAAGACTCGGGTGATAGTTCAGCCGCTTGACGGCGGCCAGCACCTGCGCGCGGGTTTCTTCGCGAACGTTGGGCTCGTTGTTGAGCACTCGCGAGACTGTTTTGATCGCGACGCCGGCCGCCTTGGCGACGTCGTTGATGCTTGTTCTGCGCCCGGACATGGGCGCGATGGTAGCTTAGATTTCGCTCCCCATCACCGGAGGATGCTGCCGCCAGCTGACCGCTCGGTCAGCTTCGGCCGGGCGGCTCTCAAGTACAGGTCCAGAAAATCGATGCCGTTGTCGATCGGCCTGTCGACGATGAACGTGCTCATGTGCTCCAGGCCCCGCATCAGATACAGCTCGGCGGGGATGCCGTTGGCGTTCAATGCCTCGTACATGGCGTGGGCGTTGTTGTCGCCCACCGTGAAATCGAAGGTGCCGTGATACAGGAACATCGGTGGATCGTCGCTGCTCACCAGCGCCAGCGGCGAGGCCTCGCGCCACAGGCCGGGGTTCTCGTCATAGGAAACGCCGGTCAGCGCGTTGGTCAGCTTGCCGCCCTTGTAATAGCGGAGATCGACCGGCGTGCCGCCGGCCACGACCGCCTGCACGCGCGAGCCTTCGACGAACCATTTGTCGCTGGGGCTGGTGACCCCGGCCAGCGCCGCGAGATGCGCGCCGGCCGAGTAGCCCCAGGTGCCGATGCGGTTCTTCAACACGTTCAGATCCGAGGCATGCGCACGCAACCAAAGTACCGCCTGCTGCACGTCCTGAAGCTGCGCCGGGAAGTGCCATCGCGGGGCGAACCGGTACGACATGTTCAATACGACGTAGCCCCGCTCGGCAACCCGCTGCGAGATGTCGTTCATGTCCTCCCGCGTCCGACCCTCCCAGCCGCCGCCATGGATCATGACCACCGCCGGAAACGGGCCGTTGCCGGCCGGCTTGTACAAGTCCGCCTTCAGTGCCTGCGGCCAGCTTGCGGGCGTGTAGACAAAATCCCGGGTCACGGTCACATCCACCGGACTCACCGACCCGATCCGGGCATCGCTCGGCCTGCCCTCATGCGAGGCACAGCCCGTCAACAACACCGCGGCCACCAGCAGCGCACGCCTGATCATCTGACCACCTCGGCAGGACCCTCGCGTGGCACTTCGCGGTGCGACTGAATTTGGAGGCACTACTGGCACAGGTCCGCCTGCTGGTTAGAATCGGCTCATGGATTCCAAGCTCTTACAACGACGCCTTGGCCAGGAAACCGATCCGGGGTTGCTGGCAGCGACCCAGCGTCTGACGCCGGAGCAGCGCTTGGATGCGTTTCTGACTCACAGCCGCCTGATGATGGAGCTGTATCAGCCAGGTCAACATCTCCGAAACTCTCGGCAGCCGAAGCCCACATGAGAACCAGCCGCTCCGGTGAGTCAGCGCTGCTGTTGCTCGACGTCGTCGACGTGTTGGCGCGCGAGCAGGTTGGTTATGCGGTCATAGGCGCCATGACCGCGTCGGTGCATGGGGTTGTTACCGGCCAGCATGGATGCCGACGCCGTGCTTTCCATAACGACTCAGCAGTTGGGCGCTCTGGAACGGCACTTTCGCGATGCCGGCTTCACGACAGAACTGCGGCGCGGCGATTCCCTGTAAACGCGCTTCAGAAATTGCTCGATTCTTGAGCTAGATCCAGACGTCGTTCCGGGCGGTGAGGGGGCCGCCGGCGGTGCCGGTGTTTACGACGCCTTTGGGCTCGACCAGCATGACTTTACATTCGTCGGCGGCAAAGGGTTGGTGTTCGACGCCCTTGGGGACAACGTCATACGGCGGACCGCCAAGCGGCAGTTTCTTACGAAGCGGCCGGCACAGTTATTCTGCGCGAGCTGTCGGATCGGGAGCCGCTGGTGCGTCTTCAAGGAGACGCATCGATCTGGCCTGATCTACAGAAGGAACAACCCAATGAACCGATTACTCGTACTCGGCGTGCTCGCTGCGCTGGCGGCGTGCTCACCCAAGCAGGAGGCTGCGAAGGAACCCGCTGCTGAGGCGCCGCAAGCCGCTGTCACGGCGCCCGCGGAAGAACCGGTGGACGCGCCGGCCGGGGCTTACACGATGGATCCTGCGCATACGAGTCTTCTGTTCCGCGTCGATCACCTCGGGTTCTCGAACTACACCGCGCGTTTCAAGAAGTCGAGCGCGCAGCTGCAGTTCGATCCAGACAATCTCGCGGCTTCCAACGTCACTGTCGTGGTTGACGCCAAGTCGCTTGAAACCGATTTCCCCGATCCGGCCTCCCTGGATTTCAATGCCGAGCTGCTCAGCGAGAAATGGTTGAACGCGGCGAAATATCCGGAAATCACATTCCGCTCCATCAGCGTCGAGCCCACCGGCGCGCGGACCATGCGCATCAATGGCGAGCTCACGCTGCGCGGCGTGACCCGTCCGATGGTGTTGGAAGCGCGTCTCAATGGAGGCTATCGCGGCCATCCGATGGATCCGAATGCGCGCATCGGTTTCTCCGCAACCGGCGTGCTCAAGCGGTCCGAGTTCGGTATCGATTATGGCATTCCCGCGCCCGGCACCAAGATGGGTGTGAGCGATGCAGTGAACGTGATCGTCGAAACCGAATTCTCCGGCCCACCGCTGAGCTCACCGACCGGTGAGGGCGGGCAGACTAAGTAAAAAATACTGCGCCTCGATTCGCCGTGCCGTACGATTGCATCGGATCATGAGATGCAATCGTACGCAGTCACGGAGCGAATGGGGTCGGGCGGAATGTTTCGATGTGCGGCAGTGTCGGTGATGTTTGTTATTTCACTGAGCTGTGAAATTGCCGAAGCCGCAGATCCTGGTTTTTATGTCGGTGCTGCCGGCGGTCGAAGCGCGCAACGGCTCGACAAGCAGGCGGGCGTCGGGCCGATGCCCGCGGCGGCGTCGCGGCCGGACCCTCTCGTTCCTGGCGTACCGTATGTGCCGTATCCCGGCCTGAGACCTCCAATCACGTATCCTCCTCCGGCTTTTGGGGTGGCCGTGTTACTGCCGGCAGGAATCACTGCCGATGAAACGGACGTGGGTTGGAATGTCTCGCTCGGTTATCGCGTCAACAAATATCTGGCGGCGGAACTGGCCTATGTGGATTCCGGCGAGGCGTCGCTGGTCGAGCACTACCGGCCAGCGCTGGGAACGCCGCCCATTTCAGTGAGCGAGCTTACTCGCAGCTACAGCGTGACTTCGCGCGGGCCGGCCCTGTCGCTGCTTGGGTCGTGGCCGCTGAGCGCGAAGTGGGAGCTGTTCGTTCGTGGCGGCGTGCTGTTCGCCGAGCAGGAGGTCGAAGCCAGGACCCGGTCCGTGGGCGCGTTGGTCATTGCGCCCCAGATCGATCGCAGCTTCAGCGATCAAGTGGTCACCGTCGGCGCTGGCGTGCAGTGGGCATTCCTGCCGCGCTGGACGGCGCGGCTCGAATATCAGCGCACGGACGATCTGCAGGCCAACGAAATCATGGGTGAGAGCCGCATCGACCAGGCTGCGCTGAGCGTGCTGTTCGGGCTGTAACGCTCAGCTGCGCCACACGTCGCCGAACACCCGCATCAGATTGCGCCCGAGGATCTTTTCGATGCGGGTAGCGCTGTGGCCGCGGTCCGCGAGCATCTGGCCCAATGTTTCGAAGCGACGCGGCGTATTGAGATCGCTCGCGAACAGATAACCTTCTTCGCTTTCGCCCGGTGCGGCGATCTTTTTCTCCTTGCGCTGGCGGATGTCGGCAGCAAAGGCGTCTTTGTATTTCTGATCGAGGACGGCGGGTGAGATGGTGCCATCGGTGCCGATGGACACGTGATCCTCGCCGGCCACATTGATCATGTGTTCCAGGTGTCGAATGATGTCCGCGGCCGCGGGCTGTTTTCCGCCGGTCAGATAAGGCATGAAGAACACGCCGGGCACGCCGCCCTTGTCGGCGACGGCGCGCAGCTCCGCATCGGTGCGATGACGAGGATGATCGACCACCGCCGCGGCGCCGGTGTGGGTGAATGCGACCGGCTTTTTCGAGACCCGGATCGCGTCTGCGGACGTCTGTCGTCCGCAGTGACTGAGATCCACCAGAATGCCGAGCGAGTTGAGCCGCTCGATGGTTTCGATGCCCGTGCGGCTCAAGCCTGCATTGGCCGGCTCCATGCAGCCATCGCCAATCAGATTGCGGCGGTTGTAGGTCGGCTGCACCACGCGCAGGCCGAGCTGATACAGATCGTCGAGCAGATCCAGGTCGGTCTCGAAGGCAACGCCATCCTGCACGCCGCAGATCAGACCGGTGCGCCTGACTTTCTTGGCCGCTGTGATGTCCGCCACGGTGCGCACGCGAGCGAACGTGTCCGGGTGCCGCTCGATGTCACGCTCCACATCGAGCAGGTCGCGAACCAGGTCTTTGAAAGCAACGTCCGGTGCTGTCGTACCGACCGGTCCAAGGGTGATGAGCACGGCTGACAGGCCGCTGTTCCGCACGTCTTCGAGATGAGCCTCGCCGAGCTTCTCGCCCGGTTGCATGGTGATGCTGCCGGGCCCGCCCAAGCCGTCGATGACGACGGCATCGTCGTAACCTTTCCAGGTCGCCGCGGTTGCCCAGCGCATGGGCGATGTCAGCGCGGCGGCGCCGGCGGCAAGCAGAACAGTGCGGCGGGAAAGGGCGGTCATGAACGGCTCCTTGTCGTTGCCGCGATTTCAGCGCGTGCCGGCATCGATTGCAAACATCGGCAGGCGCGCGCCGACGATCAGGCTTTCAAGCGCCACCCGGTCTTGAAGATCCACCAGATCACGACCAGGCACAGCGTCAGGAACAGGAACGTCATGCCCAGGCTGATGCCGACCGCGACGTCGGACACGCCGTAGAAACTCCAGCGGAAGCCGCTGATCAGGTACACGACGGGATTGAACAGTGCCACCCGCTGCCAGACCTCCGGCAGCATGCTGATGGAATAGAAGCTGCCGCCGAGGAACGCCAGCGGCGTCACCACCATGATGGGCACGATTTGCAGCTTCTCCCAACCGCTGGCCCACAGACCGATGATGAAGCCGAACAGGCTGAAGGTGATCGAAGTGAGCACCAGGAACGACACCATCCACAGCGGGTGCTCGATGCTGAAGGGCACGAACAGCCGCGCGGTCGCGAGAATCACCAGGCCGAGCATCATCGATTTGGTGGCTGCCGCGCCCACATAGCCGATCACGATTTCCAGCGCCGAGATCGGCGCCGACAGCACTTCGTAAATGGTGCCCGAGTAACGCGGCATGTAGATGCCGAACGACGCGTTGGAAATGCTCTCGGTGAGCACCGAGAGCATGATCAGCCCGGGCACGATGAACGCGCCATAGCTCACGCCTTCGATCTGCGCCATGCGCGAGCCGATCGCGGCCCCGAACACGACGAAATACAGCGAGGTGGAGATCACCGGCGACAACAGGCTTTGCACCAGCGTGCGGAACCAGCGGGCCAGCTCGAAGCGATAGATCGCACTGATGGCGTAACCGTTCATCGTTGATGCACCAGGCTGACGAAAATTTCTTCCAGCGAGCTTTCGCTGGTGTGCAGGTCCTTGAAGTCGATGCCGTGCTCGCTCAGTTGCCGCAGCAGGCTGGCGATGCCGGTCGCGTCGGCCTGAGTGTCGAAGGTGTAGATGAGCTGCGTGCCGTCGGGCGACAGCTCCAGCTGACGGTTCGCGAGCTGCGCGGGGATCTGCTGCAGCGGTGCCTGCAGATGCAACGTGAGCTGCTTGCGTCCGAGCTTGCGCATCAGCGTGTGCTTTTCCTCGACCAGAATGATCTGGCCCTTGCTGATCACGCCGATCCGATCCGCCATCTCTTCGGCTTCTTCGATGTAGTGCGTGGTGAGAATGATGGTCACGCCGCTGTCTCGCAGCGACCGGACCATGTCCCACATGTCACGTCGCAGCTCCACATCGACGCCGGCGGTGGGCTCGTCGAGGAACAGGATCTGCGGCTCGTGCGAGAGCGCCTTGGCGATCATCACGCGCCGCTTCATGCCGCCGGACAGCGAGATGATGGTGCTGTCCTTCTTGTCCCACAGCGACAGCTCCTTCAGCACCTTTTCCAGATGCGCCGGATTCGGCGGCTTGCCGAACAGGCCGCGGCTGAAGTTCACGGTCGCCCAGACGGTCTCGAAGGCGTCGCTGGTGAGCTCCTGCGGCACCAGCCCGATCTTGGAGCGTGCGGCGCGAAATTCCTTGCGGATGTCATGACCGTCGGCGGTCACGCTGCCGGAGGTGGCATTGACGATGCCGCAGATGATGCTGATCAGGGTGGTCTTGCCGGCGCCGTTCGGTCCCAGCAAGGCAAAGATTTCACCGCGGCGGATCTCGAGGTCGACGCCTTTGAGGGCCTGAAAGCCCGAGGCGTAGGTCTTGACCAGGTTCTGGACCGAGATGATGGATTGCACGCGGGCTCCGCTACTCGACCTGCTCGAGTGAAGGGCCGGCATTATAGAGAAGTCGGTGCGGCCGTCGGAGCACAGCGCAATTTCCGCCCTGTCACGAATGTTGGCGCATGCGTGCCCGGGCGAGCAGCCACACGCCGGCCACGACCAGCGCGGTGCCGGCCGCGATCCAGGCATTGAACGGCTCGCCCAGGACCAGGACGCTGAGGATGATGGTGGACATCGGCCCGATCATGCCGACCTGCGCGGTGATGCCGGCGCCGATGCGTTCCAGCGCCATCATGGTGATGAGCACCGGCACGAAGGTGCACAACACCGCATTAAGCACCGACAGCCAGATGACCTCGGGTGCCACGATCATGGCCGAGGGCGGCTTCAAGATGAAAAACTGCGCGATACACAGGAAGCAGGCGATGCTCGTTCCCAGCCCGGTGACGCGCATCGCGCCGAGCCGGCGCACGATCTGTCCGCTGTATACCAGATAGAGCGCATAGCTCACGGCGCTGGCGAACACCAGTGCCGTGCCCAGGGTGATGTCCGGTCCGCTGCGCACGTCGTGACCGAACACCACCAGCACGCCGAGATAGCTCAGCCCGAGCGCCAGCCATTGCGGCCGGCTCACTTCGGTCTTGAACAGCAGCTTGCCGGCCAGCAGCACGATGGTGGGATTCAAGTACAGGATCAGCCGTTCCAGATTGGCGCTGATGTATTGCAGGCCGGCGAAATCCAGATAGCTCGCCAGGTAATAGCCACAAAAGCCGAGGCCGACGAGCGTGCGCCAGTCTTGCGCGCCGGGCGCTGGCTGATTGCGTCCGGCCCACCACGACAGCGTCAGGAACAGCGGCAGCGCGAACAGCATGCGGTACATGATCGTCGTCACCGCATCGACGCCGTGGCGATAGGCCAGCTTGATGATGATGGCCTTGCAGGAAAACGCGATGGCGCCGGCGGCTGCCAGCAGCACGCCGGTAAGCAATTCACGCCGCTCGGTTGCGGCAGGCACATTCATGGGCTGGAGTACAATCGGCGCGGCTGAACAAAGTCGTTCGCGCTTGCGATTGTATCGAGAGGATCACGACCATGAGCACGCAAATCACGGTGGCGGAATCGTCATTCGCGATGGGTAAGAGCAGGCCGGTGTCACTGATCGGCGCCCCGACCGATGCCGGTGCTGCCGACCGCGGCTCGTCGATGGGGCCCGAAGCGCTGCGCGTGGCCAGGCTGCGAGAAGCGCTGGCCGGGCGCGGCCTGGAGGTCGTGGACCGTGGCAATCTCAACGGGCCCGCCAATCCGTGGCTGGAGCCCGTCCAGGGCTATCGTCACCTTGCCGAAGTAGCCGAGTGGAACCGACTGGTCCACGATGCAATGTATGCAGCGCTGCAGGACGGGCATCTGCCCATCCTGCTCGGCGGCGATCATTGCCTGGGCATCGGCTCGATCAGCGCGGTCGCGCGTTTCTGTCGCGAGCGTGGCAAGAAGCTGCGCGTGTTCTGGCTGGATGCGCACGCCGATTTCAACACGCGCGAGCTTTCGCCGAGCGGTAACATCCATGGCATGCCGGTGGCCTGTCTGTGCGGCTTCGGTCCGCCGGAGCTGACCGAGCTCGGCGGTCACAAGCCGGCCATCGATCCGTCATGGATCCGGCAGATCGGCATTCGCAGCGTCGACCCGCTGGAGAAGCGCTTCGTGCACGAGCAGGGGCTGGAAGTGTTCGACATGCGTTACATCGACGAACACGGCATGCGTGCGACCATGGAGCAGGCGCTGCACGGCCTGGATGCAGACACGCATCTGCACGTGAGCTTCGACGTCGATTTCCTGGATCCGGAGATCGCGCCGGGCGTGCTCACGACCATCCCGGGCGGGCCGTCGTATCGCGAGGCGCAGCTGTGCATGGAGATGATCGCCGATACCGGGCGCATGGCTTCGCTGGACGTGATGGAGTTGAATCCGGCGCTCGACGTTCGCAACAGGACCGCGCTGCTGGCGGTCGATCTGATCGAATCGCTGTTCGGCAAGAGCACGCTGATGCGCCGCTCGGCCCCTTGATGGCGCAACCTGAAGGAAACAAGAATGAAGCAATTGCTCTGGTCCTTGTTGTTGATGGCGGTCGGCGGCGCCGCGAGTGCCGCGTCATCGGGCACGCTGCTGGTGCTCAACAAGTCCGACGACACCGTGTCGTTCATCGATCTGGCGAGCAACCAGATCAAGGCCACGCTGCCCACCGGCGACGGACCGCATGAGGTCGCCGTGTCCAAGGATGGCAAGACCGCCGTGGTCACCAACTACGGCGACACTGCCAATCCGGGCAAGACCCTGACCGTCGTCGATGTGCCCGGCAGGAAAGTCCTGCGGACCATCGATCTGGGCAATTACAGCCGGCCGCACGGCATCGTCTGGCTGCAGGGCGATGAAGTGCTGGTGACCGTCGAAGGCAGCAAAGCGGTGCTGGTCGTCGGCGTGAACGAGGGCACCGTGAAGCGGACCATCGCGACCGATCAGGTCGGCACGCACATGGTGGCCGTCAGTCCGAAACATCGTCGCGCGTTCACCGCCAACATCGGCTCGGGCACGAGCACGGCGATCGATCTTGCAACCTACGAGCGCGTGGCCAACGTCGCCACCGGGAAGGGCGCCGAAGGCATCGCGGTGGCACCGGATGGCAGCGAGCTGTGGGTGACGAATCGCGAGTCCGATACCGTGTCCATCATCGATCCGGCCAGCTTGAAGATTACCGGCACGCTGGAGCCCGGCACCATGCCGATTCGCGTGAAGTTCACGCCCGATGGCACGCGCGCGCTGATTTCCAATGCCAGGTCGGGCGATGTCGCCGTCTTCGATACGGTGACCAAGCAGAAGATCACGAGCATCCCGATGCAGAAGGCAGGCGAGCAGCTGCCGAAGACCGACGCGAAGCGCATGGCGGCTCAGTTCGGCACGGGTCCGGTGCCCGTGGGGATTCTGATGCCGGAATCGTTGTCGGTGGCGTTCGTGGCGAATACCAACTTCGACACCATCACCGTGATCGATCTGGCTTCGCTCGAGATCGTCGAACGGTTGAAGGCCGGCCGCGAACCTGACGGCCTGGGCTACTCGTCGCTGACGATCGATTAGCGATAGCAACGCACGGCGCGCCGGCGATGCCGGTTGCGCCGTCTAGCCGAACAGCACCGGCCTGATCAGCTGCTCGTCGTTGTACTTGAGCGAGTTGATGCGCGGGCTCACGGCGTGCGCGACCATCTTCTCTTGCGGATAGGTGCGCAGTAGGGATTGCGCCCGAGCCGTCGAGCCTCGCAGCCACGTCTCATACTCATCCTTGTAGAGAATGGCCGGCATGCGCTGCGCGGTGTTGTGGACGTCCGCCAGCAGTTCGTTTGGTGGCACCGTGAGCACGGCGCAGCCTTCGATGACGTCGTCTTCGTCCTTGTTGACGGTTCGATCCCAGATGGCAGCCACGCCGAACACCGAACGATTGACCAGCCGTGCAAAGTAGGGCTGCAGGTATTGCTGCGGTGTGAGCTGCCAGCCATAAAAGCCCGAGAGCGGCAGGATGCAGCGCTGTCCTCGCCACCACGCGCCGCTGAACGCATTGTTGCGATCCAGCTCATCGGCCGATGCGTGGGTCGTGCAGGCTTTGCGGTCGTCGCCCTCCGCCCAGTCCGGCACCAGTCCCCAGCGCATCATCACGCCTTCGCTCTCGCCCTCGTGCAGGCGGACGACCGGCACATTGTTGCGCGTGGAAACATTGAAGCTGGGCTCGAAGCGCCACCACGCATGCCGCAGCGGGAACTCGCGTTCCACCGCGGCCTGGTTGGCTATGACGAATCGCTCACACATGGGCCGACGAGAATAGGTGCCGTGTCCTGTCAGAAATGTGACGTCGCGCAGAATCCCGAGTGTCGACGGTCGCGTTCCGGCCGACGGGCAAAGATTGCCGGCAACATCGAAACTGACGGCGCATCGCACGCGAACAGAGCGGCTCAGCCGGGCAGCTTCAACTCGATGAGCTCGGCGCGCACTGCCGCGGCGGTTATATACAACTTCGCCAGCGAGATTGGCAGTCGGAATCGGCGCGGCCCGATGCTGCCCGGATTGACGAACAACACGCCCTCGCGTTCTTCCACGACCGGCTTGTGCGAATGACCGCTGATGACCGCGGAGATGCCCGCCGCCGCGGGGCTCAGATCGATCTGTTTCAGATCGTGCAGCACATGAATCCGATGGCCGCGGATCTCGAGGAACAACGTTTCAGGAATCGCTTCGGCCCAGGCGCCTTTGTCGTTGTTGCCGCGCACGGCGTCCACAGGCGCGAGCTTGCGCAGTTTTTCCAGGACGTTCGGTGCGCCGATGTCGCCCGCATGAATGATGCGGTCGACCTCGTTCAGGGGCTTGAGCGCTTCGGGGCGCAACAGGCCATGAGTGTCGGAGACCACGCCGATGACGGTCTGGTCGGGCGGGTCGGCAGGGATCGCGGAGTGCATTGACTGTTCAGCATGGGCGGCAACGACGCCTCACTGTAGCGTCGTCGTGCCGAAGCTGCCAGCCGCCGGAGCGATTACACCAGCGGCGTGTTTCTCGGTACGCGCACCACCACGGTGCCGGCGATCTTGTCGTGCCAGGTCTGGCGGTTGCTGTCGAATGCCATCCAGATGAAGCCCAGGCCCGCTGGAATCAGCGACAGGAAACAAGCGAGCGCGCGCACGATGGCGGTTTCCCATTCGATGTCGCGGCCGTCGGTGCGTACCACACGCAAGTTACAGACGATGCCGCCGACGGTCGTGCCCTTCAACTTCCACATCAGCGCACCGTAGCCGGCCAGCGCGACCAGGAACAGATGACCGCCCGGCTCCAGCCAGTTCACGATGATGGCCACGATCAGCACATCGAGCGTCAATGCACCCATGCGAATCCAGAATCCCGCGCGCGGCTGACTGTTGAGCTCGATATTGCTCGGGCTCACCGGTGGAGCGGACGGCGGCGGCGGAGGTGGCGGAGCAGTTATGGTGTCATCGCCCGCTATGCCGGCCGATTCGACGGTTGCTTCAGGCCCGGGCGCCGACGCAGCAACGGTTTGCGCAGCCGGAGCTGGAGCCGCAGGCGGAACGGCAGCAGCAGTTGCGTTCCTCGCGCGCTGTGCCAGCAGCAGCGTATATACAACGACACCGAAGCCCAGCGCGCCGACGACGTTGGACACGATGAAGCCGAGCACTGGCACGGTGTACAGCAGCAGGACGAGCAATCCGCCGAGCAGCGTAGCCACGGCGAGATGGCTGAATGCGCCGATGCCGGTGAAGCGAGTGATGCGCCGTCCGAGCGTTGCGAGCACAACGGCCTTGCCGAACAGCGCCGCACAGAACATTCCGAGCGCCAGGAACGGGACCAGCGCCGCACCGACGACAGTGATCAACATGAGGATGATCAGGATCGGCGACAGCAGCACGGACAGGACGGTCGCGATGACCGATTCGCCGGGTCGTTCCTCCAGCGTGGTGACACAGCGCTGCAGGGCTCCGTCGAACATCACCGCGATCAATACATACAGACCCAGGAAGCCCAAGGCCAGCCACCACGCCCACGCAACGCTCGAGTCGAAGGCGAGCGGACGGCCATACAGGAAGCACTGCTCGAACCATGCTTTCAGCCACTTCAGCTCGCCGAAGTGCCGACCGAACCCGATCTGCTGTTGCCCGCCGAGCACCCTGGAGGACGGATCGCGCGCGATCGAGCCGCCTACCGAGACTGCCTCGCCGTTGACCACCGCATTGGGCCCGAGTTGCACGTTGCCGAAGATCGCGACCACGTCCTGGCCGACTTCGCTGTCCACATACACGTTGCCGAACAACGCGACGACGCCATCGCCGACGGGACCGGTCGCGGTGGCGTTGCCACCAATGGCGACGACGGCCTCGCCGACTTCGCCCGCCGCGGAAGCCGATCCAAGCATCGCAATGACCGCGTCCGCGTATTCGCCGGCAGGCAGCGAGGAATCGTCGCCGATGTTGACGATGACTCTCTCGTTGCCATGGTTGAGGCGTCGCGTGGCTCGTTCGACTTCGCGCTCGGCGCGTTCCACCTCGCGTTCGATGTAGCGATCCAGGTCGGAGTCCCGCTCCACCTCGGCGGGCGGCTTGATCTCCTCCTGCGCCAGCGCAGGCCGAGGGCCATCGAGGCCGGCGAGGACCGCGATCGCGAAAAAACACAGCAGTAAACGTCTCATACGAGGCACCACGCGCCGTCAACGAGGCGCATACAACGTCCGGTAGGCAGCCGCGCTGACCCCGAACAACGTTAGATACAGGGCGCCGAGAATCGCCACGGCGCCATAAATCCAAATCGACGGCAGGTCGCGGAAGACCGTGCCGAGCGTCATGAACAGGGACGGAATCCAGGCCACGTCGGCGAACAGAGCGGCGCTGCGCGCGCCCGCATCGATCGGATCCATGATGATGGCCGACGCTTTCAGCACCAGCGTGATGAAACCGGCGGAGGCGATGATGAACAGCAGGCGTGCCGCGACCGGCCAGCCGGAGAAGCTGCTCTGCCACCACGGAGCCGCCGCACGGCGGGCGATCTCCGCCATCACTTTGGATTCGAGATCGGCCGGCGCGCGGCGCGGCGGTTGGTCGCGAAGCACCTTGTCGATGAAGCGCTCCAGGCGCTGCTCGTGTTGCTCGTTCGGGTTCAAGGGCGTATTCATGGGAGCGGCCTCAGAAACAGTCCGCCGTCAGGCCGCGGGCGGCGAGGATCTTCGCGAGCGCGCCGCGCGCCCGCAGGATGTCGATCTTCACTTTGGCCAACGAAATGCCGAGCTGCCGGGCGATCTCGTCATAGGACATTTCTTCGAAGTGATACAGCACCAGCGGCAGGCGCCGGTGGTCGGGTAATTTCTGCAAGGCGTCGGCCACGATGGCGCGGCGGGTGTCGTCATCGAAGTCGGCGACTTCGCCGTCGGGCTGGGCGATCTCCAGCTCCGGATCGTCATCTTCCTCGCTGCGCATCTCGGAAAAAAATCGCCAGCGCCGCCGATAGCGCGTCGCGTGGTTCAGCGCCAGGTTGCGAGCCACGGTCTTGAGCCAGCCGCCGGCGGCCGGGCTGAGGCGCAGCTGGGCGAAATTTTCGTAAGCCTTCAAGAACACCTGCTGGGCAATGTCCTCCGCCGGGCCGTCGCGGCCGGTGATCCGCGCGGCGGTGGAAAAGACCATGTCCTGATAAGCACGCATGAAGCTTGCGAATTCGTCCTGGGGCGCGAGGGTTTCCGGGGGTTGCCTTGCCACGGTGATGTCGTCGTTTAGCTTGAGAACACCGCGCTCGAAGGGAAGTTACAGCCGTTTCGGTCCGCTCCCGGACATTACTGGCTCTACCCTGAAAATGCGACGTAATCCGCACACTTACAGGGCCCGACTGATGGTCACTCGAAGCTCGCTTGCCTAGACTGGGCGGCGCTTGCAGGGCAATCCCGCCCGCCGCATCACCCAGGGTGTCGTACTGATAGCGAAGGGCGGGGCCCCGTTCGAGTTTTTTGAGCTGATGACTGCGACGATACGGACCATCTTCATCCTGGCTCCGGCTGTGGTGCTCACCGCCTGCGCCGTGCCCCAAGTGAGCGAGCCCGAGACCGTGGCGGTGCGCGCGACTTCGCTGAATCCCACCTATTCATCCGTCAACGCCCAGGTGCTGAGCGACGCCGGCAAGCTCGATTACAGCTTCACCGCTTCGCTGGATCCCGGGGCTGCCGCCGAAACCCTGACCCGCCTGCAGTCCTCGTACACCCAGCAGATGGGGCAGGAGAGCCTGCGCGTCGGCGATGCGGTCAGTTCGATCGGCATGTGGGGCACCTCGGTCCGGTATGGCGGCATGCAATACGGCACTCGCTCCGATACACGCGATGACGTGATCGATTCGAACAAGCTCGCCAGCAGCGGCATGGCCGTGCTGCCCACCGTCGCGGATGCTCTGTTCGCCTCGGCCGGCGAGGCTGGCACCAGCCTGAGCCAGCAGAACCTGTCCGTGAATCGGTCCCTGCCTTCGGGCGAACAGGGCTGGAACCTGGCCGTGCAGGATGCGCTGGGTTATTCCGAATCCGTGGCGGCTCCGATGATCGCGCGGACCCGCCTGGTCGAGCGTGGTTGCTCGGACTTCTCGGTGGGTTTCGGCAAGGTGCGCGAGGATTACGCGCTGACCAGCAACTCCTATGGCCCCATGTTCGCGAACACGACCATCACTTGTGGCGCGCCGCTGGGCTTCACCGTCGAGGCGCACGGCGAATATCTTGCCGACGAAGTGGGGGCGCTCGGTTTCGGCGTCGCCCGTCGCATCGGCTCGCTCGGCACCGCGTCGCTTGCGTTCGCTCAAAGCAATGCCGTGAGCGGCGGCTCGGGCTGGATGTCGAAAATCGGCTTCGATCACACCAACTCGATGTTCAACCTGATGTTTCGTTCGCGCTTCCAGAGCCGCGAGTTTCGCGACATCGGCAGCATGGCACTGACCGATCCGATCATGCAGCGGGATCTGGCGAGCGTGGGCGTGAATGTCACGGAACGAGCCAGCTTGTCGGTCGCGTATGCGACCCAGACCACCTGGGCCCGTGAGCGCACCAATCTCATTGCCGTCAAGCAGAGCATGGGCGTGGGACGCGGCACGATGTCCATGAGCGCCGGCCACTCGCTCGAAGACAACTTCGGCTCGTCGGTGTTTCTTTCTTATAAGCGGCCGTTCGGCAGCAGCAGGCCGCTGCGCCCGGCCATGGACGAGCTCGAAGAGCTGGATCTGCAGCTGCCGCAGAGCTCCGACACGATCGAATGATTCTGCCGCTACCGTGCCACCGGTCCGGGTGGCCGCAGCATCTCGATGTGCATGATGCCGTCCTCGTCGTACGGCTCCGACGATTGCACGAATCCAAACGAGCCATAGAACTTGTGCAAGTGAGCCTGCGCGCCGATGCGCGTCGGCAGCGTCGGATACAGCTCGTGCAGTTTCTCCAGCCCGCGAGCGACCAGCTCGCGGCCGACTCCGGTGCCGCGGACCATTTTGGTGGTGATGATGCGGCCGAGCGAAGGCTCGTCCGGATAGCTCGCGCCGGGTGCCAGCAACCGCAGATACGCCGCCAGCTGATCGCCCGACCAGCCCGCCAGATGCAGCGCTTTCAGATCCTTGCTGTCGATGTCCGCATAAGGGCAGGCCTGCTCGACGATGAATACCGCCTGCCGGGCAGCGAAGATCGCATGGATCTGCAGGGGCGAAAGCTCGGCGTAGCTGCGCCACTGCCAGTGAATGGTCATCGCGGATCGAACCTGTGTGATGGAGACGCGCTTTGCCTGCGCAGCCCTGCGCCGGCTCGGTTCAGGCATCCTGCCTGGCACGACGCTAATGCGTCATCGAGTAGAGAATATAGTTGATTGCGTATTTGTACGCGCGCGTCGTGTACAGCAGCGAGTATTCGGGCACATCGGCGTGCTCCCAGGCATCGCCGAGGTCCATGTTGAAATTGATCGCCACCATCAGCCGGCCATCGTCGTCATAGACGCCGCGCCAGTGCGGCGTGAAGCCGTCCTTTTCGTAATTGCGGCCGCTGTACAACGATTGAATGCCCGGGATCTGCACGTGCTCGGTGATCTCGTACGCCACATGAAAGACCGCATCGTCGGGCGGAATGTCGACCACGGCGCGATCGGGAAAAATCCGGTGCATGCCCTGGATGAACGCGGCCCACTCCAGGGTGCCGTGAAAATCGTCGACCATCAGGAAGCCGCCGCGTAACAAATATTCGCGCAGCCGCGCCGCTTCCTCGTCGGACAGCATCCAGTGGCCGACTTCCACCGCATAGATCCAGGGATAGTCGAACAGCGCGTCGTCCATGATGCTCAGGTAGCGGCCTTCCTCGGCGATGTCGATGCGCGTCAGGCGCTTGATGCCGCGGATCAGGTGCTGCTCGGCTTCGGGCCAGTCGGTCAGCCAGCGCTCGCGGCCACCGAACAGGCTGGTGCCGGTGTATTGCATGCGTATGAACTGGAATTCGGGGTTCGGGCCGGCCGGGCCGTTGACGGTCGTGTCCGAGGCCAGCGCGATGACGGGAATCGCGATCAATGCGAACAGCCGCCGGGCCGCGACCCGGGTCGGGCGCCGGAACAGGGACAACGGCGGGTTGCGGCTCATGCGAGGCACGATGGCATCAACCCTCCGCTCTTGCAATGGGTTCCGCGGGGCAAGCCGGGACGGGAAAATCGCCACATCGGCTCATCTTCAGTATGCTGCGCGCGCCCCGACGCCGGGGCGACAGAGTTTCGCGATGAGCTGGTTACGAATCGCGTTCGGCGCACTGCTGGTGACGACGAACACCCTGATACATGTGCCGCCGCTGTTGCTGGTGGCGGTGATCAAAGCCATTGCGCCGCTGCCACCGATCCGTCGCGCCTGCGACTGGCTGCTGATGGCCATCGCCGCCAGCTGGATCGGCATCAACACCCGCCTGATTCGCTCCTTTACCAGCACCCGGTTGGTGTTCGACATCGACGCCCGGCTGCGACCCGACGGGCATTATCTGGTGATGGCGAACCATCAGACGTGGGTCGACATCCCGGTGCTGCAGGCGGCGCTGAACCGGCGCGTGCCGCTGTTGCGCTTCTTCCTGAAGAGTCAGCTGTTCTGGGTGCCGCTGCTGGGGCTGGCGTGGTGGGCGCTCGATTTTCCCTTCATGAAGCGCTACTCGCGGCAGCAGCTGGAGCAGCGGCCGGAGCTGGCGGGGCGAGATATCGCCGCGACCCGGCGCGCCTGCGCAAAGTTCATGCACATCCCGGTGTCGGTGATGAACTTCGTCGAGGGCACGCGCTTCACGCGGGCCAAGCATGAGCAGCAGGCATCGCCATTCAGCAATCTGCTCAAGCCCAAGGCGGGCGGCATCGCATTCGTGCTGGATGCGATGGGCGCCGCGCTGCATTCGATTCTGGACGTGACCATCGTGTATCCCGATGGCCGGCCGACCATGCTCGATCTGTTCGCGAATCGGGTGCGCGAGGTGCGGGTGAATATTCGCGAGCGGGCGATTCCGGCCGAGCTGCTCGGCGGCGATTATCAAAACGATCCGGTGTTTCGCGAGCGCGTACAGAGCTGGCTGAACGGCCTGTGGGTCGAGAAAGATCGGCTCATCACGCAGCTGCGCACTGCGTGATCAGCGCAGGTATTTCACCGCTTCGCGCGGCACCTCCGCCGCTTCTTCATCGACGAAACACCACGCCCAACGTTCCTCCGGCTCGAACGATGCGACCACCGGATGGTGGGTGTGCTGGAAATGTCTGGTGGCGTGACGGTTGGGCGAGCTGTCACAGCAACCCACGTGACCGCAGGTCAGGCACAGGCGCAGATGCACCCACGAGCTGCCCGACTTCAGGCACTCCTCGCATCCTTGTGTGTTCGGCGGCAGCGGCTTGACGTGGCTGATGTGTTCGCAGGGCATGCCAGCTCTCCCGGTAGTGCGCTATTGATACTGCACGGGAGTGGCCACGACAACTGCACGCTGCCGTAGCAGTCAGCCGATGCGCCAGATGCCGTCACCGTCGCGACAGGCGCGGCCTTCGGACGTTTTGCTCTTCTTGCCGGACGTGGCCTTCAGCTTGAACTTGCGGCAGCTCTTCGAATCGCTCGAGCCGAGCGGCGTCAGCACGTAGTCGACATGGGTACGTTCGTTGAGCCAGCGGACCGGGCGGCCCGCTTCGACGAGCTCGAGCGCATGGCCGAAGCAGCCGCGATCGGCCTCGTCCAGATCTTCGCCGATCTCACGACCGATCAGGCCACCGAGCACCGAGCCAACGATGATCGCGACGGTACGGCCGGTGCCATCGCCGATCTGCGAGCCGATGACACCGCCCGCGACAGCGCCGACGACAGTGCCGATTGCCTTGCGATGACAGGAGCCCTCGCGCACGCCATAGTCGCGTTCCCACTCGCGCCCGGTGTAGCCGACATAGCGACGGTCGTGTTTCTTACGCCAGCCGTGCGCCGGCGCGTGGTCCGGCGGATCGCTCCAGGCAGGCGTGCCGATGAAAACGCAGGCGCAGAGCAGCGCAGCGAAAGCTGTTTTGAACGAACGGTCGAGCATGTTGCGCCCCGAGCCTTGTAGGAGTTGTCGGCCAGGGGCGCATGATATCAATGCAGGTCGAGGCAACGATGCTGTCGCCAAATGCCGAAAGCGCGGGGTTAGAGCGTCTGCTTGCGGCGGCGGGCGAGGCCGGCGCCGAGCAGTCCCACGCCGAGCAGAGCCAACGTGCCCGGCTCCGGAACATTGGCCACGGTCGAGCGGCCATAGAGCTGCACATGCGACAGCCCGCCACCGCGCTCGAACACATTGACGAACTGCCATTCACCGGCCGAGACCAGCGGGTTCAACAGATACACGAACCATTCATCCGGCTTGTTGCCGGTGCCGAACTTGAAACCGATGGCGATCTCGTCCCAGCTCTGCCACAGGCTGGCATCGAGCGAGAAAGTGCCGGTCGCGCCGCTCTGAGTGAAGCTGCCGCCGCCGATGCCAACCAATCCCGAGCCGGCACCTTCGCCGGTGAGGAAGCGGTCGGTCCCAGGATTGCCGTTGATGTTGCCGGTGCCGCCGGCCAGGCACGAAGACACCTGAGAAGTGTCGACGTACATGTGGTTGACGGCGGCGTCCTCGCACAACAGGGGCATCGCGCCCGCCGAGCCGACATAACAGAATGCCGACACCGCCAGGATGCCTGCGCTCAGACGGAGTGTTTTGAGACTCATCATGCCCCTCCCATAGTGGACACCAGCAGAAAGGCAAATCTCGTGCCCGTTGAGTAAGCAATTGATACTGATGGGTCCGACGAGCGCGGCCCGGCGCGATGTGTAAAGCGCTTCGTCAGCAAGAGAGTGCGCGCTTCGGAGCGTGCTTAGGGAAGACCCTGAATGTTTCTGCCCGGCCAGTTGCTCGGGCAACAGTCACGTTCGCTTCAACAGCCACAGCGGAAGTGTGACGCGGTCGACAAATCCGAGGCGCACGTACAAGGCTCGCGCGCGAGCATTCGATGCGTTGACGTGCAGGAACGGCACGATGCCGCGCTTGAGTTGTCTGGCGACGAGCAGATTGATCAGGCGCGCCGCGTAGCCGCGTCCTGTGAAATTCGGGTGGGTGCACACCGCGCTGATTTCTTCGTAGCCGAACATCTTCATGCGCTCGCCGGCCATCGCGGCGATCTTTCCATCCTGTCGGATCGCGAAGTACTCGCCCATTTCCGGCGTGCGACGACGAAAGTAACCGGGGAACACCAGGGCGGTGAGCTCGAGCATGTCGGGTGTGTCCGCGTCGCCGAGGAGATCGATGCCTGTCGCATCCTCAGCGGGGATGGGCGCGTCGTCGCGCCAGATCATTTGCACCACATCGGCGGTGGCGAGCAGCTCCCAGCCCTGGTCGAGCCTGGGCGTGAGGCTGATGATGTTGACGACCTCGCCGGGAGCGACCAGGTCAGCCAGCGCGTCGGCGGCAGCTGCAGTCGGCTCCGCCACGGCCATGAACGGCGCGACTTCCGCCGGATAACGCTTGGCGATCGGCCCGCCGATGGCAAAGTGCGCCTGTGCCGTGGTCAGGGCGGACCAGATCGGGTTGTTCATTTCGGCGGGCGTCATGGGACGATTTTATCGCGAGCGGCGCCGAACGCTCACCGGCAGCGACGAATTGCACGCTCGATGCTCCGAACCAGAGGACCCAGCTGCCGCGCTGCCGCTGACGAGCTAAGCTCTCGGGTACGAGCCACCAACACCGGAAGGGCGCTTATGCTGATTCGCAGTCGGGTTTCATCAAGAACGATCGTCGGCGCGCTGGCGCTGCTGGCCGCCATGAGCAGTGGCGCGGCCGAGAAAGCGCAATTCCTGAACTCGCAGCGCGCGCTGGAACTGGATCGGCCCTTCTCGGAAGCGGTGCGCGCGGGCGATTTTCTATATCTCAGCGGTCAGATCGGCGACGACCCGGTCACCGCCAGGCTGCCGCCCGGCGGCATCGAACCTGAATCGCGTCAGGTGCTGGTCAATGTGAAGCGTGTGCTGGAGGCGAACGGCGCGTCGCTGAGCGACGTGGTCAAGTGCACCGTGTTCCTGGCGGATATCGCCGAATGGGCGACCTTCAACAATGTTTATCGTGAATTCTTCAAGAAGCCGTTTCCGGCACGCAGCGCGCTCGGCGCGAGCGGACTGGCGATGAATGCGCGGGTCGAGCTGGAGTGTATTGCGTACGTACCGCAAAAGAGGAGTCGCTGAAGGGGCTCCGCGCCACCGAGGTGGATTCCCCACCTCGATGGCGCCCGTTCGAACGACGATACCGGCGCTACTGCTTCTGCCAGTAAAGCGGTTTGAGCCGATGCTTGCCGGTCAGTTGCTCGGTGAGCGTGCCGCCTTGGTAGATGCGGCCATTCTGAATCACGTAGGAAATATCGTCCGTCACTCGAATGTCCTCGAGCGGATTGCCCTCCAGCACCAGCAGATCGGCGAGCTTGCCCGCTTCGATGGAGCCCAGATCCTTGTCCAGCCCCATGTATTGCGCCGGCAGGATCGTTGCAGTTTGCAGGGCCTGCAGCGGCGACATGCCGCCGAGTACGAAGCCCCACATCTCCCAGTGCGAGCCCAGACCTTCGCGCTGGCCGTGCGCGCCGATGTGCACTGATACGCCCAGCTCCATCAACTTCTTGGCGTTCGCGGCTGAATCGATCACCGGTTGATAGTCCGTCCGTGGCGCCATCTGACGTCGCACCGAGCGAGGCTGCACGATGTGGGGCGGCACGTATTGGGACAGCAGCGGATGCGCCCAAACGTCCGACTCCTGATAGAACAGGAACTCCGCACCCGGACCGCCGTAGGTCACGACGAGCGTCGGCGTGTAACCCACGCCGGTTTTGGGCCAGAACTGCAGCACGTCGTCATAGAAGTGCTGCGGCGGATTGTTGTGTTCCAGGCCGGTGTTGCCGTCCGCGATGATGGTCATGTCCATCGGGTACAGCGAGCCGCCTTCGGCGACCACCATCAAGCCGTTCTCGCGTGCCGCCGTTACAACCATCTGCCGCTGTTCGCGACGCGGCTGGTTGTAGTTCTTCACGGAGATCGCGCCTTGTGCTTTCAGGCGCTGAATGTGATGACGGGCGTCGTCGATGCTGCCGATGTCGGCCAGACCTTCCGAACGAGCGCCATACACGACATCGCCGGTCGAGAAGATACGCGGAGCGAGCACGAGCCCGGCGCGTTGATACTCGGCGGCGGCGAAGATTTCGGTGGCCGCGTTCGAAGGATCGTGGATGGTCGTGACTCCCAGGCCCAGGTGGGCGAGCGCCGACCAGTTCTGTTGAGGAATGAGATCTTCGACGCCTTGAGGGCCGTGCGCATGAATGTCGATCAGCCCCGGCATCACGGTCTTGCCGGCGAGATCCAGCCGTTGCGCGTCGGCAGGAATCTGCACCGAGCCTGCGGCGCCGACCGCGGCGATCCGATTGTTACGAATGACGATCACGCCGTTCTCGATCACCTGCTCGCCATTCATCGTGATGATGCGAGCACCGGTGAGCGCGACGACGCCAGTCGGCTTGTCGGCGGCCCGAGAGCTGCCGAGATCGGCGATGCGTTGGCCGAAAACCGGCGCCGGCTCGGTGCTCGCATTCGCCTTCGGCATCAGCGCGGACATTTCGCCGCGATACAAAGTGGGGCCGAGCGTCCAGGTCAGCGTGTCGCCGTCCGTCCAGTTCAGGTAATCGCCGCCGATCTCCGAAGCGCGGACCACTCGCACGGACTTGGTTCTCGGTGACAGATCGAGTTGTCCACCCGGCGGCATCGGCACGACATAGACATGGAAATTCTCGCGGAACGCGATGTACTCGCCGCTCGGCGAGACTTCCATGCGGCTGGCGTAGTTCGAGCGTGCATGCACGCGGCGATCCTGGCCTCGAGCGTCGACACTCACCAGCTCGTGCGCGGGCTCGCCTTCCTTCGCCGGCTCGGCATCTTCCGTGTAGTAGATGCGATCGGACGAATCGATGAAGTGAGCGTTGCGACCGGTATCGGTGAGCTTCTGCAACTCGCCGCCCGCCGTCGGTACGCGGTACAAGCCGGGTTCGGCGGACCAATTCGCCGAGGTGAGATATCCACCGGCCGCACGCTGCACGACGATGGCGTCGCCCTTCGGCGTGAAGCGCGGTTGATAGTAGTGACCAGGCTGCTTCGTCACGACGCGCGACTTGCCGCCACCGGCGCCGACCACACGGATCTCGCCGAGCGTGGCATCGTTCCAGCGCACGAACACGATGTTTTTGCCGTCGCGCGACCACGAAGGAAACAGCTCGAATGCGTCATCGGCATCGGCAGTGAGTTGGCGCGCGGTTCCGCCGTTGACATCGCGAATCCACAGACGCCCGAACGATTCATAGACGACGCGCTGACCGTTCGGCGACACCGTCGCGAAACGCACCATGCGTGCCTGTACCTGATCTGGCGCGACCTCGACCTGAAAGCGAGGCGGCGCAATCGAAGCGCGGGTGCCCGTGACATGAAACGGAATGTCGCTCACCGCCAGCGATGCGATGTCCACGCGCTTGATGCCGCCGCCAGCCCAGAACACCAGCGACTTGCTGTCGGGCGTCCAGTCCATGCGCGGATACAAGCCGTTCACGGCCCAGGTCTCCTGCATGTCGCGATCCAGGTCCGCGTAGATCAGTTTGATCTCGCCGGAGCGCAGATCCTGTGTGTATAGCGCCGTCTTCAGCGCCTCGGGGGTACGCAGGCGGCGGATGAAAGCGAGATAACGACCATCGGGTGAGGGCGTCGGGCGCACCGAGCCGCCCGGGCCACTGGCCACCGAGGTGGTTTCGCCGCTCGCCAGATCGAGGCGCTTGATGGCGAACACCGCATCGTTCACGTCCTGAGCGTAGGCGAAGCGAGTGCCCGGAGTGACGTTCTGCGTGTAATAGAGATATTTGCCGTCTGGCGAGAACGCCGGCTCGCCGAGCTCTTTCTGATAGTCCTCGTTCGGGCGCTTCACCACCTGCACGCCGTCGCCGCCGTCGACGTTGTAGAACCAGATCTCGCCGGTGCCCAGCGAGCGGCGCGTGGTGAAATGTTTGCGGCCCGCAACGTAGCGGCCATTCGGATGCCAGGCCGCATCGTTCAACAAGCGAAAGTCTTCCTTGGTGAGCG
Organism: uncultured Steroidobacter sp.; assembly: GCF_937958065.1. Taxonomy (GTDB): domain Bacteria; phylum Pseudomonadota; class Gammaproteobacteria; order Steroidobacterales; family Steroidobacteraceae; genus Steroidobacter. Next base: position 73,053 of record NZ_CALFXI010000005.1, read on the forward strand.
GACGAGGCGCATTGCCGTTGCGGTCCATCAGCCACAGGTTGTCGCCGCCCGCTCGGTCGGATGTGAACAGGATGCTGTTGCCATCGGGCGAGTAGCGCGGCTGCATGTCCCAGGCCAGGCCGGAAGTGAGCGATCTGGCTTCACCGCCGGCAATGGGCAGCTCGTAGAGGTCGCCCAGCAGATCGAACAACACACGAGTGCCATCGGGACTCACGTCGATGCTCATCCACGTGCCGGAGCGCACATCGATGGGAATCTCGCGGCGCTCGCCGGGCGGGGCGTTCACGTCCCAGGTTTTCTTGGCGTCGTCCGCGCCGTGCGCGGCGGCGGCCAGTGCGGCGAGGAGCGATCCCAGCAGCAAGCGTGAGCGTGACATGATCATCCTTTCGCTGACGAAAGCGCGAAGACTAATGAGCCGGATTGCGCCCCGCAACGTGGTTTCGAGGCTGCGTGGTTGTATGCAATCCCATCAGGTCGGATACTTGCGGCCCTAGCCCTCCCGTCGAGCAACTCTCGTGACTACTTTAGGAACTCCGCTCTCGTCTTCGGCCACCCGCGTCATGATGCTCGGCTCGGGCGAGCTGGGTAAGGAAGTCGTGATCGAGCTGCAGCGCTTCGGCTGCGAAGTCATCGCGGTGGATCGTTACCCGAACGCGCCGGCCATGCAGGTGGCGCATCGCTCGCACGTGATCAACATGCTCGATCCGGCCGCGCTTCGACGGGTGGTCGAACAGGAACGGCCCCAGCTCATCGTGCCGGAGATCGAAGCGATCGCGACCCCGGCGCTGATCGAGCTGGAGAAAGAAGGATTCACGGTGATACCGACTGCCGGGGCGGCGCGACTCACCATGGACCGCGAAGGCATCCGCCGGCTCGCAGCCGAGCAGTTGGGGATCCGGACGTCGCCGTATCGTTTTGCCGATACGGAAGAGGAATATCGCCAGGCGGTGTGCGATATCGGCATGCCGTGCGTGGTCAAGCCAGTGATGAGCTCCTCCGGCAAGGGTCAGAGCGTGGTGCGGACCGAGGCGGATATTCCGCATGCCTGGAAATATTCGCAGCAGGGCGGCCGCGCCGGCGTCGGGCGAATCATCGTGGAAGGTTTCGTCAAGTTCGATTTCGAGATCACGCTGCTGACGGTCCGTCACAACGGCCAGACCAGCTTCTGTGCGCCCATCGGCCATCTGCAAATCGACGGCGATTATCGCGAGTCGTGGCAGCCGCAGCCCATGAGCGAGGCGGCACTGAAGGAGTCGCAGCGGATTGCTCACGCGGTGACGGAGAATCTGGGCGGCAACGGCATCTTCGGCGTCGAGCTGTTCGTTGCGGGCGACGGGATCTACTTCAGCGAAGTGTCGCCGCGGCCGCATGACACCGGTCTGGTCACTCTGATCTCGCAGGATCTGTCGGAGTTCGCGCTGCATGCGCGGGCGATTCTGGGTCTACCGATTCCGGTGATCCGACAGCATGGGCCCGCGGCATCGTGCGCGTTGCTCGTGGAAGGCGAGTCGACCAACGTGCGTTTCGAGAATGTCGAACGCGCGCTGGCTCAGCCGGATACGGCCCTGCGTTTGTTTGGTAAGCCGGAAGTGCACGGCCAGCGCCGCATGGGTGTGTCACTCGCACTCGGCGCCAGCATCGACGAAGCGCGCGCGAAGGCGAGGGCGATGACGGAGGCGCTGCTGGAGGGCGTGCGCTTCTAACTGTTGTCGAGCAGCGCTGGTCGCTCGAACCAGCGCATGCGATAGGCATTCATGGCGGTCACGCCGAGCTTTTTCAGCAAGCTGTTGTTGACGATCACGCCGACAGGCGCGCCGATGACCGGCAACAGCTGCGCGAGCTTTGCCAGGTCGATGTAGTCTCGATACTCCTGCTGAAACTTGCGCCAGTCGAAGTCGTCGATCGAATTCGGCAGCGTGGCGCTGCGCTCGTGCCAGCGCTGCATCTGCCGATACACGTCCGCACGATGCGCATCGCTGGAGAACGCGAGCTGGAAGATGTGCAGCAGATATAACCGCTCGCGATAGTCCTCGCCGGAGAAGCCATACAAGGCGGCGATCTCGAACAGCATCTTCAGCTTGATGCTGAGAAGCAATGGAAAGTCGGCGAGCCCCATCAGAAAGCCGCCGGCGCCCGTGATGCCGCCTTCGACGGCCGCCGTTTTCCTGTATCGATCCACCGTCGCACGCACGCGCATTTCGCGTTGCTCCAGATCGCCTTCGATCAGGGGCGCCGAGGCGGTGAAGTTCGAGCCGCCCAGCACGGCGCGCGTCATTTGTTTGATGACGGCGGTGACGCTGGCATGCACTTTCTCGGGAATGTAGCTGTTGATCTTGCGCTGAACGCCGCTGGTCGCGCGATTCCACAGGCCGGGGGCACGCTGCATTTCATGCTGCCAGCGGCGCAGTTCCTCCAGGGCGTGGGTGTCGTAGGCGCTCATGGCATGACCATGCCGCGTTTGTTTCTGCTGTGCAAGACGCGCAGCGGCAGCGCCTGAAAATCGCAAGCTGTGCGCTACTATCCACAGTCACGCATCGAACTCACTACAATCCCAAGGACGCTCCATGGACACCCTCGCTCGTTTCTTCAGTCGCGCGGCGGCCGTCGTCGCGCTGGCCGTTGCGGCATCGGCAGCAACTGCGGCGGATCTCACGACGCAGGACTACATCGACATCGAGCAGCTGTACGCGACTTACAACCACGCGATCGACTCGGGCGACGGCGAAGCGTGGGCAGCGACGTTCACGCCGGACGGAACCTTCAATACGCGTTTTGCGGGGAGGGAAGCGCTGGTGGGCTTCGTGAAGATGTGGCGCGAGAAAATGAACGGCGCGAATCGCCGCCACTGGAATACGAACCTGCGTATCACTCCATCCGCGGAAGGCGCGAATGCCACGGTCATGCTGATGCTGCTGGATGTGGGTACGAAGCCGCCGTCCATCGTGAGCACCGGACAGTACACCGACGTTCTGGTAAAAACGGCGAGCGGCTGGCGATTCAAGACGCGTGAAGTCAAGAGCGACACGCCGGCGGCGGCCAAATCCTGAGTCTTCACCCGGTGCGGACAGACATTGATATTTCTTGTCCGCCCGCGCCGGTGGCCCCGACTAGAATGAAATCGTCATCGGGGGGACCAACCGCGTGAATTCGGCGTTATTGCAATTCGCTACGTGGCTGAGCGAGCGCTCTTTCAGCGTCGGGCTGCACGAATCCTTCTACCTGTACAACTGGATCGAGACCACGCACGTCCTGACGCTGATGCTCAGCTTCGGCATGCTCGCGGTGGTCGACCTGCGCATGCTCGGCCTGGCGTTCGCGAACGTGCCGGCGACGAAGCTCGCCGAGCGTCTCGACAGGCCGATGCTGATCGGCTTCTCGATCATGTTCATCACCGGCATCCTGCTGTTCTCCGCCATCCCGGTGCGCACCACGCAGAGCCTGTGGTTTCGCATCAAAGTGATCCTGCTGATCGCGGCGGCCATCAACGCTTGGCTGTTTCGAAGTTATCTGATCGCGTCGAAGCATTCGTGGGACCTGGATCCGGTGGCTCCGCGTCGAGCGCGAATCGCTGCGGGCTTGTCGCTGGCGCTGTGGTGCGGCGTCATCGTCACCGGCCGCTTCATCGCGTACGACTGGTTCGACTGCGGCAACGACAATCCCGCCTTCATCGATTGGGCGGCCGGCTGCGTGGCAGCCGAATAAGCCTCACTGATCAGGGGAACACCGATGTTGTTTTCTTTCTTCGCCTGGCTGGAAGCATCGCCACTCGGGGTCTTCATGAAAGACCTGCCGGCGACGTTCGCCATCGTCGAAGCGGTCCACTTGATGGGCCTGGCCCTGCTCGGCGGCACGGTGCTGGCGCAGGACTTGCGACTGTTGAATGTGATCATGCGGGACGTGCCGTCGAACGTGGTGACGGAGCAGGCGCACCGATGGTTCAAGGTGGGGCTGTGGATTTTGATATTGACCGGCGTGCCGATGCTCGCGGGTGTGGCGACGAAGTGTTATCACAATCCGTTCTATTGGACGAAGATGATTGCGTTGTTGGTGGGTGTGCTGTTCGTGTTCACGCTCAAGCAGCCATTGCTTCGTGGAGACCACGCTGCGATCAGGCCGATTACGTTGAAGCTGATGGCGGTCGCGTCGATGTCGCTCTGGTTCCTGGTGGCGGCGTCGGGGCGGTGGATTGGGTTCTCGGGGTGAGGTCGCAGCTCGGTCGCTGATGTCGGCCTCGCCACTGTTTGGTGGGTTCCGTGTCTTGGGTGGGGTTCTTCGGCGAAGTATGTCGGTGCGATCGGTGCTGGCAGTTGGGGCGTTGGATTAGGTTCCTCTGGATAAGAGCGCGGTGGTTGTTGGGCATCTTGGTGGGGGGTTCGGAGAAGAGCGTCGGTGGCTTGGCGGTGGCTGTCGGGGGTCTCGGGAAACTCGCGAGCGTCTTTACT
>NZ_CALFXI010000006.1 GCF_937958065.1 uncultured Steroidobacter sp.
TGTTGAACCTAGGCGGTGGCTTGTTGCCGGAAGCCGATCCAAGCATCGCTACGTTGGAGCGCGTGAACGAACAACGCCAGCGCACCACCGTCGACGTGAACCTGTCGGCCGCTGGGCGCAATGTGACTCTGCAGAGCGGCGACGTGCTGCGCGTTCCGACGATTCGTCCGGTGCTGGACGGATCGGTGGTCATCAGTGGTCACGTGCATCGCCCTGGTGAGTACCAGTACACACCAGGGATGCGCCTGACCGACGTGCTGCCGAGCCTGGATGAGCTGAAACCGAATGCGGATCAGCGTTACATCCTGGTGCGTCGGGAGCTTCCCTCGGATCGGCGTGTCCGCGTGTTTTCCGCCGATCTGGAACAGGCGCTCACGAACCCGCAAAGCGCCGCGAACTTCGAGCTCGCGTCACGTGACCAGATATTCGTATTCGACCGGGAGTCCGGGCGGGACCGCATCATCGAGCCGCTCATGCGCGAGCTGCGCCTGCAATCACGCATCGACGAGCCGACGCTCGAGGTGAGCGTCGCCGGCAAGATAAAGGTGCCTGGCAAGTACCCATTGGAGCCCGGCATGCGAGTCAGCGACTTGTTACGTGCCGGCGGCAGTCTCGACGAAGCGGCGTACGGAGGCCAGGCTGAGCTGACTCGTTACGAGGTCGGCAGCAATGGCCAGCGGCAGGCCGAGTTGATCGAGATCGATTTGCGACAAGTTTTGAATGGAGACCCAGCCGCGAACCTGGCCTTGCGTCCCTTCGACTATCTAGTGATCAAGGAAGTGCCGTTGTGGGCCGAACAGGAAGAGGTGGAGATCCGCGGTGAAGTGAGGTTCCCCGGACGCTATCCCATCCATCGCGGCGAGACGCTGCGCTCGCTCATGGTGCGCGCCGGTGGGTTGACCGAATGGGCCTTCCCCGAGGGCGCGATCTTTACTCGTGAAGAGCTGAAGGACCGCGAGCGCAAGCAGCTCAAGACGTTGGCGACCCGTATGGAATCAGACCTCGCGCAATTCTCGTTGATGTCCGCGCAGGAGACGGGCAAGGACGCCGGGCAGGCGCTTGCCGTAGGCAAGTCGTTGCTAGCTTCCTTGCGGGACGCAACTCCCGTGGGGCGGCTGGTCATCGACCTCGAAGGCGCATCCCGGGCGAAGCCGGGCTCGGAGCAGGACATCGTGTTGAAGGACGGCGACCGCTTGCTCGTGCCGCGGACGATGCAGGAAGTGACCGTCATTGGCGAGGTGCAGAGCACGACCTCCCATCTATATCGCAAGGATCTGAGCAGAGACGACTACCTCGCGATGAGCGGTGGACTGACCCCGCGTGCAGATGAACGGCGGATCTATGTTGTGCGAGCGGATGGTAGCGTCGTGACTGGCTCGGGCAGGGCTTGGTTCAACGGTGATAACGTTCAGATCAAGCCGGGAGACACCGTCGTGGCGCCGCTGGATACGGAGCGGATGCGGCCGCTGCCATTCTGGATCGCTGTCACTACCATTATCTACAACCTGTCGATCGCAGCCGCGGCAGTAAACTCCTTCTGATCACCTCTCGGGACCAAAGAGTGCAATGAGCTCCCCAGCATTGAACGGCTCGGCCGAGAGGCAGTTTGAGGAGGAAAACGTTGATCTGCGCGATATGCTGCGGCGGATCCTCGCGCGTCGAGCGTGGGTCTTGTGGAGTGTGGCTGCATGTTCAGCCGCATTTATCGCGGCGGCCTTTCTCATCCGTCCGGTATATCGCGCCACCGCTGTGATGGTTTCGGCAAGCGCCGAGCGCAACAGCTTGAGCGGTAGCTTGGGGAGCAGCTTGGGCGGTTTGGGCGGTCTGGCGGCGCTGGCAGGCGTGGAGCTGGGGGCAAACGATTCGGCGACCGAGGAAGCGCTGGCGGTGCTGAAGTCTCGGCAATTCACGCAGCGCTTCATCGCCGAGGAGCAGCTCATTCCACGGCTGTTCTGGGACAAATGGGATCCCGCGGCCAAGCGCTGGACGGTAAGCGAGTGGCGTCAGCCCACCCCTGCCAAAGCTTACAAATATTTCGACAAGAAGGTCCGGCGTGTCGTTCAGGACAAGAAATCCGGGCTGATCACGCTGCATATCGATTGGATCGATCGTGACGAAGCCACGGCTTGGGCGAACGAGCTCGTGCGGCGGATCAATGAAGAAATGCGCCGTCGGGCCGTGGAGTCAGCGAATCGCTCGCTGGGCTTCCTCGAGCGCGAGCTCACCACCACGACCACCTTGGAGACGCGCCAGGCGATCAATCGATTGATCGAGACTCAGATCAAGCAGCGAATGCTGGCCAACGTGAGCGAGGAGTACGCATTCCGGGTCGTGGATGCCGCGTTGGCGCCTGACAAGAGCGACATCCATTTTCCGAACCGCGCTCTGCTGGTCGTTGCCGGACCGCTCGTCGGCTTGTTCCTCGGAGTGCTGCTCGCACTGGGCATACCGCAACGCCGTCCGCTGCAGTGAGCTATTCCTTGCTTTGAGCGGCGAGCCAATCCGCGTATTTCTGCACGCCTTCTTCAACTGACGCGAACTGCAGGTCGCAGCCGGCCTGGCGTAGAGCGCTCAGATCGGCCTGCGTGAAGCATTGATATTTGTCGCGCAGTGCGTCAGGAAAGGAGATGTATGTAATCTCGCCGCTGCTCACGAGATCCTCCAGCGTGCCGGGGCGCTTGCCCGCGCGGCGCCGGTGGGCATTCACGACAGCTCGGGCTACGTCATTGAAAGGCTGGGCACGACCAGTGCCAAGATTGAAGATACCGCTGACGTGCGGATGCTCCAAAAACCAGAGATTCACGGCGACTACATCCTCGACGAACACGAAATCGCGTTGCTGGCAGCCCGGCTGGTAACCGCCATAGGCGCCGAACAGTCGGACGGTGCCCTCTTTTTCGACCTGGTCGTAGTTATGCATCGCGACCGATGCCATGCGGCCCTTGTGACGCTCTCGCGGCCCGTACACGTTGAAATAACGAAAGCCTGCCACTTGCTGTGTGACACTAGGTAACTGGCGGCGCACGACTTGATCGAACAGCAGCTTGGAATAGCCGTACACATTCAGAGGGCGCTCATATTCCGGCTGCTCGCGAAACTCCGAGCTGCTGCCGTACACCGCCGCGGAGGAGGCGTATAACAATCGCGTACCGTGGCGCTGGCAGACGTCGAGCAGGTCCTTGGAACACCGATAATTGACGTCCAGCATGAATTTGCCGTCATGTTCCATGGTGTCGGAACAGGCGCCCTCGTGAAATATCACGTCGATCTTGCCCAGCGCGCCCCGCGCGAACAGGTCATAAAACTCACGGCGATCGAAGTAATCGGCAATCGACAGGTCCCGCAGATTCATGAATTTTTGCGCCACCGTCAGGTCGTCCACCGCGATGATGTTGTCGATGCACGCACGATTCAATCCGA
>NZ_CALFXI010000007.1 GCF_937958065.1 uncultured Steroidobacter sp.
AAGCCTCGCCACCGATATGAAACGCAAGCACTGTGCTCTCCGTGCCGTCTAACGCCGCCGCTGTGCCGCGAGCACCGGCGCTTGGTCGGTGCGAGTCGGAACCAGCGGCTTGTTATACGCCATGTTTGCCACTGTGCCTTCCGGCACCGAGGTATCGTGCGATCAGCCATCGTCCGATTGGATCGCTACCCATTGGCATCATAATCCTCTCCGCTTGGCTGCGACTAATGGTTCCACTGACCGACCGGAGCCAGACAACGGAAGCGACCGTCATTGCCACAAGCAGACATGCCAGGATGTATGCGCCCCAAGCAATGAGCTGTGCTCCTTGCAGCTCGGTCGACGGCAACACGCCGAACAAAAGGTAAGGAAGCCCCGCGCCAAGGGCCGCGAACACCGACAACGCGACTGGAAGGTACACGAAAAGGTACAGGGCGTTAGCCTTAGCTTCGGCAACAAGCTCATCCGGTTCTGAACCGCTTTTCCTCATGGCGTATAACGCCGCCCATCACGCGCGTGCGTTTCGCACGTCGCGTGCATGGGCTTGTTAGCGATGCGTTGCCGCCTCGGCGATTTCCTGTGCACGACTGATGCTGATGCCTTCATGAAAGTCCACCGATAGAGGATGATCTGTCTTCTCAAGAATAACTAAGGGCCGATCGCCGCCTTCGCGCGGATGGACGCGCGTCTTAAGCGCATAGGTTTTCTCGTAGTACGGCAAATAGTTGCACAGCCAGCCGAAGTAGCTCTCCGACGTGTCCGGATGATCGTAGGTTTCCACATAGCGATCGAAGCTCTCTTGGCTCAGTGATACCCACACGCCCCACATGAACGGCTCCGAAACGCCGTGGATTGGTACCTCCAGGCAGGCACGAACGAAGAAATGTTCGCCATCTTCATCCGTGTAGCGACAAAGATCACTCCCGAGGCTTCCTGCGTCTTGCACTTCCTTCGGCTGTTCCAGATATGGATCCGGAGCACGAAAGCCGAAGCTCGGCGCGCCCTCGTGGAGTTTTCCGCAGCACGAGCAAGTGAAGCTGAATATCGCCGCCATACTCTTACGCTAACGCCGCCGCTGTGCCGCGAGCAACGGCGCTTCGCCGTTGCGAGTCGGAACCAGCGGCTTGTTAGGGCCGCCGCTAGCCATGCGCATACTCGTGCATCCAGGATCCCTCTCCAGGATCTGCAACGATCAGTTCATTCCGAGCCTCGCTCGTCGCGAACGTAAGCATGGGTAGGTCCGATTCTCCTTCCCCTTCGTCAGCACCATCGAGGATGCTCGTGACCGAGAACACGATGTCTTTGGTGATTTCGTTGAGATCTGCTGGTACACGATTTTCGATCAGAAGGCGAACGTGCCCTCGTACTGCATCCGCAATCCTAGCCACAAGTGCTGCTTGCAACGCGTCATACCGATCGCGGTCCGATGTGACTTTCATTCGAGTTCTCCTGCCCTAACTCTTATGTAGACCGCCTAAGCGCAGCACTCCGAGCCACCATATTTCTGCTCGCCGCAAAAGTGCGGCGTATCCCTCAATCAGCCCCGCGCTGCTTATCACTTTCGTCCGATTTCTCATGCACTTGGGGCACTCACTTGCAATTCGCGAAGCAATACGATCCGTACGCGAGTCCGTTCGATGGACAAAATAGTGCCGCATCGCTGCTATCGTCAAATCTGGCAGATCATCGGGAGGGAAGACGCAGCGATTGCCGCTGATGCTCAATAGATTTCCATTCGGCACTCCACGTGGAGTGCCGAATGTTAAATTCCATCTAGTGCGTCGTCAGGAGGTCAACCTGTCGTACGACGGCAGCCCATGCAGATCGTGATAGCAATTCGCCCGGCTGGATACAAAGAAGGCAAGATCCAGAATGCTTGTCGGGGATGGCCGATACCGGCGAAGGGGTGCGAGGGATCTCAACAGAGATCGGCTCGATCCGCCAGTCAGCGCACCCGCTGCCGATTCGCCGACGTGAACGTCTGGTGCACCTCGCCCAGGGCGACCCGCTCCTGAAACTTTCCGCCGGTGTATTCCGTCAGGATGGTGCGCCAGAAGCCGACGGCGCCTTTGTTGTGCAGGAACTCGGTGATCTCCCACGTGCCGGCGAAGCGATTGAAGATCAGCTGCGCGGCGTGTCTGCCGACGCCAAGGCGGCGTGAGCTCGAGGCGATGAAGAACTCGGCCATGCGGAAGTCGACCTGATCGCGGCGATTGCGGGGCGGGCGACTGACCAGGGCAAAGCCGGCGGGTCGTTCATTCTTGAGAATGATCAGCGGATACGAGCTGGCATCGGCGAACCACCGCGCCATCAGATCCATCTGCACCTCGGCGGTGGCCGGAAACACGCCGGTGTTCATGCTCATCTGCGACAGGTCTTCCAGGTACTGCGGGTATTGAGCCTGGATCCATTGACGGTCGCGGGGAGAATTCAAAGCATCGCGGATACTGACGGGCACGGGTTGCTGGCGATCCCTGGCCACCTCCGATTGATGGAGCTATTCCAATCCCTGCTAACGGTACTGTCAAAACGGAGTTGCCGGTATCGGTGATCCCCGTGACGAGGCTCCGGGCGACCCCTCAAACGACACCGGGCGGAGAGCCCGCCCGGTGCAGCGACACTGCGATGACAGATTTGACATCTGTCATCGCGCGCCAGGCTCGATTACTGAGCCGGAGGCGGAGTCGTTTCGCCAGCAGGCGCGGTGGCGGCATCGGCAGGAGCTTCGGCCGGGGCACCTTCGGCAGGAGCAGCTTCGGCAGGAGCAGCGGCGTCAGCAGGAGCCTCGGCGGCAGGAGCTTCGGTCGCGGGAGCGGCCGGTTCCATCGGAGCTTCTTCCTTCTTGGCACAAGCAGCGAGCGACAGCGACAACGCCAGCGCGGCGAGGATCATTTTTGTGTTCATGTGAACGATCACCCCAATGTGGTGTAGGTTGATTGAACAGCAACGGATCGAGCGGCTCGCGCCACCGTTCCAATGCGGCGGCGGGAGTCTAAGATGTTTCACCACCCTTGAAAACAGTCGAGCAACATATCGAGCGCAACGTCGCTCCATGAAGACATCTCACAAATACACATGAAAACCAGAGCCGTGCGCAGCATCGCGTCGATGTCATTGATCTGTCTCGTGCTCTGCGCGTGCAGCTCGCCGGAACGACGCGTCGTTGACGAAATAGTGACATCGTGGCGCGAGCAGCGCACGCTGCCGGAGATTGACGAAACATTGACAATTGATTCCGCGTATCGCGTGCAAACGCGCAGCGTTCGCGAACGACTGCAGGGTGCAAGTCCGGCAGGATTCAAAGCGGGCCTCACATCCGCGCCCGCGCAAGCACGCTTCAAAGCGAACGATGCAGTCGCCGGTGTGCTGTTCAAGGAAGGTGCGCTGCAATCCGCGAGCACGGTGAGCTTGCGCGAACTGCGCGGCCTGCACATCGAAGTTGAGATCGCCATGCGCATCGGCACACCGATCGATGAACCACTCGCAGATGTCGATGCTCTGCGCGCACATATCGACGGCATGGCGCCCGCGATCGAGCTCCCCAATCTCGACTACACGCAGCCGCAGTCTCTCGACGCGACGGCCCTGATCGCCACGAACGTCGCTGCAGCAAAGTACATCGTCGGCGCATTCGCATCGCCTCGCGAGCGTGATCCGAATGCAACGGAAGTTCGCCTGGTCTGCAATGACCAGGAGATGTTCACCGGCAAAGGCACGGATGCGCTTGGCGACCAGTGGCGCGCGGCGCTGTTCCTGGTGAACCAGATGGTGCGACAAGGTTGGCGGATCGAGCGTGGGCAGATCCTACTCACGGGCTCGCTGGGTCGGATGCTGCCCGGCACGACAGGGCACTGCATCGCCAGCTACCATTCGCATCGGACGCAGTGGGCTCAGCTCGAGATCAACGTGACGGAATGACCATGAACGCCCAATCCACAGCTTCGCTGAAAGACCTGTACGCGGCGCACCTGGAAATTCAGCGTCGCCGCACCGACGAGGCGCTGGCCGCCACCGGCCACGATGCGCTCGCGATCTACGCCGGCGGTCAGCACATGCAGTTCCTGGACGACCAGCCCTACCCGTTCAAGCCAAATCCTCATTTCAGATTGTGGACGCCGCTCGCCGAGGCGGCCGATTGCTGGATCGTGTATCGCCCCGGCCAGCGCCTGCAGCTGGTATTCCTGCAGCCGGTGGATTATTGGTACAAGCCGCCGCAGATGCCGAACGACTTCTGGACCGATCAGTTCGACATCAGGATCATTCGTGAAGCGGCGGAAGCGAAAGCACACATCGAGGGCGTGTCTCGCTGCGTGTTCATCGGTGAGTGGCGGGAAGAGTTCACCGACTGGGGATTCACCGGCCGCAATCCCGAGCCCCTCATGCATCGATTGCATTACGTACGCGCATTCAAGACGGAGTACGAGCTCGAATGCATGCGCCGTGCGTCCCGCATGGCTGCTCGGGGTCACAAAGCCGCCGAAGCTGCGTTTCGTGCCGGAGCCTCCGAGTACGAAATCAACATGGCGTATATCCTCGCGACGGGGCAGACGGAAAACGAGCTGCCCTACCCCAACATCGTCGGTCTCAACGCCAACTCCGCGGTTCTGCACTATCAAAATCAGGAGCGCACCGCGCCCGCGCAGCTGCGTTCATTTCTGATCGATGCAGGCGCGCAGTTCAATGGTTATGCGGCCGATATCACGCGAACCTACTCGCGTGAGAACGATGACTTCGCGGCACTGATCAAAGCGCTGGATACCGAGCAGTTGGGCATGAGCGCTGAAGTGCGCGCCGGCGTCGACTACGCGGATATCCATCTCGGCGCACATCGGCGCATCGCGAAGATTCTGCGTGACTTCGATGTCATCGAGGCGTCGCCGGACGAAGCGCTGGCAACTGGACTGAGCAGCGTCTTCTTCCCGCATGGCATCGGACATCTGTTGGGGCTGCAGGTGCACGACGTTGCCGGCTTTACGGTGACGCCGGACGGTCAACAGAAGGCGCGTCCGCAAGGTCATCCGTATCTACGACTCACGCGCACGCTGGAGCCGGGGTTCGTCGTGACGATCGAGCCGGGCCTCTACTTCATCGAGCAGTTGCTGAGTGAAGCGCGCACCTCGCCGCTGGGCAAGCAGATCAACTGGCAGCAGGTGGAACGGTTCAAACCGTACGGCGGAGCCCGCATCGAAGACGATGTCGTCGCGACGACCGGCGAACCGGAGAATCTGACGCGCCCGGCGTTCGCCGCGGTTTGATCGACTGCCGAGCCCTCCGCATCGGGAGGGCCCGGACGGGCAAAAAGAATCAGCGCTGCTGCTGTTTGAGCAGATCGCGAATCTCCTCGAGCAGCACCTGCTCGCGAGGCGGCGCGGCCGGAGCGGCCGGCTTCGCTTCCTCGGCACGACGCAGGCGGTTGATCAACTTCACCAGCAGGAAGATCGCGAAGGCCACGATGATGAAGTCGAACGTCGCCTGCAGGAACACTCCGTAGCGGATCGTCGCCGGCTCGACCCCTTCCCGAATCGTCGGCAAGGTGACCGCGAGCTGGGTGAAGTCCACGCCGCCGATGAGATAGCCGAGCGGCGGCGTCACCACGTCGCTGACCAGCGAGCTGACGATCTTGCCGAACGCGGCGCCGATGATGATACCGACCGCCATGTCGACCACGTTGCCCTTGACAGCGAATTCACGGAATTCCTTGACGAAGCTCATTAGCCACCTCGATTGGAGTTGTTAACGCAACGAACGATACGCCATAACGAGGCGTGCGGACAGAATTACAAACGGTGCTCACGGCCAGTCGATGCTGGCGTTCGACCGAAGGACGGCGGGGGACAGAGCGTAGATCCGTCCCCCCGGGACAGGTCGGCTAGGTCAGCCGGTTGATGCCGTTGTAAGCCGCGACTCGATACGCCTCGGCCATGGTCGGATAGTTGAACGTGGTCTGGGTGAAGTAGCGGATGTCGTTGTTCGAGCTGGCCATCACGGTCTGGCCGATGTGCACGATCTCCGAAGCGTTGTCGCCGAAGCAGTGCACGCCCAGCACCTGCATGGTCTCGGCGTGGAAAATGATCTTGAGCATGCCGACGCGCTCATCCGTCATCTGCGCGCGCGCCAGATTCTTGAACGCGCAGTGCCCGACTTCATACGGCACCTTCGCTTCCTGCAATTCGCGCTCGTTGCGGCCGATCGAGGAGATCTCCGGGATCGTGTAGATGCCGCTGGGAATGGTCGCGGAACTGTGCGGCGGAATCGACGGATCGAGCATGTGCTGAATGGCATGCGAGCCCTGCACGTACGCGGCGCTGGCCAGCGCCGGCGGTCCGACGATATCGCCCACCGCATAGATGTTCGGCACCGCCGTCTGGTAGTGCTGATTCACTTCGATCTGACCGCGGCTGTTGGCCTTGAGCCCGACGCGATCGAGCTTGAGCTTGTCGGAGTTGCCGGTGCGGCCGTTCGCCCACAGCAGCAGGTCCGATTTGATCTTGCGGCCGGATTCCAGATGCAGCACCACGTCGCGCTCCCGCGCTTCCAGTGCCTTGAATTGCTCGTTATGACGAATCACGCAGCCCTGCTCGCGCAGGTGATATGACAAAGCCTCGGCGATTTCATCGTCGAGAAATGACAGCAGGCGGTCGTGAGTATTGACCAGCGTCACCTTCGCGCCTAAGTTGACAAAGATCGAGGCGTACTCACAACCAATCACTCCCGCACCGTAGATGGTCACGGAGAACGGATGCTGGTCGTAGCGCAGGATGGAATCGCTGTCTCGAATGCGTTCGTGGCCGAAGTCCACTTCGGGTGGATGGTAGGGCCGCGAGCCCGCCGCTATCACGATCGTCTTGCCGCTGATGCGGGTCGGCTTGCCGGTCGCCGGCTGAATCTCCAGCGTGTTCGCATCCACGAAGCTCGCATCACCGAAGAACACCGGGACCCGATTGCGTTCATAAAAACGCCGGCGGCTCGCCACCTGCGCTTCGATCACTTTATTGGCCGAGGCCAGCAGCTGCGGGTACGTCAGGCGCGATGCCTCGTGAAACTCGCGAAGCAAAGGGTTGCGTCGCAGGTCGTGCAGGATCTTGACCGCGTGACGCAAGGCCTTGCTGGGGATGGTGCCCCAGTGCGTGCAACCGCCGCCCACTTCGAAGTAGCGCTCGACGATAGCGACACTGCGATGACTCTTGGCAGCCGTCAGTGCCGCGCCTTCGCCGGCGGGCCCGCTGCCTATGACCACGACATCAAACTGTTCGGTCGCCATGCTCAATCTCAGACTCTGATTCAACGATTCGAGCGCGCATCATCCCCGACTCGTTGTCGGGGAACAACAGCTCAGTACTGCAGAACGCAACAACAGTGCCACCAGTTCAGCCGGGGCCGGTGGGCCGCCGGGACTGCAGAGCGCTGTCTCCGAATGTGCCCGCTCGCACCCGCCCCGGTTGAATCATTCTGGTGCCTGTCCGCACGTTGCTTTTATGCAAAGTCTCTTTCACTGGCGCTCCGAACTCAGTAGTCTTCGCCGTGCAGGGTATCAGCTGCGGGCTCTCCAGCCCCGCCATGACAAGTTCTAATTGGACCTAGCGTTAGTGGGATCTAAACAAGGGGGATCCATGAAAGATCGAAGCGTGCTGCTGCGTCGAGCAGTGGTAGGTGCATTGGCTCTAATGACAGTACCTGCGTTTGGCCAGCAAGCCACGGATCAACAGCAGGATGCGCGCACCATCGATACGATCATCGTGACCGCGCAGAAGCGTGAACAAAGCCTGCAGGACGTGCCGATCGTGGTGACGGCGGTCTCCGAGCAGCTGCTGCAGGACACTGGCGTCAAGGACATCAAGGATCTCACCATTCTCACGCCCGGCCTGCTGGTGACCTCGACCTCGAACGAATCGGTCACCACCGCCCGCATTCGCGGCATCGGCACGGTGGGCGACAACGCCGGCCTGGAATCCTCGGTCGGTGTGGTCATCGACGGCGTTTATCGGCCGCGCAACGGCGTGGGCTTCGGCGATCTGGGCGAACTGGAGCGCATCGAAGTGCTGAAGGGTCCGCAAGGCACCCTGTTCGGCAAGAACACCTCGGCCGGCGTGATCAACGTCGTGACCAAGCGGCCGTCGTTCGATTTCGGTGCCAACGTCGAGCTCACCGCCGGCAACTACGGCGCCATGGAAGGTGCGGCATCGATCACCGGCCCGTTCTCCGACAAGGTGGCCGGTCGTTTGTATGTCGCCTCGCGCGAGCGGGACGGCTTCCTGGATGTCGTTCGTGGCCCCGGTCCGCGCACCGAAAACGAAGACGTCGATCGCAAGTTCACCACGGCGCGCGGTCAGCTGTTGTTTCAGCCGAACGAGGCGCTCGATATCCGCTTGACCGCCGACTACACCGATCGCGACGAGAACTGCTGTGCAGCTCCGCAGGTCGTATTGACGCCGACGACCAGCGTGCTCGGAGTACTGAACGCCTTGGAGCCGGGCTCGTATCGCAATCCTCCGGATCCGTTCGATCGCGTCGCTTATTCCAACCGCTCCACCAGGCAGGAGATCGAGGAGAAAGGCGCGTCGATGGAGATCAATTGGGATCTGCAGGCGCTCGGCGGCGCGACCCTCACCTCGATCACCGCATGGCGCGATTGGGAAACCATCAACGGTCAGGACGCCGATTTCACCACGGTCGACATTCTGTATCGCAATCCCGACGGCAACTTCGGCAACCGGTTCAAGCAGCTGTCGCAGGAATTCCGGCTCGCCGGCGAGAGCGAGAAGCTCAGCTGGCTGGTCGGCCTGTTCTACGCCGACGAAGATCTGGACTCGCGCGATCAGCTGATCCTGGGAGACCAGTTCTTCGCTTACTTCAACGGCCTGCTCGGCGGCGCACTGAACCTGATTCCGGCGTCCGTACGACCGCTGCTCTACCCGGGCGGCGGGGCCACTCGCGACGTTTATCAACAGGAGTCCAAGAGCTGGGCGCTGTTCACCAACAACAGCATCCGCTTCACCGACGCGCTGGAGTTGACGCTGGGCCTGCGCTACACCGACGAGTCCAAGGACCTCGATTCGGACTATTCGAACGGGCACGGTGGCGTGGGCTGTGCGACCTTGCGCGGCATCCCGCAATTCGTCAACAACCCAGCCGCCGCGACGATCTTCGGCATCGGCTGCAGCGTCACTTACGCCGATCCGATCTTCAATGACGTGGCCTTCTCGCAATCGCGGGATGAACAGGAATGGAGCGGCACCGCGAAGATCGCCTATCGCTTCACGGATGACGTGATGACGTACGCGTCATTCGCGAGAGGCTACAAGGGCGGCGGCTTCAATCTGTATCGCGAGCGCACCGGCAACTTCCTCCTCAATCCAAACGTGCCGGGCGGCCCGGCGGTGGACCGCGACACCAGCTTCAACGAAGAGACCGTCGACTCGTACGAACTGGGGGTGAAAACGCAATGGGCCGATAGAAGCCTGCTCCTGAACGGCGCCGTGTTCTACCAGGATTACACCGACTTCCAGCTCAACACCTTCACCGGCCTGCAGTTCATCGTGACCTCGCTGCCGCAGGTGGTTTCGCAAGGCGTGGACGTTGATCTCGTGTGGTACACGCCGCTCGAGCAGCTCAGCATCCAGGGCGGTGTGACGTATGCGGACACGACCATCGAGAAGTTCGGCACGGCAGAGCAATTCTTCCGTCCCGAGCGTGAGGACGATCAGTTGTCGTTCGCGCCGGAATGGTCTGCGAGCCTGTCGGCCACTTACGAGCAGCCGATCGGTAACAGTCTGCTGTTCCGAGGCAATATCGGAGCCCGTTACACGTCCGAGTTCAACACCGGTTCCAACCTGGACCCGCGCAAGATCCAGGATGCGATGACGCTGGTGAACGCCCGCTTGGGCTTTGGCGCAGCGGACGAGAAGTGGATGGTCGAGCTGTGGGCGCTGAACCTCACCGACGAGGACTATTACCAGGTGATCTTCGACGCCACGCTGCAGGGATCTTCGGCCGGCGGCACGGCCTCCAGCAGCACCGTGAACGGCTTCCTGGGCGCGCCCCGGACCTACGGCCTGACCGCTCGATTCAAGTTCTGATCGACTGGCAGCTCTCGCAGGAGCAAGGGCGGCTTGTAATCAAGCCGCCCTTTTCTTTTGCGCTACCATTTGCGGCATGAAACCGCTGCTATCGATCGTCCTGGCCTTGCTCGTCCTCGTTCAGCCGGCCCGTGCCGAGTGGCTGGAGCGCGTCGAGGACGGGATCATGGGGACGCGCATCGTCGTGGAGCTGTGGGCGAGGGACAAGGCAGAAGGCAACGCTGCCATCGAAGCGGTGCTGGCGGAGATGCGGCGGGTCGATGAGGCGATGAGCACCTACAAGCCGACCAGCGAGCTGTCCATCGTCAACGCGCGCGCGGCGCAGGAGCCGATCAAGATCTCACGCGAACTGTTCGATCTGCTCGCAACCGCGCTCGACTATTCACGGATCACCGACGGCGCATTCGATATCACTTATGCAAGCGTCGGCTACATGTACGATTTCCGGAAGCATGTGCGGCCGGATGAGAAACAGATTGCCGCCGCTCTGCCGGGCATCAACTACCGTCACATCGAGCTGGACCAGAGGAACAGCACCGTGCACTTCGCCCGGCCCGGCGTACGCATCGACTTGGGCGGCATCGGGAAGGGCCACGCCGTCGATCGCGGCATCGCCATTCTCCAAGCCCGCGGCATCGACCACGCGCTCGTTACTGCCGGCGGTGACAGTCGAATCATCGGCGATCGCTTCGGCCAACCGTGGGTGGTGGGCATTCGTCATCCCGATCGCAAGAATGAAGTGATTGCACGGATTCCGCTGGAGGATGCGGCGCTGTCGACCTCGGGAGATTACGAGCGTTACTTCGACGAGAACGGCGTGCGGTATCACCACATCATCGACCCGAAAACCGGCCACTCCGCGAGCAAGGTTCGAAGCGCGACGATCATCGGGGCGACGGCCACGCGCACGGATGGGCTGTCTAAAACGGCGTTCGTATTGGGGCCGGAGAAGGCGATCGAAATATACAACCGGCTCGATGATATCGATGCGGTGTTGGTGACGCCGGAAGGGAAGGTTTTATATACGAAAGGGCTGGCGCCGCCGGATTCGGAATAAGAGCTCGGAGGTTTCGGAGGCGGCGGTGGTTCGCGCGACCTGAGGGCTCCTACCTCGTCCCGGCACCGGGCACGGCCGGAGCGCATTGCGCTCCTCACCGCACGTCCCTTGTA
>NZ_CALFXI010000008.1 GCF_937958065.1 uncultured Steroidobacter sp.
TTCTTCCGGCAGCTTTGCGGCACACGGACGGGGCCGCAACAGCAGGGCTCATCAGGGACGTGCGGTGAGGAGCGCAATGCGCTCCGGCCGAGCCCGGTGCCGGAAGGAGCTAGGACACTCCCGACGCCGCAGCCCACCGACGCCTCTCAGGCCGACTAGAACATCCCGATGACGCGGAAAACTTACGCCCCTCGGCACGAGCTAGAACATACCCACGGCGCGGACCACCGAACACCTCTCAGGCGAAGCTGGAACACCCCGATGACGCGACCACCAACGCCCTCGGCACGAACTCGAACATCGCGATGACGCGGAAAACTTACGCCTTACGCCGGTTCCACTCTTACATCGACGTCCGAATCATCCACAGCTCGGGGAAGAACCGCAGCTCCAGCGCCTTGTTCAGATAGGAAACGCCGCCGGTTCCCCCGGTTCCGCGCTTGTAGCCAATGATCCGCTCGACGGTTTTCATGTGACTGAAGCGCCAGAGCTGAAACTTGTGGTCCAGATCCAGCAGCCGCTCTGCGAGGTCATACAGATCCCAGTTGTCATCGACGCTGT
Organism: uncultured Steroidobacter sp.; assembly: GCF_937958065.1. Lineage (GTDB taxonomy): Bacteria > Pseudomonadota > Gammaproteobacteria > Steroidobacterales > Steroidobacteraceae > Steroidobacter. The sequence continues at coordinate 562 of NZ_CALFXI010000008.1, forward strand.
GATAAACCGCGAGCCACGCCGCCGCCACTTGCTTGCTCGCCTGATAAGGCTGCGACCAATCGCGATCCAGGTACTCCTGTGGAATCTCGAAGCCGCGACGGCTCAGTAGCCGCAAGGTTTCATCGTAGATGCTCGGGCTGTGCAATGCCCGCTGCAGTTCCTCGTACGCCTGCGGATCGCGACGGTGCACCTCGATGGTGTCTGCGTTCTTGTTGCCGATGATGAACTCCAGCATCCGGTACTGGATCGACTGGAACCCCGACGCGCGGCCGAGCTGATTGCGGAACAGGGAATATTCCGCCGGCGTCATGGTCGCGAGCACATCCCAGGACTGCACCAGCTGCTGCTGAATCCTCGACACTCGCGTCAGCATCTTGAATGACGGCCCCAGGTCGTCGCGCAGGATGTGTTCGCGGGCCGCCGTGAGCTCGTGCAGGCACAGTTTCATCCACAGCTCCGAGGCCTGGTGGATGATGATGAACAGCATCTCGTCGTGCTCGAACGAGACCGGATGCTGCGCCGAGAGAATCTGGTTCAGGCCGAGGTATTCGCCGTAACTCTGGGATTCGCCGAGGTCCCAGTGGACCTGCTCATCGGAGAAGTCGACCGGGGGGCGCGTGGGCGTGTCGGAGCTGGACATGATGCGAATCGGAAGTGGTGGATGAATGGCAGGGTCGGCGCGGTGCGCCGCGGTGTCAACCCTGGATGCCTCTTGTTGCCTACAAAGCTTTCCGTAGCCGCTGCCAGCGAACGCCCGGCGCTATTCGAACATCCAGCCCGGCACCGACTGCCAGCCTTTGAGCAGCTCTCGATCCAGGCGGCGGTAGTCGGGCTCGTAATGCTCCACCAGCGCCCAGAATCGGGGCGAATGATTCATGTGGCGAGTGTGACAAAGCTCGTGCACGAACAGGTAACGCACCACCGCCGGCTCGAGAAACATCAGGCAGACGTTGAGGCTGATCGTGCCGGTAGCCGAGCAGCTGCCCCAGCGGGTGCGCTGTCGGCGCACCTGGATGCGGCTGAAGTTCAGCCCCAGCTCGCGAGCCACGGTCTTCAGCTGCGCGCCGAGCTCATCGTAGGCCAGGTCGGACAGCCACTCGCGCAAGGCCGTGGCGATCGCGGCCTCGTCATGGATCGGGCCGAATATCTTCAGCACGCCGTCGTCGAACAATTCCGGCCGGATCGAGGTCGAGCGCGTGTGCTCGTAATGGACTGAGAAGGTGCGGCCGATCGCCGGCACCTGGATCTCGGTCGGCGGCCCCGGGCTCACCGGCGCGCCGACCGCGCTGAGGTCTTCGACGCGGCGCGCGATCCACTGGCTGTGAGAGCCGACGAAACGTTGCACGGTCGTGGGCGGCACGCCCGGCGGCACGACGACTTCGACTCGACCGCCGGGGTATACCCGCACCGACATGCGGCGCGCACGACGACTGACGCGCACCGTCCAGCGCTCGGAGGAGTCCCGGGACTCGAACAGCTGCAGTTGAGCGGACATGAATCGAGACGACAGTAAGCGAGCTCAGCGAGGGCGGTTGGCTGCGGTCTGGAGCAGCTTTTGCGCCTGTCGATAGTCTGGCGCAAGCACCAGCGCTCTTTCCAGCACATCGCGCGCCGCGACCATCTCGCCGCGCTTCAAGTAACTTTCACCCAGCAAGGTCAGCGCCTCGGCATGCCCCCAGTCGGGCTTGCCCGGCTGCGAGGGCGGCGCCGCCTCGAACCTGGCGACCACGGCGCGCCAGCGCTCGATCGCCGCTGGATCGGCTTCCGCATCCGCCGAGCACAAGGCATTGATGAACAGGACGCGGGGATTGTCGGGGCCGAGGGTCAATGCGGTGCGCATGGATTTACTACGCACGCAGCCGGTCGAGCCCCGCTGGATCGATCCTGGCTCGTACGTGTCACACGCGGCCTCGATGGCGTAGATCTCGGCCATGCGCGGCTCCTTCGCGATAGCCTCGCGCGCATGCTGAACGCAGGTCTTGGCCGCTTTGCTGGCATTGGATCGGGTCGTCGTGCGGGCGCGCTCGTCATTGGGCTCGCCGAGCAACTGCGCGAGCTTCCATTGACCGTAAGCGAGCTGATATGACTTGGCTGCCGCCAGGCTCGAATCGACCTCGAAGCGTTCGAGCTCGGTGACCATGTTCTCGAGTGCGCGGCTGTCGCCGGTGTAGAAGGAGAACTGCAGGCGGGCGACCAGATCGTCGAATTCGGCGGTCGAGCCGGCAGTCGCGGACGAGGCCACCGCCAGCAGCAATGGCAGCAGCCACCGGCGCAGTCCTGTCCGACCTGCCCATGCACTACAATTCATGGCTGGAAGATAGCACAGACGTTGCAAATGACGGTTGATCCGCCCCGCCTTTCCGCCACTTCACGCACGTTGCCAGCGCTGCTGGACATCGGCCTGAATCTGGCTCACGACAGCTTCGATCACGATCGCGACGCGGTCATTCAGCGCGCGACCGAGGCGGGCGTGACTCGCATGTTGATCACGGGCAGCTCACTTGCGAGCACGCACGCTGCCATCGCTCTGGTGCAACAGCATCCGGAGCAGATGCGTTGTACCGCCGGGGTTCATCCCCACCACGCCGTCGAGCTCGAGTCAGCGCAGCTGCAGGCGTTCAACGAGCTCGCACGACGACCCGAGGTGGTCGCGGTCGGCGAATGCGGCTTGGATTATTTCCGCAATTTCTCGCCGCACGAAGCGCAACTGCAGGCGTTCGAGCGTCAGCTCGAGCTGGCCGCGCAGGTGCGCAAGCCGGTGTTCCTGCATCAGCGCGACGCTCATGAGGATTTCATGAGGGTCATGGGCAAGCACCGTGCGCAACTGACCGGCGGCGTCGCGCATTGCTTCACCGCGGGCCTGGCTGAAGCCCGCGCCTATCTCGATCTCGATCTGTACATCGGCATCACCGGCTGGATCTGCGATGAGCGGCGGGGGCAGCATCTGCGCGAGGTGGTCCGGCACATCCCGGCCGATCGGCTGCTGATCGAGACCGACGCGCCATATCTGTTGCCGCGTGATTTGCAGCCCAAACCGCGAAGCCGTCGTAACGAGCCCATGTATCTTCCGCACGTGCTCGCGGCCATTGCCGAAGCGCGCGGCGAGCGAATCGAGAGCCTGGCCGAGATCACTACCAGCAATGCGTTACGCTTGTTCGAGTGGCCCACGGCCTGAACGAACCTGGATGGAGAGCTATGAACACCGAGCAACTGATGCGTTTCGTCGGCGAGGTCTGGGACAAATCCATCGTGCCGGCGCTGTGCGAATACATCCGCATTCCCAACAAGTCGGCGCATTTCGACCAGGACTGGGAGAAGCACGGCCACATGGACGCCGCCGCCGAGTTGATGCGGCAGTGGTGCGAGGCGCATGCCCTGCCCGGCATGAAGACCGAGATCGTGCGCTTGCCGGGACGCACGCCGTTGCTGTTCATCGACGTGCCGGCGACCGGCAGCAGCAACGGCAACGATTGTGTGCTCATGTACGGGCACATGGACAAGCAGCCCGAGTTCACCGGCTGGGCCGAAGGGCTGTCGCCCTGGACGCCGGTGATTCGCAATGGCCGTCTGTATGGTCGCGGCGGTGCCGATGATGGTTACGCCGTGTTCGGCTCGCTGCTGGCGTTGAAGGCACTGGCCGAACAGAAGATTCCGCACGCGCGCTGTGTGATTCTGATCGAAGGCAGTGAAGAAAGCGGCAGCCCCGATCTGCCCGCCTATATCGACGCGCTCGCCGATCGTATCGGCGAGCCGTCGCTGGTCGTGTGCCTGGATGCGGAGTGCGGCAATTACGATCAGTTCTGGTGTACGACGTCCCTGCGCGGCAATCTCACCGGCACGTTGCGTGTCGACGTGCTTCGTGAGGGCGTGCATTCGGGGATGGCGAGCGGCATCGCGGCGTCGAGCATGCGCATCGCGCGTCAGCTGCTCGAACGGGTCGAGGACTCGGCGACCGGTCGCATCAAGCTGGAGGCGTTGCATGCAAACATTCCGGAAGATCGCGTGGCACAGGCGCGAGCAGCCGCGCAAGCCTTGGGAGCCGAGGTGTATCGCAAGCTGCCGATGGTCGAAGGCATGCAGCCCATGGATAAAGATCCCGCCGAGCTGTTGTTGAACAGCACCTGGCGGCCGACGTTGTCGACGACGGGCGTCGATGGCATTCCCAGCCTGCCGAATGCGGGCAATGTGCTGCGCCCGTACACGGCCTTCAAGCTGTCGTTCCGTATTCCGCCCGGCGTCGATCCGGAGCGCGCCGGCAACGCGATCAAAGAAACATTGGAGAAGGATCCGCCGTACGGCGCGAAAGTTCGTTACGAAGCCGATCCGGGCGCCGAAGGCTGGAACGCGCCCTCCACCGCTGCGTGGCTCGCGGCCGCGATGTCATCGGCATCGAAGAATTTCTTCGGCAAGGATGCGATGTACATGGGGGTCGGCGGCACCATTCCGTTCATGGGCATGCTGAACACGAAGTTTCCCAAGACGCAGTTCCTGGTTACGGGCGTGCTGGGTCCGCAATCCAACGCGCACGGGCCGAATGAATTCCTCGACATCGAGACAGGAAAGAAAGTCACGGCCTGCGTCGCGCAGGTCGTCGCCGAACATTACCGGCGCGCCTGACGCCCGCTTGATACAACGCTCTGCGCTAACGAATAAACAAAAGCCCCTCTCCCAGCGGGAGAGGGGTTGGAGTGAGGGTCTTCTCTTCAGGAGATCGGATTCGCCTCGGCGTGACGTTTCACATTGGCCCAAACGTCACCGAACGCCGCCGTGATGTTGCCCCTGGCCTTGTCGACCGGCGGGAAGTCATCGGTCAGGTCATCGATCCGTAGCACGTTGCGCGGCTTGCCCTTGGGGAACTCGCTTTTCACCGTGAACAGCAGGCGCCCTTCCACCGGCACCTCTCCCGTCAGCAACCGGACCGCTGCCATACGGTCATACAACGCGTGCTGTGGGTTCGGAAAGGTGTAGCGCTGCTTCTTGCCGATCGCGGTCCACTCGAGCATCTGATCGCCGCCGAAGATCGCGCCCGGGCGGTCCAGCAGGTCCGCCACCAGCAGTCCGCGCTGGGTGAGCAGCAGATAATGCACGTGGATCTGCCCGCCGTTGCCGTTCGGGATCAGCACGTTTTTCAGCATTTCGTACGCGACGCTGGCGATGGCCGCCTCGTTGTCCTTGCGATAGCGATACGCGCGGAACAACAGGTACAGCCAGGCGATGAGTGCCACCACCGCCGCGGCGATCGCGGCGGGAATCGCCCAGAACGGAATCTGCTCGGGAAGCTGCATGTATCGTCTTAGGCCTGTTGCAACTGCGTCCGTAAAGCCGACAGGGTGGGTTCCAGTTCCTGTTCCTGACGCGGCAATGACAGCAGCTTGGCCAGCGCCGGCGGTACGGGAACCTCCCGCCCGGTCTGCGGCTCGACGATGTCATTGAACTTCGCCGGATGTGCGGTCGAGACGATCACCCAATGGCCGCGCGCGCCTCGCGACAGCATGCGCCGATAGACTTTTGCAGCCGTCGCGGTGTGCGGGCACCAGATGCGGTTGAGCTCGTGCGAGTCACGGCGCAAGGTGCCGCGGATCTCGATGTCATCGACGCTGGAGGCGCCCAGCTGACCCTGCAGCTCATCGAACTCGGGATGCAGCGAGCGCAGCCGCTCCATGTTGCTCGGATTGCCGACGTCCATCGCCGACGCGAGCGTCGCCACGCTGGCCCGGGGCTGCCATTCGCCCGAGCGCAGGAAATCGGTGATGGTTTGATTGGCATTGGTCGCGAGCACGATCTCCCCGATCGGCAAACCGACGTGGCGCGCCCACACGCAAGCCATCGCGTTGCCGAGGTTGCCGGTCGGAATGATGTAGTTCGGCCGGCGGCCCAGCTGGCGCCACAGCTCCAGGCTCGACCTGGCGTAGTACACCATCTGCGGCAGCAGGCGGCCGACGTTGATGCTGTTCGCCGAAGACAGCTGATGCGATTCCTGGAGCGCCGGATCGAGGAACGCCTCCTTCACCATGCGCTGGCACTCATCGAACGTGCCCTTCACGGCGAAGGTGCGGACGTTGCCGCCCCAGCAGGCCAGCTGCTGCGCCTGGCGCTCGGACACGAGCCCCTTCGGATACAGCACGGCGACATCGACCCACGGTTTGTTGTGGAACGCCGCGGCGACCGCACCGCCCGTATCGCCCGAGGTGGCGACCAGGATGGTGAGCTTCTTCGGCTCGTTGCGACGGATGCGCTCCATGGTGGCGGCCAGGAAGCGTGCGCCGAAATCCTTGAACGCGCAGGTCGGGCCGTGGAACAGCTCGAGCACCGAGGCCGGCTGCGGCGCGTGCTCGAGTGTCACCAGCGGTGCCGGGAAGTTGAATGCTTCGCGGCAGATCGCACCGAGCTCGCTGGCGAGCGCGTCGCCCTCGAAGAACGGTGCGAGCAGACGCTCGCCGATCTCGGGCAGCTCGTTCAAGCCGTCGAACTGGCGCGTGTTGAAGTGAGGGAACTCGCCGGGAACATACAAGCCGCCATCCGGCGCGATGCCACGGGCGATGGCTTCGCTCAGCGAAGCGCGTTGAGATGCGTCTCTGGTGCTTATGTAGTACATGGAACGAAAGGAATCGTTGAGGGTCCGCTGCTTTCTGTTCCGTTAGTCCACTACTCTCGCACCCACCGCGTCGAGCGTGGAAATCCACGCATCGCATTCCATCTTCACGGCGGCGAACCCAGCCACCATCGCGTCGCGGACGCGTTCGGCGTGCTGATGCTCGCACCACGCAAAGATCGTGGGGCCGGCGCCGGAAATGGAGCAGCCCAATGCGCCATTGCTCATGGCGCCCTGCTTCACCGCCTGGAAGCCGGGAATCAATACCTGCCGCTGCGGCTCGACGATCACGTCCTCGAGCGACTCGCGGATCAGTTGCAGATCGCTGGTGAAACAGCCGGTGATGAAGCCGGAGATATTGGCGGTCTGCCAGATCACATCCGACAGGGAAACCGTTTTGCTCAGGATCGAGCGCGCCTCGCGCGTGTTGAGCACCATGTGCGGGTGGACCAGCACGCAGCGCACGCTCGGCGGCACCGGAATCTGTTTGACGTTCGGATTGTCGATGCCCACCGTCAGCACCAGTCCGCCGAACAACGACGGCGCGATGTTGTCGACGTGACGCGAGCCGCTGGCGACCTGCTCGCCCTTCAACGCGAACTGCAGCTGTTCCAGCAGCGTGAGTGGCTTGGGCAATAGCGCGTTTGCCGCAACCACGCCGGCCACCGCGGACGCCGCCGAGCCGCCAAGGCCCGAACCCAGCGGAATGCCCTTCTCGATCGTGAGCTCGAAGCCGAAATCCAGGTTCAGGTCGCGCACCATGCTCAGAACCGCCATGCCGGCAGTGTTCTTCTCCGCTTCGCGCGGCAGATCGACGGTGGTGCCGGTGATTGCGTTGATGGTGACGCCGGGCGTTGCAACACGACGCGCGGTCACTCGATCGCCGATCGCCTGGAAGCTGTGGCCGAGCACGTCGAAGCCGACCGCAACGTTGCCGATGCTCGCGGGCGCGAACGCCGTTGCCGATTGCCTGCTCAAAGCCGTGCTCCAAGGTACGCGCAGACGCGCAAGAGATCGCCGAACACACCGCCCGCGGTCACTTCCGGACCCGCGCCCGGTCCCTGCACTACCAGCGGATTCTGGTTGTAGCGCGAGGTCAGGAAACGCACGACGTTGTCGGTCAGATTGATGTTCGCGAAGGTGTGCGACCGTTCCAGCTCGACCAGGCCCACCGACGCCTTGCCGGTGGCTGCATCCAGCGAACCCACGTAACGCAACACACGATCGCGGCTGCGCGCCGCCCTCAGACGCTCCGCCATGGGGGCATCGAACTCGGGCAGTCGGTCGAGGAATTCCTGCGGCGAGCACTGCGTGAGCGCCGGCGGCACCAGGCCTTCCAGGTGCACGTCGCCCAATTCCAGCCGCAGGCCCATCTCGCGACCGAGAATGATGAGCTTGCGCGCGAAGTCGAGGCCGGACAGATCGTCACGCGGATCCGGCTCGGTGTAGCCCTTCGCCTTCGCCGTGCGCACGACCGAGGAGAATGGCTCGGAGCCGTCCCACACGTTGAACAGATACGCGAGCGTGCCGGAGAGAATGCCTTCGATGCGCCAGATCTGATCGCCCGTATCGCGCAGATCACGCAACGTCTGAATGACGGGCAGGCCCGCGCCGACGGTTGCTTCATACAAATAGTGCGCATTGCCCTGGCGACGCGCTTCGTGCAGGCGCGCGTACAACTCCAGCTCGGAGCTGTTCGCCTTTTTGTTCGGCGTCACGATGTGGATGCCGCTGGCGAGCCACGCCGGATAGCGCGCGGCGACTTCGGAGCTGGACGAGCAATCGATGATGATCGCGTGCGGCAGGTGATGGGCTCGCACGTGATCGGCAAAGCGCGTGAGATCCGCCTCCTCGCTGCGCGATTTGAACGCATCGCGCCAGCCGGTCAGCGGCACTTCGGCATCCGACAGATGCATGCGCTTGGAGCTCAGGATGCCGCGCACGCGCAAGTCCAGCTTCAGATCGCGCGACAGACGCTCCACCTGCGAGGCCATCTGATCGAGCAGCACGCCGCCGACGGTGCCCGGGCCGATCAAGCCGATCGAGACCGTGTGTGGCGAGAGGTAGAAGCTCGAATGCACCGAGCGCAGCGCGCGTGAGGAATGCTTGCCATCGATCACGGCGGAAATGTTTCTTTCGGAGGCACCCTGCGCGATCGCGCGGACGCTCACGCCGGCGGAACCGAGCGCGCCGAACACCTTGGCAGCGACCCCATGCGAGCCCGCCATGCCATCGCCGACGACGGCGAGAATGCTGCAACCGACATCGACCTCGACGCTCTGAATCTGCCCTTCGCGCAGCTCGCGTTCGAACGCCTGACGGATGACGACTTCCGCACGCTCGGCCTCGGCCTGCGGGATCGCAAAGCAGATGGAATGTTCCGAGCTGCCTTGGGAGATCAGGATCACGGAGATTCCGTGATCACGCAGCGCGCCGAACAGACGGTGCGCGGTGCCCGGCACGCCGATCATGCCGGCGCCTTCCAGGTTCACCAGCGCGACCTTGTCGATACAGGTGATGCCCTTCACCGCGATCTGCGAATTGGGCTTCTCGCAGATCAGCGAGCCGGCCTTCTCGGGGGCGAAGGTGTTGCGAATCCAGATCGGGATGCTCTTGCGCACCGCCGGCGCCATGGTCTGCGGATGGATCACCTTGGCGCCGAAGTACGCCAGCTCCATCGCTTCGTTGTACGAGAGCGAGTCGATGACCTTGGCATCGGGCACCAGGCGCGGATCGGCGCTCAGCACGCCATCGACGTCGGTCCAGATGTGAATCTCTTCCGCGTCCAGCAGCGCGCCGAAGATCGAACCGGAGAAGTCGCTGCCGTTGCGGCCGAGGGTCGTCTGCAAGCCGTTGGGATCGCGCGCGACGAAGCCAGTGATGATCAGCGTCGCCGGATCGGACGGCGTGATGCGGTCCATGTTGGCTTGCGAAACCTCCCAGCGAACGGCTGGACCGAGCGGCCCCCATTCGACCGAGACGACATCGCGCGCATCGACCCATTGCACGGCGCCTGGACGACGGCCGCGATGGCGCAGATAGGCACTGAACAAACGCGTCGACCAGATCTCGCCGTAACCGGCGATGAGATCGCGCACGGTCTGCGATGCCGAGCGGATCAGTTGTACGGTCTGGAGAATGCCGGCGATGTCGCGGCAATCCTGTTCGAGCTTGGCCATGTACTCGACGCGCGCGCCGTCCGGCAGCAGCGTATCGGCGATGACCTGATGACGATGGCGCAACTGTTCGATGCGCTCGGCCAGCGTCGTTTCCTGTTTCTCGGCCGCAATGACCAGGTTCAGCAGGCCGTCGGTCACGCCGCGGCACGCCGAAAGAACCACGCCCAGCCGCGGATGCGGATCCTGTTCGAGGATCCGAGCCACGCGCTCCATGCAAGCCGCATCGGCGACGCTCGAGCCGCCGAATTTATGTACGCGCCAGCGCTCCACTTGTGTCATCTCTTCTGGTTGAGAATGCCTGTCCCGCGCACGCACATCTTCCCGTCTGCCTGACCGGCACAGGATCAGAGGACTGGAGGGGAGCGCGGCTGGGAGGGCGACACTCTACTGACAGCAACAGAATGGCGCAAGCTGCCGTCTTGCCGGCATTTTTTGGCGCGGGGAGAGTCCCTGGAAGCGGCCCGGGCGGCGCCTTAAGACGACGGCTCGCCGCGGCCGAAAGCCAGCAGGGTGCTGGACTGCTCCTCGCCCGCCGCCGCCGGGAAGCCGGGCCGGGAGAAGCACAAAGTCTCGCCCGGGTCGGGCGCCACGTTATTGGCTTGTTCGTTCACGTACATGACGCGCACCGGCCCCACCTGAATGAGGTCCCGGTGCCGCAGCGCGCGGCGAATGATCCGCCGGGAGTTCACCAGCAGGCCGTTGGTGCTGCCGAGGTCGAGCAGCAGATCCCGGCTGCCGTCGCGGACGATGAGCGCGTGGTAGCGGCTGATGAACACCGAATCGATACGCACGTCGGCCTCTTCTCCGCGCCCGATCAGCACGCGGTCGGCTTTCAGCGACACTTCGCGCTCCGGCTCGCCCTGCGTGGTGATCACGAGCTTGGCCTGTCGGGGCGTCGAATCGAGGGCCGCGAGTTGGTCGAGCACCGCGGTTTCCATCCGCATCCGACGAGCAACCCAGCCGAGATCCTCGATCGCTTTGTCCAACGCCGAGCTCGTCACCGCGCTGGCACCTTCCTCGCGCGCATGAATCAGTGCGCGCTGGCACAGCTTGTTGATGTTCGCCGGAATGCCCAGGCTGCAGGCGTGTATCTGAGGCAGCAGCGTGTACGGCATCAGTGCGTCCGGACTCGGCGCACCGGCGGCACGCAGGCGATGCGCGACATAGGCGGCCGTCTGGTCCTCGGAAAACGGATTCAGCGAAAACTTGGAGACGTTGCCTGTTACCAGCTCGACCATGCGCGGCGATTCGAGCACCAGGTTCAACGCGGGCTGGCCCAGCAGCAGGATTTTCAGCACGCGCACCCCGTCGTGCTCGACGGCCGCGAGACACCGCAGCTCCTCCAACACCGACGGATGCATGCTTTGCGCGTTCTCGACGATCAACAGACACAGCCGGCCGGTGCCCGCCTGGTGCGCCAGATAGCGCTCGAGCAGCCGGCGACGGTCCGTTTTGTCGTCATCGGTGAGCGAGAAGCCGAACTGCCGCAGGATTTCCAGCAGGAATTCGCGGGGCCCGATGTGCTCGCGCTGCACGGTCGCGACGTTCACGCGCTCGTCCAGATCTTTCAGCAAGCGTTTGATCAGCAGGCTCTTGCCGCATCCGTTCTCGGCCGTCACCACGCCCAGCCGCGCTCTGGTCCACAGCGAGTGACCCATGAACTCCAGCGCCCGCAGGTGCTGGTCGCTGGGGAAGAAGAAGCTCTCGTCCGCGGTATCGGTGAACGGTTCGGCCCTGAGACCGAAGCCAGTGGAGATGGGTGGAACGGCGACGTCGGATGCGGTCATGAATCGGCTTGGATGTGTCCGTAACTCGCTGACTTAGTTGAGGTTGGAAGTGACGCGCATCCGTCGCGTCGGAGCGGACAATAATCCCTGCGCCGCTGTAGTACAAGCGATCCTACGGCCGATGTGTTGCGGCCAGTCGTGCGTGCTGACGCGTCGGCGCGCGGCCGCGTTCGATTTAAGATGGCGGGATAAATTTCGCCCAGAGGTACCGCCGTGAGCGCCGTCCTGCAATCCCCGTCCGAGATCCATCATGTCATCGGCGGTCGCTCGGTCGTCGCGACTTCTGGCCGCGCGAGCGACGTGTTCAATCCCGCGACCGGACAAGTCGTCGGCCGCGTGCACCTGGCGAGCGCGCAGGATGTAAATAGTGCCGTGAGCGCCGCGAAGGCCGCGTTTCCCGCTTGGGCCGAGACCGCCCCACTGCGCCGCGCGCGCATCCTGTTCAAGTTCAAGGAACTGCTCGAGCGCAATCACGATGCGCTCGCCGCGGCGATCACCCGCGAGCACGGCAAGGTGCTTTCCGATGCGCGCGGTGAAGTGACGCGCGGCATTGAAGTCGTCGAGTTCGCGTGCGGGATTCCGCACCTGCTGATGGGCCAGCACTCGGACAACATCGGCGGCGGCATCGACAATTGGAATCTGCGTCAGCCGCTCGGTGTCGTCGCGGGCATCACGCCCTTCAATTTCCCGATCATGGTGCCCATGTGGATGTATCCGGTCGCGCTCGCGTGCGGCAACACCTTCGTGCTCAAGCCGTCGGAGCGCGATCCCTCGCCGAGCCTGTTGGTTGCCGAGTTGTTACGTGAGGCAGGCTTGCCCGACGGCGTGTTCAATGTCGTGCAGGGAGACAAGGTCGCTGTCGACGCCCTGCTCTCCCATCCGGAGGTCGCGGCGGTGTCGTTCGTCGGCTCCACGCCGATCGCGCAGTACATCTATACGGAAGGCGCAAAGCACGGCAAACGGGTGCAGGCGCTGGGTGGTGCGAAGAATCATCTGGTCGTGATGCCCGACGCCAATCTGGACCAGGCGGTCGATGCGCTGGTGGGCGCGGCATACGGCTCGGCCGGCGAGCGATGCATGGCGATCTCGGTGGCCGTCGCCGTGGGTGATGTTGCCGACCGGCTGGTGAGCGAGCTGGCTCGACGGGCACGGACGCTGCAGATCGGCAACGGCATGGATGCGAACAGCGAGATGGGCCCGCTCGTCACGGCGGCTCATCGAGAGAAGGTGGAAAGCTACATCGCTCAAGGAGAGAAGGAAGGCGCGACGCTCGTCGTCGACGGGCGCACGCACCAGGCGCGCACCGGCAGCCAGGGGTTCTTCACCGGCGCGACCTTGTTCGATCACGTTACCCCGGGCATGAAGATCTACCACGAAGAAATATTCGGTCCCGTGTTGTCCGTGGTGCGCGTGCCGGATCTGGCGAGCGCGGTGAATCTGATCAATCAACATGAGTTCGCGAACGGCGCGGCATGTTTCACCTCCGACGGCAACGCCGCACGCACGTTCTCTCGGCTCGTGCAGGCTGGTATGGTTGGCATCAATGTGCCGATACCGGTGCCGATGGCGTGGCATTCGTTCGGCGGCTGGAAACGCTCGCTGTTCGGCGATCATCACTCCTACGGTGAGGAAGGCGTGCGTTTCTACACCCGTTACAAGAGCATCATGCAACGCTGGCCCGACAGCATCGGCAAGGGTGCGGAATTCTCCATGCCGGTGGCCAAATAACATGCGAATCGTCATCGTTTACGGCAACGATAAAGCGCAGGCGTGGCGCGACACCCTCGCCGCCCAATTGCGGGATGCCCGGGTCGATATCTGGCAGCCGGGGTTCAGCGAGCCCGCCGACTACGCCGTCGGCTGGGCGCCGCCGCCCCGCTTCTTCACCGATCAGCCGCGGCTGCGCGCGTTTTTCTCCGTCGGCGCCGGCGTCGAGCACGTTCTGAACAATCCCAACTTGCCGCCGGGGCTGCCGATCGTTCGAGTCGAAGACGCGGGCATGGGCGAGCAGATGGTCGACTATTGTCGGTTCGAGGTGCTGCGATGGATGCAGCGTCGCGACGAATATGCCGCTCAGCAGGCCGCGGGCACTTGGAGGCAGCTGCCGGAGTCGCTGCGCGAGGAATGGCCGGTCGGCATTTTCGGGCTGGGCGTGCTCGGCGGCCAGGTGGCGAATGCGTTCGCCGCCGACGGCTTTCCCGTCAACGCCTTCTCGCGCTCGAACACCGCGAGTGAGCCCAAGGTGCGCTTGTTTACCGAAGCGAGCGGTGCGGATCAGTTCGCCGCATTCATGAAGGCGACGCGCGTGCTGATGATCCTGGCACCGCTGACGACCGCCACACAGGACCGATTCGATCGCAAGGCCTTGCAGCTCCTGCCCCGCGGCGCCTACGTGATCAACGTCGCCCGTGGCGGATTGATCGTGGATGAGGCGCTGCTGGAGCTGCTCGATAACGGCCACTTGAACGGTGCCGCACTGGACGTCTTCCGACAGGAGCCGCTCCCCCCGCAGCACCGCTATTGGACGCATCCAAAAGTGCACATGACGCCGCACACGGCTGCGGTCACTCCGATGCGGCCTGCCGCGAAGCAGATTGCAGAAAAGATCAAGCAGCACGCCGCGAATCGATCCGTCAGCGGCATCGTCGATCGAAACCGCGGCTATTAGCCGCTGGAGTTGGGAACCCGAGCGCCCTCGATCGCGTCCTGACGGTACGCTGGAGGGCTGCCGAGATGACCCAACTGAAACGAGACGCCGCTTACATTCGCACCGAGTCGCGCGGCGGAGACGACACCGTCGCATTGTCCGCGTTCGATCAGCAAGTGTGGGACGTGCTCTCGTCGGCGCATACCGTCACGTCCGTGGCGAGAACATTGGAGCAAGCGGGCCTGGATTCGAGAGATCCGGCGACCGACCTCGAATCGCGCGTAGCCGCCTCCATGCTCCGGCTGCTGCATGCCGAGCGCATCGAGCTGTCGCCCGACAGCTGACGGTCACTGTCATCTACGAATCAAGTCTCGCCGCCACGCTGTTGCTGCTGGTCCTGCTGTTGTTGTTGGCTGGAGGCAGCCATGCGATTCGGGTCCGGGCGCGGTGGCACTGCCGGCGCCGTGTTATCGGGCTTGAACGTGTGATAGCCGGCGACGCCGACCGGTGTGATCAGCGCATGCGTGTGGCCATAGCTGACACATCCACTCAGGGCCGCGGCAGCAGATATAACTGTAACGAGATGTAACAACCGTACTTTCATCATGCGACCCTCGCGGGTGACCTGATTACCAATACAACGCATGAGCGCGGCCGGCGGCTGATGCATGACGGCTTTTTCATGCTGAATTCTGGCTGAATTGTGGGTGATGCCCCACATCGAGTGTCGCGCCCGGCGCACAAGCTTGCGAAAGTTCCCGTTACGGGCCGCGGCGATCCAAATTTAATGGTGCCGTCTGTACACAGTGGAACTCATTGCGTTCCGCGCTGTAATCCCAGCGTTCCACGAGACACAGCTGCGAATCGTCGCGCTTGATGAGATTCACCGAGTTCGGATGCCGGCGACGCACGCGCGTCGATACCGCGGTGCCTGCCTGCACGGCCCAGCAGCGACGACGCAAGTCTCCATAGTGCTCATGAAGTGCCGCGACGTACGGCAGGTGAATGTGGCCTCCCATGATGACGTCCGCGCCGGCGCTCGACCACGTTTGAATCGCTTCGGCATGACCGTGCAGCCGGTTGTGAACCTCGCTGCCCCGGATCACGTGCACCGGCTGATGGGTGACGACGATTCGGACCTGCCGCGCGCTCGCCGTGGCCAACCGATTCGCGACCCGAACAATCTGCTCCCGCGAGACTTCGCCGTCCTTGTGGCGGCGAGCACGCGTCGTGTTCACGCCAATCACCAGGAAGTCGTCACTGTGCCACTCCGGCTCCAGGTTCGTGCCGAAGGCCTGCTCGAAGCCGGCGTATGGATGAAACAGCCGCGCGACCATGTTGAACAATGGAATGTCGTGATTGCCTGGAATCGCGATCAGTGCGGGCGGTGAAATCCGAGTTACGAAGTCACGTGCCGCTGCGAACTGCACCCGCCTCGCGCGCTGCGTGATATCCCCTGAGAGCACCACCGCTGCGGGCTTCATCCGATGAGCCAAACGCAGCAGCGCCTCCGCAACCGGGGGTTGCTCCGTGCCGAAGTGCGGGTCGGAGATCTGCAGCAATACCGTCATTTCTCGGTCGCGGGCGCCAGCAGCATCAAGGGTTGATCCGCTACCCGAAACGTCAATGGCGGCTTGCACCACAGGATCTCGCCATCGACGGCGACCTTGATCCCGCGTTTTTTTCCACCACTCAGCAGCCGCACCGTCATGCTACGGAAAGGAAAGTTGCGGATGCGCTCATCTTCCCCGAGCTGTCCCAGCATGCCGCGCACCCCCAACCAGACGAGCTCGGCCGTGCCGACCGGTTCGACGATCACCGCCGCCAGACGGTGGTGTTTCACGTCTTCGGCTTCAGCCAGGCCCACCTGCTCGAGCTGAAGTGCATTGTTGCCAACGAATATGCTCGGCGTGAACAGCGTCTCGCTGCCCTGCTCGTGCTCGACTTCGACGATCAACTGGCGATGCTCGCGCATCAATGTCTTCAATCCCGCCCACATGGCCACCGCGCGGCGCCGACCATACTGACGTTTGTATTCCTCCCGATCCTGCAGCAGCTCCGGATACAGCCCGAGGCTGGCGTTCACCAGGAAGGCACGCTCGTTGACCATGCCCACCTGCACGGGTTTCGGCCTGGCGGTGAGCAACGCACGGGCCGCCTCGGCAGGGTCGAGCGGAATGCCATGCGCGCGGCTCGAATAATTGAAGGTGCCTTGGGGAATGATGCCGAACGGCCGTCGCGTCGGCAGGACAGCTTGCAGGACGGCATTGATGGTTCCATCGCCGCCGGCGACCACGACGGCGCCGTCGCTGCGGACCGCGGCATCCGCCGCCTGTTTCGCCACGCTCGCAAGCCGGTCCGGGTGCTCGATCAGGATGAACTCATGCGGTCGATGCGCGGCCGAGAGGATGGCTTCGATCTGTTGCCGGGCCTCGTGCGCGTCCTTCGAGCCCGAGCCTGCGTTGCTGACGATGTGGAGCGGCGCGTCGGAGGCGAGACCGGGGGCGGCGGCCATGAGCGGTGGTGCACCTGTGGCGGAACGTCGCCGGTTCAATGCGCGATGGCGGGCCGAAGTTCACGGAATTGCACTTTCTACGACTTCGATGTCGGGCCCGGGCACGCTTCCGCGTCTTCTTCGAACAGGCCAGAATCGATCCAACATGAAACGCCCCGCGGACAAGCCGCTCGAAAAATATCGGCAGAAGCGCTCCTTCAGCCGGACGCCGGAGCCGGCCCCGGCCGTGCCCGCGCACCGGCCAGGGCCGCTGCTGTTCATCGTGCAGAAGCATGCCGCCCGCCGGCTGCACTATGACTTCAGGCTGGAGCTGGACGGCGTGCTCAAATCCTGGGCGGTGCCCAAGGGGCCGTCGTTGCAGGCCGGCGAGCGGCGCCTCGCGGTCGAGGTCGAAGACCACCCGTTCGACTATGCCTCGTTCGAAGGAGTGATACCGGAGAAGAACTACGGCGCCGGCAATGTGATCGTCTGGGACTGTGGGGTGTATTCGCCCGATGAAGGCGGCGAGTATTCGTTCGACGATCGCGCCCGGGCCGAGGAACGACTGCGACGCGAATATCAGCAAGGCAAGCTGAGCTTCTTCCTTCGCGGCATCAAGCTCAAGGGCTCCTTCGCGCTGGTCCGCACCAGCACCGACAAGCAATGGCTGCTGATCAAGCACAAGGACCGCTTCATCGGCGGCGACGATCTGCTCGCCCACAACACCTCCGTGCTCACGGGCGACACGCTGGATGATGTCGCCGAGAGCACCAACCGCGAGCGCTTGTCCGCGATGGAACTGGCCCCGTCCGGTCCGTTCGAGAAAATGCCCAACGAGATCGAGCCCATGCTCGCCGAGCCGGGCGCGAATCTCGAATCCGATGAACGCTGGAGCTACGAGCCCAAGCTCGATGGCTATCGGATCATCGCCTTCATCGACGGCGATTCGGTATATCTGCAATCACGCCGCGGCCAGAACTACACGGCCCTGTTCCCCGAGCTGGTCGCGGAACTGAAAGCACAATGTGTCGGCTCGATGATCCTCGACGGCGAGATCGTCGCGCTCGATGCCGACGGTCGCCCCTCCTTCAACGCGCTTCAGAACCGCGCGCAGGTCAAGGGCCCCAAAGCGCTCGCCGAAGCGCAGCGCCAGACGCCGGTGATCTTCCTCTGTTTCGACCTGCTGCACTTCGCGGGCATGAATCTGCGCGGTTCGACGTATGAGCAGCGCCGACGCTACTTGTCGCAATGTTTGTTGCCGGGTGCTCATGTGCAGCTCATCCATGCCTCCGACAATGCCGAACAGTTGCACGAGGCCTCGCTCGCCGCAGGCTTCGAGGGCACGGTCGCCAAGCGCAAGGACAGCGCTTATCAGCCCGGCCGTCGTTCGCCGAACTGGTTGAAGTTCAAATCCGTGACGACCACCGAG
Source organism: uncultured Steroidobacter sp. (assembly GCF_937958065.1). Classification (GTDB taxonomy): domain Bacteria; phylum Pseudomonadota; class Gammaproteobacteria; order Steroidobacterales; family Steroidobacteraceae; genus Steroidobacter. The sequence continues at coordinate 18,690 of NZ_CALFXI010000008.1, forward strand.
TTCGTCATCGGCGGCTTCACCGCCGGCAAAGGTCAACGCCGTTCGCTCGGCGCCCTGCTGCTCGGCTACTGGAACAAGGATCAGCTGCAGTACGTAGGCCACGTCGGCTCGGGATTCAACGATGCGTCGCTCGCGAGCGTGTACAAACAGCTCACCGCAATCGCCCGCAACACCCCTCCCTTCGCCACCAAGCCGCCTTTGAACGGTCCGGCAACCTGGGTCGAGCCCAAGCTGGTGGCCGAAGTGAGCTTCGAAGCCTGGACCGAGGACGGCTTCCTGCGCGCGCCGGTGTTCCATCGTTTGCGCGATGACGTGCCGGTGGAGAGCGTGAAAAGCGGCCCCGCGAAAAAGCACAAGGCGCGCGCCAAGGCGACGGCGAAGAACGACATCCAGGCGGTGCTCGAGCAGCTCGACAACAAATCGAACCGCATCGACCTCGCCGTCCCCCATGGTGCCGGCACCGCCAAAATCCGGCTCACGAACCTGGATCGCGAGTACTGGCCCGCCGATCCCCAGACCAATTCGCCTGCGATCACGAAACGCGAGTACCTGCGCTATCTCGCCGGCATCTCGCCCTACATGCTGCCGCACCTGCGCGATCGTCCGCTCACCTTGATCCGCATGCCCGAAGGCATCGGCGGCGAGCGGTTTTTTCAGAAACATTGGGATCAGGAGCGCCCGGAGTTCGTCGAAGTCATCAGGACGTTTTCCGAACATGTCGGAGGCGCGCACGACTACATTCTCGCGCACAACCTGCCGACCCTGTTGTGGCTGGGCCAGCTGGGGACGTTGGAATTCCATGTCTGGCACTCGCGCGCCCGGATCGGCAAGGACTCGGTGAGTCAGAGCGAGGACTACGCGAGCTCACTCGCGGCCATGGAATCCTCGGTGCTCAACTATCCCGACTATCTGGTGTTCGACATCGACCCGTACATCTATTCCGGCCTGGAAGCCAAGGGCGCGGAACCCGAATACAACAGGAAGGGTTTTGCCATGGGCAAGCGCGTCGCGTTCTGGATCAACGACCTGCTCAAGGAAATGTCGCTGTGCGCGATCGTGAAGACGTCCGGCAAAACCGGTCTGCACGTGTTCGTTCCCATCGAGCGCACCGTCACCTTCGACGGTGCTCGCGAGATTTGTGAAATGGTCGGCCGCCACATCCTGCAACAGCATCCGCGCGATGTGACCATGGAATGGGCCACGCAGAAGCGCACCGGAAAAATTTTCATCGACTACAACATGAACGTGCGTGGTAAGACTCTCAACGTGGCGTATTCGCCCCGGGGGGTACCGGGCGCGCCGGTGTCGATGCCGCTCACCTGGGATGAGCTGGAAGCGGCCGAGCCGGGCCACTTCACGTTGCGAAATGTGCTCGCGCGCTTGGAAAAAACCGGGGACCGGTGGCATGATGTTCTCTCGGCGAAACAGAGCCTTGCGAAAGCCTTCAGAAGTAAAGCCCGAAAGTGAGACTCGACCGCACGCCAAGCCGGTCGAAAAGGTACCCCTCATGGCCATGCGCTCCATCGGTTCATTGACGATTTCGTTCGGTCTGGTTGCGATCCCGGTCAAGCTGTACACCGCGACCCAGACGGCGAATGCCATTTCCTTCAACCTGTTACACAAGGGATGTGGCTCGCGCCTGAAACAACAGTACGTGTGCCTGAAGGACGGGCAGACGGTCGAGCGCGACGACATGGTCAAGGGCTACGAGTTCGCCAAGGACCAGTACGTCCAGTTCAGCAGCGAAGAGATCAAGGCGATGGAGGAAATCGGTACGCATTCCATCGACATCAGCGAGTTCGTGCCCATCGAGTCCATCGATCCGGTGTATTTCGACAAGACCTACTATCTGGCGCCCGACAAAGGCGGCGCCAAACCCTACGGCTTGTTGAACGAAGCGCTGAAGGACACCAAACGTTGTGCCATCGGTCGCTGGGCGGCGCGCGGCAAGTCCTACCTGGTCGCCCTCCGCCCCGTCGGCGATGTGCTCACGATGCAGCAGTTGCACTTCGCCACCGAGGTGCGTGCCGCAAGCGAAGTCGATGTGGCGAAGCCGGATGTGAAAGCCCCCGAGCTGAAGCTCGCCAAGCAGCTGATCGAGCAGCAGACCACGGAAAAGTTCGATCCCACGGCGTACGTCGACGACGTGCGCGCCCGCATCGAGGCAGCCATTCAGAAGAAGGTCGAAGGCCAGGAGATTTCCGTGGCCGAAGGCCCGGTGGAGACAGGTGGCAAGGTCATCGACCTGATGGAAGCCCTGCGCGCCAGTCTCACCAAGACCGAAACCGCCAAGGCGAACGTCGCCAAGCTCGGCCCACGGAAGGCCCCGAAGAGAGTCGAACAGGCGGAGAAGCCTGCGCGCAAAGCCAGCAAGCGCTGAGGAAACAGGGAACAGGACGGATTTATTTCGCGCTCGCGGGGCTGAACCAGGCGCCCCGCGCGGTCAGCGAAAAATAAATCTGCCCTCTGTTCCCCTTGCGGTGCCGTGCAGACATTCAGTGTCCAAGATGTAGAACGCGTGTTGCGTCTGTCACGCAGCACCATTCGCGGGTTGATCAAAACCGGCTTCGTGCAGCCAGCGCGCGGCCCCAGGCGGCAGCTGCGCTTTTCCTTTCAAGACCTCATCGTGCTGCGGGCCGCCCGCTCGCTGCTGGAAGCGAAGATCTCCCGTCGTCGCATCAATCGCTCGCTGGAGGACCTGCGGCGTCACTTGCCGGAGCAGATGCCGCTGTCGGGCCTGAGCATCAGCGCCATCGGCGATCGCGTCGTGGTCCGCGATGGCAAGAATCATTTCCAGGTCGACGATGGTCAGTATGTGCTCGGCCTGGATGTGAGCGTCGAGAACGGCGTGATCCGTGTCGTCGAACACAAAGAGCCTGCCGCCGCCGAAGCGCCGCCCTCTGAAACGGCCGACGATTGGTTCGACAAGGGCCTGGCGCTCGAAGAGACCGATGCCAAGGCCGCCCAGGCCGCCTATGAGCGGGCCGTGGCGCTCGAGCCGGATTTCGTCGGCGCATGGATCAACCTGGGGCGCCTGCTTCATGCGCGCCACGACGAGAAGAAAGCGGAGATCGTGTATCGCCGGGGCATCCAGGAATGCGGCGCCGACCCGGTGCTCATGTTCAATCTGGGCGTGGTGCTGGAAGACCTCGGCAAGATCGACGAGGCGATCGAGGCGTATCAAGCGGCGCTCAGCGAAGATCCCAACATGGCCGACGGCCATTTCAATCTCGCGCGCTTGTACGAGGCGCAAGGCAAGGAACAACATGCCATTCGCCATCTCGGTCAATACCGACGCCTGGTGAGCCCGTCCGACAGTCGTTGACGGACCTGCATCCCCGGTACCGCCCGCTATAATCGCGGCGTGCCGAAGTTCGACAATCCGCTGGATCTCCCCTTCGCGGGCGAAGCCGCCGCCTCGCTGGGACTCGCCGGCCGCAAACTCAAGAAGACACTGGACGCGTTACGGCAATACGACGCGGACGTTGCCGCGCTCACCCGCGCTTCGGATGAGACCGCCCGCAAGAGTCTGGTGATGGAAGCGGCAGAAGCTTATTGGGGCTACGTGGTCCAGCGCGAGCAGCTGGGCCTGCTGGATGCCGATTACATCGCGAAAGAATATGACATTCCCAGCGACGTGAAGCTCGCGATGGGGCCGAAGGGACCGGGCCCCACTGCCTGAGCTGTCAACGCTTCGACGGCGGCGTCGCCGGTTGGCGGCGTAACGCGTAATTCATGCCGCCCACCCGAAACCATTTGTATCCAAACGCCGTCAGCGCGATGAGGTGGTGACCCTGTTTGCTGGCCCGGCTGTCATCCGTCTCCAGCAGATTCACCAGCAGCTCACTGCCCTCACCTTCCAGCGTCACCTTGACCTGCTGCGGCTGCCGATTGAAGTTGTGCAACACCACGATGCGATTGCCTCGCCAGGAGTAACACAGCCCCAACACCCCGCGCACCCCGGTGCGCAGCAGCGTCCATTCGCCCCAACCGATCTCGGGGCACTCCTTGCGCACGCGGATCATCTTGATCATCCAGTTCAGCAGCGATCCCGGATCGCGGCGCTGCGCGTCGACATTGACACTTTGATAGCCGTACGGTCCCTTCGAGATCACGGGATTGACGAGCTTGCGCGCGGTCGAGAAGCCGCCGTTGCGCTCGCTCGACCACTGCATCGGTGTGCGCACCGCGCCTCGTTCCTTCAGCGAAAGATCCTCGCCCATGCCGATTTCATCGCCATAGCGCAGCACCGGCGAGCCGGGCAACGCGAACATCAGGCTGTTGGCGAGCTCGATGTGACGGCGATCGCCGAGCATCGACGCGAGCCGTCGCCGGATGCCGCGATGATAGAGCTGCATGTTGGGTTGCGGACCGAAGCGCTCGAACACCCGGTCGCGTTTCTGCTTGGGCAAGCGTTCGATGTCCAGCTCGTCATGGTTGCGCAGGAACACGGCCCACTGCGTGGAATCGGGGATGTTGCGGGTCTCCTCGAGCGCCTTCTCCAACGGCGCGGTGTCGCTGGTTGCCAGCGCGTAGAAACAGTGCTGGTTCACCCAGAAGTTGAACATCATGTTCAAGCCATCGCGGCCGTCGCCGAAATAGCGCTGTGTGTCCCGAGGTGCGACATTCGCTTCGCCGAGCAGTGCCGCATCTCCCGCGCGCCATTGCAGAAACTGACGCAGCTCGGCGAGATACTCGAAGCGCAGCCTCTCGCCCTTGAGTTTCGACTCCAGAATGAACGGCACCGCGTCCACTCTGAAGCCATCGACGCCCAGTTGCAGCCAGTAACCCATGATGCGTCGGATTTCGGCCCGGACATGCGGGTTGTCCATGTTCAGATCGGGCTGAAAGTCGAAGAAGCGATGGTGGTAATAGAGCTTTGCCACCGGATCGCGCGTCCACACGGATTTCTGGACGCCCGGAAATACCATGCCTTTGTTCCAATCCGCCGGCCTGTTCTTCGACCAGATGTACCAGTCGCGATACTGCGAATCCGGATTGCGCCTGGCCTCCTTGAACCACGGATGCTGGTTGGAGGTGTGATTCACGACCAGATCCAGAATCACGCGCATGCCTCGCTTGCGCGCATGGTTCATCAGCTCGACGAAGTCGCCGCTCGATCCATAGCGCGGGTCGACACCGTAGTAATCGGAGATGTCATAGCCGTTGTCGCGATTCGGCGAGGGCTGGAACGGCGCCAGCCAGAGGACATCGATGCCCAGGGAATTCAGATAGTCCAGGCGGTTGATCAGGCCCGGCAGGTCGCCGATCCCGTCGCCGTTGGCATCCATGAACGTCTCGAGGTCCAGGCTGTAGATGATCGAGTTCTTGTACCAGAGATCTTCGATCATCGGCTCACCCCGGGAACGCCAGGGTGGTGGCGATGGCATTGGCCGCCTGGCTCGTATCATGCCGGGTGAACTGCACGACCACCGGGTGATCGGCCACGATCACTGCGCCATACGGCGTATCGAGCGGCAGCGCTTGCGGATCGATCAGATCGTTGAAGCGAACGTGTCGCACGCGCTGCGCGGCGACCTTCAGCAGATAGGGCCCGACGGGTTCGTGATCCTCGTAGTAGATCGTGATCTGCAGCTGAACGTCGAAGTGCCCGGCGTTGAGGACGCACAACTCGTCTCGGCTCGTGTCGCGCGGTTCCGCTCCCGAGCTGCGCAGCGGCATGTGCCCGCCGGGGATCGCCCACACCTTGGAACCGACGGCTTTCAGCACCTTCACTCCTCGCCCAGCAAGCGCGCCATCGGCGCGGTCAGAAATACATTCTGGGGGTCGAGCTGCCGACGCAGCGCCATGAAGTCGTTCCAATGCGGATACAGGGCCGCAAGTGCCGCGCCGTGCAAGGAATGTTTCTTGCCCCAGTGCGGGCGGCCGTCATGGGCGCGCAGGATGGGCTCGATGTCGTCGAAATAGTCCTGATACGGCAGGCTGGCATTCTGGTGCACGGAAATCGCGACCGAATCGCGACCGTACACCGGACTCAGAAAGCCCTCGTCTCTGGCGATGAGCCGGTACAACACGCGCCAGGCCACGTGCTTGCGATGGCGCTCCAGGATGCGGCGCCGGACTTCCCGAAAGCACGCCGGCCCCGCTTCGGCCGGTACAAAATACTCCAGCTCCTCGAATTTCAACTCGCGCTCCTGCGCGATGATCTCGTGGCTGTAGCCCTGTTCTTCATGGATGTGACACGCGTACGGCAGCTCCGGGAACGGCGTCTGCGGCGGATTGAGGGTCCGCAGCTTCACTTCGTCGCGGCGGGGATACCAGTAAAAGTCGAAGTTGCGATGTGCATCCGCGAGCTCATCCAGATGCGCCAGGCAATCATCCGTCCCGGCGACATACTCGCGCCGTCGCAATTGATAGCGCGGCTGGAGTTGCAGCCGCACGGCGGTAAAGATGCCGAGCAGGCCCATCGACACGCGTGCGGCATCGATGAGATCGGGCGCTTGCTCGACGGACCATTCAACGATCTCGCCCGTGCCCGTCACGGCGCGCACGCCCACCAGCGTGGCGGATATGTTCTGCAGGGTCCGGCCCGAACCATGCGTGCCGGTGCTGATGACGCCGGCGATGGTCTGCGTATCCACATCGCCGAGATTCTCCATGCTCAAGCCAATGTCATGCAGGATGGGCCCGAGGTCATGCAGCACGGTTCCAGCGCCCACCGTGGCCTGACTGCGCGACAGGTCGTAGTCGATCAACCCATGGTGATCGCGCATCGACATCAATATGTCGGGAGTCTCGACCAGCGGCGAAGAGGAATGGCCGGAGCCGGCCACTCTGATCTTGCGAGAGCGTGCGGCGGCATCTCTTACATACACGCTCACCGCCTCGTCGCTGGCGGGCCAGACCTGCGAACGGGGAATGAAGCGCACGCTCCCCGACCAGTTGATGAATTCGTCCGTAGAATGTGTGCGCAAGATCTTCACGTGCCGCGGACAGCCGAAGGGCATCCCGTCCATGCAACGGCATGCGCGTCGCGTAGGTTCCTCGCCGTCGTGACAAGCCACGACCCGGCCAGGCTTTTGAAACAAATCCGGCCGAGGAACCTTCGCGCGTGCTTGTGCGTCACGCCATCGGAAGCAGATAAGTTATCGGCGGAATGAACCAGAGTGATTGTGCTCTAACACCAGGAGCCGAAAACCGATGCTCTTCCACCGCCGTTGCGTCTCTCGAGGGTCATCCTAGCAATTAGGGTCATCCTCGGTTCGATAGAGATGACGGCACGAAGCCCCGCACTCCGCGGGGCTTCGACTTTTCGGGGCCTGCTCAGAGCTTGTAGGTCACCCCGAGCGAGAGTCGATTCACGTCCGACTCGCCAGTCTCCTGCTCATCGCCCACATCCTTGAACTGCTGCCAGTCCAGGCTGAACAGCCAGTGCTGGCCGAGATGCAGCCCGACGCCCAGTCCATAAAAGAACTCCTGCGATGTCTCCGAGAAGCTATCGCGAGCCGCGCTCGTGGCGATCGAGGCGGCCTCGGTGATCTTCGTGTCGGCAAACAGAATGCCGCCCCGCCCGTGCAGATCGAACGAGGGGCCCAGCGGCACCGAACCGATCGCCGTCGCGGTGAAGCCCTTGACCTCGAAATCGACCGAATACGCCGCTGGCAAGTTGCCGATATCGATCACGCCGGAGGCGCGGTATTCCGCCGTGCCGAAGTCGACGTAGCCGGCTTCCAGCGCGAAGTACTCCGAGAAGCGATAGCCGCCGAACAACGAGAAGGAGGTATCGCTGTCGTCCAGAGTCGAGCGGCCGGACAGCACCTGCACGCCCTGCGATTCGAAGCTGGCGAGGACGAGCTCATCGAGCGTCGCTTTGTCCAGATCCGAGGCTTTCGCCTCGCCACCCGTGACACCGAAATACCAGCCGCCGCCTTCGGCGAAGCTTGCCGTCGATGCGAGCGACAGCACCAATCCCACCACCACGGCCAGACCTGTTCGTTTGCTCATCGTGAGGCTCCCTGAATTCGTTTGTTTGTTTCATTCCGCTTGCAAGGCGCGGAACGGCGCGAATTCTAGCGACGGGCGCGGACACGACTTTGCGATCAGGGTCACAAGCTGCATCTGCATCATGAAAATGCTTTGCAGCATGTTCGGATGATTGCTCGACTCAACAGGCCTAACGCTCTTTTCTACAGCGCTGCTGGCGGCCCAGTGACCGAAGGGATTGTCGATCTTCCTGAAGTCGCTATTGCATTCGCGACGCCCACAGTCGCCGCTCGCGCCCGCGGTTTTTCCTTAATTCCGTGGTGCCAGTCGCTGGCGTACCGTCCTTCGGCTTCAAGGGCAAAGCACGAACACAACCACCCGGGCCGGCGCGTGAACGCTCCAAAAGCATCGCTGCGAGTTGGAATTGCGATCCAGTTGATCGCGACCGCCGGCGGCGCGCTTGCGGCGAATGTGATCATTCGCAATCCCACCTTCGAGGAGTTGGCAAGGCTGACCGTCACATCGGTCACGGGCACGGCGCGGCCACAATTCACCTCGCCCGCCTCGGCCACTGTGCTCACCGCCGAGGAATTGAACTACATTGGCGTCAGGAATATTCCAGACGCGTTGCGCTACGCACCTGGCGTGCAGGTATCGCAGTTCAATGCGCATCAATGGTCCATCTCGGCGCGCGGCTTCAACACCATCGCAGTGGACAAGCTGCTCGTGCTGGTCGATGGTCGCTCGGTGTACACGCCGCTGTGGTCCGGAGTGTATTGGGAACAGCACGCGTGGCTCGATCAGGATCTCGGGCGCATCGAGGCGATCAACGGACCGGCAGGCTCGGTGTGGGGCGCCAATGCGATGAACGGCGTCGTCAACATCCTGTCGCGATCGGCGCGCGACACCCAGGGCACCGCACTGACCGTCGGCACGGGCACCGAAGACAAAGCGTTCGGCAGCTTCAGGTACGGCGGCAGCGCCGGCAAGAACGCCTGGTACCGCGCCTATGTGGATTACTCGCGCTACGACGATACTGAATTGGGCAATGGCCAGCCGACCGACGATGCCTGGGACATGGGCCGCATCGGCTTTCGTTACGATCGTGACGACCAGGCCAATCGGATCTTCGTCAAGGCCGAAGCACAGTCCGGCGATTTCGACGAGCCGGGTTTCATTCCCTCGCCTGCTCCTCCGTACCAGACGCGTCCGCCGCGAGGTTACAACCACGGCGGCTTCGTGCAGGCCAGCTGGATACGTCGGCTTCCGCAGGACTCGGAGGTCGCGGTCGGCGCGTGGTTCGAACGACTCGACCGGCAACTGCAACCCACCAACGAGCGGAGCAATACGTTCGACATCGGCGCTCGCTATTCCACGCGGCTTGGCGGCACTCACAATGTCATGGCAGGCGCGCTGTATCGCTATGTGGCACATGAAACCCACCCCACGTTCGTGCTGACGTTCACTCCACCGGACAGAACACTTCACCAGTGGTCGGTGTATGTGCAGGACGAGGTGCAACTGGGCAAGCGCTACGCTGCGACGCTCGGTGTACGCGTGGAAGAGAACCCATTCTCCGGCACGGAATGGCAGCCCGACCTGCGGCTGAGCTGGACTCTTTCGGCAGACCAGTTGTTATGGGGCGCCGTGGGACGCGGGGTCCGCACGCCAACCGTCGCCGATGAATCCCGAACCTTCGTCAATCTGGTCTCGCCGCCGGGCAGCTTCGGGCCCGGCTCCCCACCCGTCCTGCACGAGGTGCTGGGCAGTCACGACCTGGAGTCGGAGGAGCTGATCGCCTATCAGCTCGGCTGGCGCGGCCGTTGGGGCAACGATGCGATGCTGAGCGCGGCGCTGTTTTACAACGATTACGACCGCTTGATGCTGTTCGAGCCGCAGCCGCTCGATACCGTCACGCTGGCGCCGGATTTCTGGCGGCTGGGGCTCGTTCCCGCCAACGTCGGCTCGGCTCATTCGCACGGCGCGGAGCTTACGGGCATGTGGCAGCCGATGCCGCGCTGGCACCTGTTCGCCGAGGTTTCGTACCTGGATCTGAAGGTGCGGCCGCCCGAGCTGGCGCTGGCCAGGGCCATCTCCGGATCGACGGCACAAGTACAGGGATCGCTGCGTTCCAATCTGGAGCTGGGCGAGCACTGGCAGATCGGCGTCGGCCTGCGCTATGTCGATGACTTGCCCGCCCTGGGCGTGGACAGCTACGTGGGAGCGGACGTGCGCGTGGCCAGAGAATTGAGCGACGGCTTGCAGCTTGCGCTGGTGGGCCAGAATCTATGGGAACCGCGTCATGCGGAGTTTCGTTCCGCCTCCTTTCCCATCGATTCCTTCATCCAGCGCAGCGTCTATCTCGCCCTGACCTGGCGCAGGTAGACCCATGCACTGGCTGCTCTGGCTGATGTTTTTTCCGGGCGCACTGCTCGCCGCAAATGCCACCGCCGCGCCGGAGTACAGCATCAAGGCCGGCTATATCCTTTTGTTCACGCGCTATGTCGAGTGGCCGCAGAGCGCCTTCGAAACGCCCACCGCGCCGATCGTGGTCTGCGTGCTGGGCGAGGATCCGTTCGGATCGGTGCTCGATGAGACCCTGGCCGGGCAGCGCAGCCAGCACCGCCCATTGAGCGTGCGGCGCGTGACGGACGCGGACTCCGCGCAACCCTGCCACGTGGCTTTCATCAGCGCCGAAGCTGACCAAACCAGCCAGTGGCTCGAAGCGCTGGACGATCGCCCCGTGCTCACGATCACCGAGGATATCGACACCCTCGATCAGGGTGCCATGCTGTGTTTCGTCAGCGAAGTCGACGGCGGCCAGGCTCGCATCCGCTTCGAAGCGAGCCTGCCGCCGATGCATCGCGCCGGTTTGACCGCGAGCTCGCAGATGCTGGTCGCGGCTCGCAAGGTGCATCGCACCGCCCCTGGCATCTGAGCCAAGAGGAAGCGCATGAGAGCCTTCGCCATCGGCAACCTGCCCTTGCAACGCAGGCTACTGCTGATCGTGGGACTTACCGCCGTGGTGGCCCTGCTGCTCGCGGTGGCCGCCGCGGCGATCTATGACTTCAGCACGTTTCGGCCTCGAGCCATCGCACAGGCTCGCGATCGAGGCGAGAGCATCGCTGCGATCGTCACCTCGGCCGTGGAGTTTCAGGATGCGCGTACCGCCAACCAGTATCTGAACGCGTTCGGGCTCGATCCGAATATCGAGTCGCTCGCGATCGTGAAGGACGGTACGGTGTTCGCGGAGTATTTCAGCCCGGGCACGCAGCACGTCAATTTCGCCGACGCGGCCGCGCGAGCGCGGCTGGTTCGCCAGGGGCGGATTCTCACCTCGCTTTCCATCAACGCGCCCGGCCCGTCGCACGCGGATTTGTGGATGGCCACGACGCTCACCCCGCTGGCCGATCGCATGTGGGAATATGCGCCGCTGCTCGGCGCCGTCGCTTTGTCGCTGTTCGCGTTGGCCATCATGTTGTCCATCGCGCTGCGCCGTGCGATTTCCGAACCGGTGCAGGCGTTGGCTGCGACCGCCCGTGACGTGACGCGCCTGCGTGACTATCGACGCCGTGTGTCGAGCGACAGCAAGGATGAAGTCGGTCAACTGGCCCGCGATTTCAACGCCATGCTCGATACCGTCGAAGAGCGCGAGCGTGCGCTCGAACAGAGCGAGGAAACCGCCCGTCGGCAGCTCATCGAGATCGAATCGATCTATGCCAATGCCCAGGTGGGCCTGTGCGTGATCGATCAGCAGCTGCGCTACGTTCGCATCAACAAACAGATGATGGAAATGAGCGGACACGCGGCCGAGTCCCTGGTCGGTCGCAATATCGAAGAGGCCACGCCCGAGCTCGCCAGGACGCTCGCACCGATCTGCCGGCAAGTCCTCGCCACCGGCGAGCCGGTGGCCAACGTCGAATACGCCAGCGCCGCGCCTGGAGCGCCGCGGTACTGGGTCGGAAATCATCACGCATTGCGCGATGAAGTCGGCAACGTCATCGGCGTGAACGTGGCGATCCACGACATCACCCGCAGCAAGCAGGCTGAAGAGGAACGAGCGGCCCTGGAAGCCCAGTTGCGTCAGTCGCAAAAGATGGAGGCGCTCGGCACCCTGGCCGGCGGCATCGCGCACGACTTCAACAACGTGCTGACTGCGATCTCGGGGAACGCACAACTCGCCATCGAGGATCTGCCGCCGGATCATCCGGCCGCCCGCTCGCTGTATGAAATCAGGCGCGCCAGCGGACGCGCCCGGGACCTGGTGCGCCGGATCCTGGCGTTCAGCCGTCCGGAGCAGAACATCCAGCATCTGATCGATCTGCGCCCGGTCGTCGAAGAGGCGCTGCGACTGCTGCGAGCGACCGTGCCGAGAATGATAGAAATCCGCCTGGAGGCCGAGCCGAACCTGCCGCCGGTCATGGCGGATGCGACGCAGGTTCATCAAGTGCTGATGAATCTGGGCAAGAACGCGAGCGACGCCATGCAGAACCGGGCCGGGACGCTGACCATCCGGCTGGCCAGCGAACGCATCGGCTCGATGCTGAACAGCCCTTCACCCGACCTGCATCCCGGCTGGTATCTGCGCATTTCCGTGGAGGACACCGGCACCGGCATTCCACCCGAGCTGATCGAGCGGGTGTTCGAACCCTTCTTCACGACCAAAGGTCATGGCGAGGGCACCGGACTCGGCCTGTCGGTCGTGCACGGCATCGTCCGCGGCCATCGCGGCGCCATCCGGGTGCACAGCAAGCCCGGCACCGGCACCGTGTTCGATCTTTATTTTCCAGCGGCCGAGCGCCCCGCCGAACAGGCTGCGAAGCCAGCCACCCCGAGCGCGGCACCGGCGGGCCGCGGCGAACACGTGCTGTACGTCGACGACGAAGACCAGCTGGTGGACCTGGTGACTCGCATGATGGAGCGCATGGGCTACAACGTCACCGGGATGACACGCCCGACCGAGGCGATCGACGCCGTGCGTGCCGATCCCGAGCGCTTCGACCTCGTGCTGACCGATCTGGGCATGCCCGGCATGAGCGGCATGGACCTGGCCGAGGAGCTGCTGCGGATCCGGCCCGATCTGCCCATCATCATCACCTCCGGTTACATCCGCGCCGACGATGCACGCCGCGCGGAGCAAATCGGCGTGCGAGACGTTGTAATGAAGCCCAACACCGTCGCCGAGATCGGTCAATTGATTCGCGACCGGCTCGACGCGTTGAAGAAATAGTCTTGGAGCTTCGTATGGTCAGTCACAGGCAGCATCCGGATCACAAACGCACCTGGTTTACCCGTTTCGCCAAAGTAACCGCTCGCGGCGCCGGCCACCCGGCCGCCTTCTGCGTGGCGCTGGCCGCGATCCTGATCTGGGCCGTGAGCGGCCCGTTGTTCGGCTTCAGCGATACCTGGCAGCTGGTGATCAACACCGGCACCACCATCATCACCTTTCTGATGGTGTTCCTGATTCAAAACACCCAGAACCGCGACTCCGAGGCCATCCAGGTGAAGCTCGACGAGCTGATCCGCTCCATCGATGGCGCGCACCTGGCGCTGCTCGATCTGGAAGAGCTCGAAGAGGAGGATCTGCAGCGGATCCGCAAGGGCTACCGGGAGCTCGCGGAGCAGGCACGCAAGGAGCTGGCCGAGGGCAAGAGCGATACCGATGTCCGCGAAGTGGGCGCCTCGCGCCGCAAGGAATACAGCGAGCGGCAGCGCACCCGGTCACATTCGAAACATCAGAGCCGGCCGTCACAGCGGTAACCTGAGCTCCTGCCCTACTTCCTGCGGGTCGGTACGTCCCGATTCTTGGCCACGATGGCGCCGAGGATCAGCAGGAACGCGACCAGCCGCACCAGATAAATGATGGGACTGCCCTCGTTCGGCTTGTCCACCAGCAGAAAGGCGATGCGATTGATGCCCTCGATGGCGAAGGCCGCGGCGAAGGCGAAGAACAGCTTGTCGCGAGTCTGGCGATAGAAGCGCCAGAAGAAGCCGGCCGCGGTCAGCGACGCCGTCACGATCACGCCCAGTAAAAAGCCCTCGACCATGGCTCACTCGCTCTCGAAGACCAGCCCGTACACCAGCAGCAGCATGGCCCCCGCCGCCGTGCTCAGGCGCCACATGTGCAGGCTCAAATCGTCCCCCAGCAGCACCAGGTCGACGAACAGCAGTCCGTTCGAGACCGTCAGGCCGGCGAAACACAGCCCGCTCCACAACAGCAGCCGGCTGCGCGAGCGCGCGAAGCCACGCAACAGCAGAACGGCACACAGCGCCGTAATGATGGCCCCCAGCAGATAGATCAGCTTTGGCAGCATGGTGTCGTTAGTCCCTGTCCTTGAGCCGGAACGCTCGCGCGAAATCGCGCACCGAGCCCGAGGCATTGGAATGAATGAATCGTGTCAGTTGCACGAGCTGCGTGCGATAGGTTTGCGCCACCTTCTCGAGTAGCGCGCTCTGTTCCGGCGAGCGTGCAATGTATTGATACCTGGCCGGCGCCGGCTCGACGCGCGCGATCAGCGAACGCCGCGTGAGATCTTCGAGAATGTTGCTGGCTTGTCTGTCGTTTACGTAGATGCGAGCGGCCAGCTCCGCCACCGTCCATACAATGGCGGGCGACTGAAACAGCAACAGCAGCGCCTCCAGATGAGGCACCGTGTCGATGCTGTCGAGAAGAAACTGCTCGACCGCTGGATCAATCGCTCCCGCCGTCATCTCCCGTCCGTTCGATCTTTGCTGCTCTGGCTCGTTATAATTCCGTCCCGCTGAACCGTGTAAAACGAGCTCCTACGAAGAAAGTTCCGGCTGTCAGGAACTTTCTCATGGGTGTAGGAGTAGCGGACGTGTAAGGGTTGCACGTGTTGCATCGAATGGATAGCTTCCGTCCCGCCCTCTTGGCAACAACAACAGTTCGTTGGTCGGCGAGCGCCGTGCGCCGTCATCCGGAGCCTCAATGCAAACCCCCGCGAGAGTCCGTCGTCGGATCGCCAAAGTATCCGTGAAAAAAATACCTACCGCGAGGACCGTTGCCAAGCCCAATGGCAAGCGCGCCAGAGCCAAGGCGCCGCTGCCGTTCGATCTGAACAATCTGCTGCTCACCCTCCAGGCGGTGCGCGACGGCAATTTCTCGGTGCGTATCGCAGGCGACCACCAGGGCATCGAAGGCAAGATCGCCGAGACATTGAACGACATCATCGCCTCCAATCAGCGCCTTTCCGAGGAGATGTCCCGTGCCGGTCAGGTGGTGGGCAAGGAAGGCAAGACCCGGCATCGGGTCGGCATCGATCGCCGCTCCGGCGCCTGGGGCGACATGGAAGCCTCGATCAACACGCTCATCGATGACCTGCTCTGGCCGACCACCGAAGTCACCCGCACCATCGCCGCGGTCGCCAAAGGCGATCTGTCGCAGACCGTCCGGCTCGAAGTCGACGGGCGGCCGTTGAAAGGTGAGTTCCTGCGCTCGGCGACCCTCGTCAATACGATGATCGAACAGATGGGGCTGTTCACGTCCGAAGTGACTCGCGTGGCGCGCGAGGTCGGCACCGAGGGCAAGCTGGGCGGCCAGGCATCGGTGCCGGGCGCCGCGGGCACCTGGAAAGACCTCACCGACAATGTGAATTCCATGGCCGGCAATCTCACCGGCCAGGTCCGAAACATCGCCGAGGTGGCCACCGCCATCGCCAGCGGCGACCTGTCCCGCAAGATCACCGCGAACGTCCGCGGCGAAATTCAACAGCTGAAAGAAGCCATCAACACGATGGTGGATCAACTTCGCTCCTTCGCGTCCGAAGTCACGCGCGTGGCACGTGAAGTGGGCTCCGAAGGCAAGCTCGGCGGTCAGGCCGTGGTGCCGGGTGTCGCGGGCACCTGGAAAGATCTCACCGACTCGGTGAACTCCATGGCCGCGAACCTGACCGGTCAGGTTCGTAACATTGCCGAAGTGACCACCGCGGTGGCGCGAGGCGACCTGTCTCGCAAGATCACCGTCGATGTGAAGGGCGAGATTCTGCAGCTGAAAGAAACCATCAATACGATGGTGGACCAATTGAACGGCTTCGCGGCCGAAGTGACGCGCGTGGCGCGCGAAGTCGGCACTGAAGGCAAGCTCGGTGGCCAGGCGACGGTGCCGGGTGTCGCGGGCACGTGGAAGGATCTTACGGACTCCGTGAACTCCATGGCGTCCAACCTCACCGGCCAGGTCAGAAACATTTCCGAAGTGACCATCGCCGTCGCGAACGGCGACCTGTCGCGCAAGATCACGGTGGACGTGCGCGGCGAAATCCTGCAGCTGAAGGAAGCCA
>NZ_CALFXI010000009.1 GCF_937958065.1 uncultured Steroidobacter sp.
TGCCGACGCTCGACTACATCTACGATCCGGCGGCGTACGAGCGCTATCTCCACACACTGCGCGAGCCGGCCGTCGCATGAGAGCGCCAGATGATCGTGCCTGGGCGTTGCTCGGGAGCGGGATATGAATCTTTCGTGACATCCGAAGGAACCGCCGAGGCTCGTCGTCTTGAACTCCGATTCGCTTTCGCATCGGAGCTTGGATGAAGACCCTCGACAGACTCAGGACGCCGGCACTTTCCAGCGCGGTTGCATTCGCAATCTGCGCATCCGCGAACGTGCTGGCAGCCGATAACACACAGCAACGGGCTGCCGCCGATCCGGATCTCCAGACGCTCGACAGCATCGTCGTCACCGGTTCGCGCATCGCGCGCCCGGAACTGGAATCGACCATGCCCATCAACGTCATGAATTTCGACGAGGTGAAGGATTTCGGTCGCTTCACCTTGTACGACGCGCTGATGCTCAATCCCGCCGTGGCGCCCGGCCTGGGGGAATTCAACTCCGGCGGTCAGGAGTACGACAAAGGCGTGGCGAACATCAATCTGCGCGAGATGGGCAACAACCGTTCCCTGGTCCTGGTCGATGGCCATCGTTGGGTATCCGGTGGCGCGCGCACGGCCGCAGTGGATTTGAACACCATTCCTTCGGCGCTGATCGAGCGCGTGGAAACTGTCACTGGCGGTGCGGCGGCGATTTATGGTGCCGATGCAGTCACCGGCGCAGTCAACGTGGTGATGAAGAAGCGAATGAATGGTCTGTCGGTCTCGGCCACCACTGGCCTGTCGGAGGAAGGCGATGCGCGCCAGACGAACTTCTCGCTGGCCACCGGTCTGGATTTCAGCGACAACGCGCATCTGGTGGTTGGCGCCAACTACACCTATACCGATCCGGTGATGGTGATCGATCGCTATACCGAGCGCCGCGCGTACAACGCCAATCCAGCGAACACCAATGCCAGCGACGGCATTCCCGACAACATCATCATCGATTACAACCAGTTCTACCGGTCCAATGTGCCGACCTTCTGCATCTACAACGGTGCCAGCCCCTGCGGCAGCGGTGTGCGCAATGGCGACTGGTATCAGCTGGTGAATGGCCAGGTCAGAAACATTCCCAAGGACAGCTACACCGTGATGACCGGCGGTGATACCGGCGTGCAGGACGGCGGCGACAGCGTGGGCTTCGGCATCTTCGATAACTTGTACCTGCGCGACAAATCGGAGAAGGCGTCGCTGTATTCCAACCTGGAAGTGAAGCTGGGCGACAGCCTGACCTGGAACACCAATTTCGGTTACGCGCATAGTTACGTGAGCGGCGCCGCCCAATGGCCGGAATATCGCGATGACTCGCGCCCGACCAACTGGTGGGGCAAAGATCCGGAAAGCGGCGTGGCGTTCCCTGGAGGAGTGGCCACGTTCGACGATCCGTACCTGCCGGATTCGCTGCGCACGTTCATGGAACAAAACGGCCTGACGGAGATTCGCCTCAATCGCCACTATTACAACTTGCCCGCGCCGCGTGAGATCCATGACCGCAACGCATTCAGCTTCGGGACCGAGCTCACCGGTGCATTGACCGATCGTCTGGACTGGAATGGTTTCGCGCGTTATGGCTGGGTGAAGGACGATATCCGCACCATCAACATGGTGGGTCGTCTCGAATGGCTGTACGCGCGCGATACGGTGCTGGATGCCAGCGGCAACATCGTCTGCGCCGATGAAGCTGCGCGGGCCGCGGGTTGTGCGCCGTTCAATCTTTATTCCACCGATGCGCCCAGCAAGGAATGGCAGGACTACGCGCTCTACCAACGCAACGAGCAAACCCGCAACCGCCTGTTGAACGTCGGCCTGGGTATCAATGGCGCCTTGTTCAGCGTCCCGGCAGGCGATGTACGCGTCGCCGCCGGTGTCGAATGGCGCGAGGAAAAGCTTTCCACGGAGGATGATCCGGATACCGAGAAACTGGCCAACATCGTGTTTTCGCCGGGCAATGACCATGCGATGCATCCGGCGCTGGATGCCAGCCGCAAGGTTAGCGAGGCCTATGCGGAATTGGTCGTGCCGGTGTTGGCCGACTTGCCGGGCGTGCATCGTCTCGACATCGAAGGCGCGTATCGCTACTCCGATTACAGCGACAACCCGAGTACCGACACCTGGAAGTACGGTTTGATCTGGTCGCCGTTCCGAGGCTTGAGCTTGCGCGGGGTGAAGTCGTTCAGCACGCGCGTGCCGAACTTCGGTGAGCTGTATTCACCGATCGGCATGGTGACGCTCGGTCACATCAGCGACCCCTGTCAGGAAACGTTGATCACGCAGGACCAGGACCGGGCAGCGAACTGCGCAGCGACCATTCCCGGCTGGACGGGGCCGTTGCCGCGCCCGAACCTCAATGCGCCCGTGGTCTACAGCGGTGGCAATCCGGATCTGACTCCGGAAACCTCGAACTCGTTCTCGTATGGCCTGGTGTGGCAGCCGACGTTCCTGCGCGGTTTCGATCTCACGGCCGACTATTGGGAAATCGAGATCGACGACGTCATCACCGCGCTGTCGTACACCACGATCATGAACAATTGTGTGAACGCCAGTAACGGCCCGGACATGGGCTATTGCCAGTACGTTCACCGCTTCACCGAAACGTCGGGCTCGCACCAGCTGGGCGAGATCGATTACGTGCAGGCTCAGTACGCCAATCTGGCCGGCCGCTTGACGCGAGGCGTCGACTTCAGTGCGCATTACCGCTTCGATCTCGGCCCAGGTCGCGCGCGTCTGGGTTTCAGCGGTACGCGCCGCCTCGAACAACGCGTGATCGCCGAGCGTGGCAGTGCCGGCACCGATTACGCCGGCGCGTGGGATTACCCGGACTTCCGCGGCACGCTGACGCTGGGCTATGACATCGGTCAGTTCACGATCGGCTGGAATACGTCTTACATCGGCAAGAGCCGCTTCAGTGCCACCGACCAATCGGACGAAACGCGCGAAATGCCGTATGTGCCGGCGTACACCAAGCATGACCTCAACTTCGCGTGGCGTCCGACAGCAAGATACACGGTGAGCTTGGGGGTGAAGAACGTCACCAGTGCGAAGGTCGATCATCCGGTGCTGGCGCAGAACACCGGAACGTCGCCGCACCAGGTGGAAGGCAACGGCTCGGCCAATGCGTATTACGACGCGATTGGCCGCTACTTCTTCGGGACCGTCAAGGTCGACTTCTGAGCGAGGCGGTCATGAGGCAACTTTTCTCGACCGTTGTTCTCGCAACGTTGGCTTCGTGCGCGACCGCGCACGAGGCCGGCGCTGTCTCCAGCAAGCCGCTGATCGCCGCGCATCGGGGCGGTGCCATGCACCGCCCGGAAAATACGATGAGCGCGTTCCGCCATGCCGTCGAACTGGGCGTGGACGTGCTGGAATTCGACATGGTGATGACCGCCGACGACCAGCTTGTCGTCCATCACGATGCCAGCGTCAATCCGAAGCTGTGTACGCCCGACGCCGGTTCGAGCGTGGTGGCGGGGCCGGTGCGAACGCTGACCTACGCGCAGACCCAGCAGTTCGATTGCGGCTCGCTGGTGCGCGATATCTACACAAAGCCCGGCCACGTCGCTCAGCCCGGCGCGCGCATTCCGAAAGTGGCTGAAGTGCTGGGCGAATTCAGTGACGCGAAGGTCGTCTTCTTCGCGGAAACCAAGGTTCCCAAACCGGTTCCGGGCGTCCCCGACGTCGATCCGATGCAGTTCGCCAGGTTGATCGATGAACTGGTGCGCAAGCATGCTGTGGTAGATCGCTTCGTCCTCCAGTCCAGCGATTACCGCACCATCGACGCGCTCCATGAAATCAATCCGCGCATCCGCACCTGTCTGTTAGGTGCGCACAACTGGGGTCACCGCCGGTTCCTCGAGACGGTCCGGCAGCATCATGCGTCTTGCATTCTGTTGCGCGATACGAATGCTGCCAAAGACGACGTGCAGCAATTGCAGAAAGCCGGTGTGCAGGTCTACTCGGAAGTGATCGACCAGCCTGAACAGTGGCAGGCCTACCTGGATCTCGGTGTGGACGTGTTGTTCACGAACGCGCCGGCGGATCTGATGGATTTCCTCCGCAAGAACGGTGCCCAGCCTTGACGGTCAATAACGTGAAACATCACTTCGAAACGTTCCAGTTCGCACGCCTGCGGCTGATTTGTCTGCTGCTCGTTGTGCTGGCTGCTCCGGCCTTCGCCGGGCAGAGCGAGCACCCCGCGCGCGCCGTATTGCTGATTTCCATCGACGGCCTGCATCCAAGTTACGTGTTGGACGCCGACAAAATGGGTCTGCGCATTCCTACGCTGCGCAAATTCGTCGCCCAGGGTGCCTATGCGCAGGCCGTGAAGAACGTCACGCCCACGCTGACATACCCGAATCACACCGCGCTGCTCACTGGCGTGGGTCCGCAGGAGCACGGCATCTACACCAATACCGTGTTTGACCCCGAAGGTATCGAGAAGGGCGCTTGGAACTGGTACGGGGAACAGATCAAGGCTCGCACCTTGTGGGAGGCGGCCAAGGACAAAGGGATGACCACGGCGGCCGTGCTGTGGCCGGTGTCGGTGGGCCATGCGGCCATCGACTACAACATGCCGGAGTACTGGCGAGTGAAGCAGCCTTCGGACAACTACCTGTTGAATGCAGTTGTAACTCCGCGAGGGTTCCTGCGATCGGTGAAGGCTGTGGATTCGCTCTTCGTCAATGCCGGCAAGGAGCTCAACCAATGGGCATTCGACGAGAAGCTGACCGAAATTGCGCTGGCCATGATCGAGCAGGGCAAGCCCAATCTGTTGACGGTTCACATCGTAGGCCTGGACAGCGCGCAGCACAGCGACGGGCCGCTGCCGTCCAGTGCGAGCTCGCGAGAAACGCTGGAACATCTGGACACGCTGATCGATCGCATCATCGTTGCTGAGCTCAAAGCGCACCCGAATGCAACGGTTGCCATCGCTTCGGATCATGGCTTCCTGCCGGTGAACGCGACCCTCCATCTGAATGCCGGGTTCAGCCGAGCCGGCTTGATCGAGCTGGACAGGGACAACAAGATCAGATCCTGGAAGGCATATGCATGGAGTGCCGGTGGCAGCGCGTCGGTGGTGCTGAAAGACCCGGATGACGCAGCGACCTTCGCCGCGGTGGACAAGATCCTCGCGGAGCTGGCAGCCGACCCGGCGAACGGCATTGCCAGTGTCCTGCGGGGTATCGAAGCGGTGAACGAGGGCGCGTTGCCGCAGGCATCCTTCATGGTCGATTGCAAGAGCGGATTTGCGATGGGGGGCGCAGTCACCGGCGAGGTGATTCGGCCGCAAGCCAATACCACTGGCGCGCATGGTTATCGCAACACCCACCCGGCAATGAGCTCGTCCTTCTTCGTGATCGGGCCGGGCATCAAAGCCGGAAAGAATCTGGGCAACATCGACATTCGCAGCATCGCACCGACCCTGGCGAGGGAATTGAACGTGGAGTTGCCGGGAGCCAGGCAGCCGGCCTTGCCGTTGCGCGAGTGAGATCGATCCGTCGCCGGAGGTGCTGATTTGCAGCGACGCGGGCCCAGGCGCCTCGACCTGGCGCAGCAACGTTGTACCGATGGCGATATCGACCGCCCTCAACGACCGGCACTTAGTCGAAGTCACTCGGTCGGAGGCCATTCGCCCTTGATCTGGATCGACGAAAAGGGCAGTGCGGCGCTCCTCATTCCACCAGTCGAAATGGGGCAGAGCGTCCACACCTCGCTGTCGATGCGAATGAATCAAGCGCGCTGGCGGAGGAGAGCAGCGAGACGCCTGGTGGCATCGGCGAGGCGGGTACGAGCCGCGCCTTCGGTTCCAGCCCGAGGACAGCAGCATGAGCAGCGTCGATCTGAAACTCGAAGTGGTGGTCATTCCCGTCGCCGACGTCGACCGGGCCAAGCGCTTCTATGGAGATCAACTGGGCTGGAGACTCGACGCGGATTTCCCCGTCGGCGACGAGTTCCGGGTCGTGCAGTTCACGCCACCGGGGTCGGCGTGCTCGATCCACTTCGGCAAGGGAGTCACGCCATCGGCGCCGGGTTCGGCGCGCGGAATGTATCTGGTCGTGTCGGACATCGAGGCGGCGCGAGCCGAGCTGGTCGAGCGCAATGTCGCCGTGAGCGAAATCGTTCATCGGGCGCCGGGCCAACCGCCAGTACAGGGCCGGGATCCGCAAGGACGCAGCTACATGTCGTTTGCTACGTTCAGCGATCCAGACGGCAATGGCTGGATACTGCAGGAGATCACCGAGCGCTTGCCTGGACGCGTGACCGGCGACGAAACCAAATACGGTTCGCCGACTGAGCTCGCGAACGCGATGCGTCGCGCGGAGGCCGCGCATGGCGAGCACGAAAAGCGCACAGGCCAGCGGGATGCTGACTGGCCCACCTGGTATGCCTCGTACATGATTGCCGAACAACTCGGCAAACCGTTGCCGACGTGAGCTACGCGCGAGCTGCCATCGAAGCTGCGCGGCTGCGTTTGCGACCCATCATCATGATTTCGCGGGCGCTCGTCGCGGGCGTGATGCCGCTGGCGGTTCGACTCTCATGATCGAGCCATGCATTCGCTCACGATCTGCTGTGCCTCGGCGACCAGCATCTGAAGGTGATTCGCGTCGCGGAAGCTTTCTGCGTAGAGCTTATAAAGATTCTCGGTGCCGGACGGGCGGGCGGCGAACCAGCCGTTGGCAGTCACGACCTTGAGCCCACCGATCGGCGCGTCGTTGCCCGGCGCGCGAGTCAATCTTGCGATGATCGGATCGCCCGCGAGGGACGCGGCTCGCACGGACTCGCCAGAGAGCTTGCCGAGAAGAGCTTTCTGTTCGGGCGTCGCCGGTGCATCGATGCGCGTGTAATACGGAGCGCCGAACTGTGCCGTGATCTCGCGGTAGTGCTCCCCCGGGTCTTTGCCAGTGCGCGCAGTGATCTCGGCTGCGAGCAGCGCGAGGATGAGACCATCTTTGTCGGTGGTCCACACAGTTCCATCCAGAGAGAGGAAGCTCGCGCCCGCGCTCTCTTCGCCGCCGAAGCACACGGAGCGGTCGAGCAAGCCCGGCGCAAACCATTTGAATCCGACCGGCACCTCCAGTAGCCGACGCCCCGCTGCCGCCACCACCCGATCGATCAGGCTGCTCGAAACGAGCGTCTTGCCAACGGCTGCATTCGCGCTCCAACCCGGGCGAGCGTCCAGCAGATAGCGGATCGCGACTGCGAGATAATGGTTCGGATTCAACAACCCCGCCGAGGGCGTGACGATGCCGTGTCGGTCGGCATCGGTATCGTTGGCGAAGGCGACGGTGAACCGATCCTTCAGCCCGAGCAGGCTAGCCATCGCGTACTGGCTGGAGCAATCCATACGAATCTTACCGTCGTGATCCACGGTCATGAACGAGAAGGTCGGGTCGACGTTCGGATTGACGACGTCGATCTCGAGGCCGTACACGCGATTGATCCGGTCCCAGTAGTGCACGGCTGCACCGCCGAGCGGGTCTGCTGCGATCTTCAATCGCGCGGCGCGTATCGCATCCATGTCGATGACATTCCGCAAATCTTCCACGTACCGCGCCGCGAAGTCCTGTTCACGAATCGTTGCAGGACGCTGCCCGCCACCGAGCGACACACGCTTCGCTTCGCGATTGCCCTCGCGGAGCAGTGCGTTGGCGCGCGTTTGAATCCAGCCCGTCACGTCGGCTTCGGCCGGCCCACCGTTCGGCGGGTTGTATTTGATGCCGCCATCCTCTGGCGGGTTGTGCGATGGGGTGATGACGATGCCGTCGGCCAGCCGCTCCGTGCGATCGCGATTGTGAACCAGGATCGCCCGCGAGATCGCCGGCGTAGGAGTGAATCCATCCGCGCTCTGGATGACCGTCTCGACGCCGTTGGCGGCAAGCACTTCCAGGGCGGTTCGCTGCGCCGGCGCTGAGACCGCATGCGTGTCGCGCCCGATGAAGAGCGGGCCGCTGATGTCGTGCGCAAGCCGGTACTCGCAGATTGCCTGGCTGATCGCGACGATGTGCGCCTCGTTGAATGACCCGCTGAGCGGCGAGCCACGATGGCCACTGGTGCCGAAGCTCACCAGTTGTGCCGGATCGTTCGGGTCGGGCTGGCGGGCATGATACTCACGCTCGAGCTGCGCCGGATCGATCAGCAGTTCCTTGGGCGCCGGTTTCCCGGCCAATGGGGAAAGAGCCATGCAATGACCTCGTCAGGACGCGGGGCAGGGATGCACGTGCCAGATCTCGCTGGCGTACTGCGCGATGCTTCGATCGCTGGAAAATTTTCCGGAGGCGGCCACATTCAGTATTGCCTTGTGTGCCCAACTCCCAGGATCGCCATAGAGTTGCACCGCGCGCGCATCGGCATCGAGATACGAGCGCAGATCCGCAAGATGCATATAGTGGTCGCCATGAGTCAACAGCGCGTCGCGAAGCGGAGCGAACACTCCGGGCTCGTAGCGACTGAAGTAGTCGGTGAACAGGAGATCGAGGGCGGCGCGGGTCTCGGGCTCATGCTCGTAGTGCCAATGCGGGTCGTACCAAGGACGAGTCTCGGTCACCTGTTGCGCAGTCAGCCCGAACAGGAAGAAGTTCTCCTCGCCCGCTGCCCGGGCCATTTCGATGGTGGCGCCATCGTGTGTGCCGATCGTGAGCGCGCCGTTCATCATGAATTTCATGTTGCTGGTACCGCTCGCCTCGTAGCCCGCCGTCGAGATCTGGTTGGACAGGTCGGCGGCGGGCATCAGGCGTTCGGCGAGCGTGACGTCGTACTCGGGGAGGAACACGACCTTGAGCCGTCCACGCACGAGCGGGTCACCGTCGATCGTCCCGGCGACGTTGTTGATGAGCTTGATGATCAGCTTTGCAAGCCAGTAGCCCGGCGCGGCCTTGCCGCCAAAAAAGAAAGTCCGGGGCCTCCACTCCAGCTCGGGGTGCTCGCGCAGCCGGTTGTAGAGCACGACCAGGCGCAGCACGTTCAGGAGCTGGCGTTTGTATTCGTGGATCCGTTTGACCTGGCAATCGAACATGCTGTCCGGATCGATCGTCACGCCCGACGTTGTCTTCAGCCAATCGGCAAACTGCGCTTTAGCTGCGCGCTTCGCTGCGAGGAACTCGGCTCGGAAGGCGCCGTCTGCAGCGAGCGGCCGAAGCGCGTGTAGTTCCTCCAGATTTGTGATCCAGCCGTCGCCGATGGCCTGCGAGACCGCCCGCGACAGTGCCGGGTTCGCCAGCTGCAACCATCTGCGGGGCGTGACGCCGTTGGTCTTGTTGTTGAAGCGCTCGGGAAACATCTCGGCGAAGTCCCTGACCGTGTGCGTGCGTAGCAGGTTCGTGTGAATTTCCGCCACACCGTTGGTGCTGTGTGAGCCGACGATGGCGAGGTGCGCCATGCGGACACGCCTCGTTCCGGTCTCGTCGATCAGGCTCATGCGCACGACCCGCTGATCGTCTCCAGGGAAGCGCGCGCGCACCTGGTCGAGGAATCGCCGGTTGATTTCGAGAATGATTTCCAGGTGTCGCGGCAACAGCAGTTCGAACCATTGCAGGGGCCATTGTTCCAGCGCCTCGGGCAGCAGTGTGTGATTCGTATACGCGAGCGTTTGCTGAGTGACGTTCCACGCGTCGTCCCAACCGAGATGCTCCTTGTCGAGCAAGATGCGCATGAGCTCGGCGACCGCGAGCGAGGGGTGAGTGTCGTTGAGTTGGATCGCAATCTTTTCGGGCATCCTGTGCCAGTCCGCATTCGCGCGCCGAAAGCGTCGCGTCAGGTCGCCGAGCGAGCAGGCGACCAAAAAATACTCCTGCACCAGGCGCAGTCCCCGGCCACGCGTGGTGGAATCGTCCGGATAGAGCACCCGGGTCAACGACGCGGCAACCAGCGATTCCGTCAGCGCCGCGACGAACTCGCCGGCGCTGAATTGCTGGAAGTCGAAGTCGTCCGGCGCGGCAGCGCCCCACAAGCGCAGCGTGTTGACTGTCTTGCCACCGTAGCCGACGATCGGTCGATCGTACGGAACCCCGATCAAGGTGGATGGGCGATTGGGGATGAGCTCGAAATGACCTTCGCGCATGACGAACGAGCAGCCGAAAGGAACTTCGAGGCACTCTTCGGGATGCGCGATCTCCCAGGGATCCGGACGCCGCAGCCAGTTGTCCGGCTGCTCGTGCTGCCAGCCGTCGCGGATGGACTGACGGAACATTCCATACTCGTAGCGCAGTCCATAGCCCATGGCGGGCAGCTGCAGGGTGGCCATCGAGTCCAGGAAACAAGCCGCGAGACGTCCGAGTCCACCATTGCCGAGGCCCGGGTCCGGCTCCTGATCGAGCAGTGCGATCCAGTCGAGCTTTTCCCGACGTGCCGCATCCTGCGCGAGCTCGCTCAACAGCATGTTGGTGACATTGTTGGCGAGCGACCGTCCGATCAGAAACTCCATCGAGAGGTAGTACACCATCTTGGGATTCTGGCGAGCGTAGGTCTGCGTGGTGAGCGCCCAGCGCCGCGCGAGCACATCTCGCACCGAGCGCGCAAAGGCCTCGAACCGGTCTCGCGCAGGAGCGCTGGCGGGATCCGCTGCTTTGTCGAAAAGAAGATGACGTTCGTAGAAGGAGTTCTCGCCGCCGGTGAACTGGACCGGACCGCACCCATAGCGAGCAGGCAGATTCGAAACGACGTGCGGCTGGGCGTGAGCGGCGAGGGTCTCAGGCTTCATGGCGACTCTCGTTTGCGTGACAGTGAGACGGCGTCACGCAGCGTGCGCTCGATCCGATGAAATCGTCAACCACCGGGCGGTCCAGGGGCCGCCCGGTGGATTCGACAGTGTCATCAACTCGACGGGCGTCGTTTCGCCGCCCGTTGTTCCGGTCGTTACTGCTCCAAGGCCGCGGAGCCGGGGCGGCGCGGATCGGCGCTGCCTTCCACGAGGGTGTCCGTGCGCATGATGGATTGGGTGCTGCCGATCGTTTCATCCACGACCAGGTTGTGTCCCCACGACTGTAACAGCGTGCGCGTGTCCGGGCTTATGCCTCGCTCCAGGTACAGTTTGCCGTCGTCGATGTTCTGGTAGATGCGCGGCGCGTGCGTCGCTTCGGCGACCGTCATTCCGAAATCGAACACGTTCACGATCATTTGCGCGACGGTGCCGGGAATGGTGCTGCCGCCCGGACTGCCTGTGATGAGCAACGGCTTGCCCTCACGCAGCACCATCGTGGGGGACATGCTCGATACCGGTCGCCGACCCGGGCCGAGAACGTTTGCGGTGAGAGGGGTGCCTCCTGGCATGGATGCGCGCTGCTCCGACAGGGAAAAGTTGCCAATCATGTTGCCGAGCAGGAACCCGGTCCCGGGCATCATGACACCCGACCCGAAATCGGACCCGAGCGTGAACGTGTTGCTGACCGCGTTGCCTTCGGCGTCCAGCACCGACAGGTGCGTGGTTTCGCGGCTTTCGAAAGCCCAGGGATTGCCGGCGGAGAGCGCCTCCGGCGCCATCACGCGGCCACGGACGATCTGTCGCGCGCGCTCCTGCGCATACGGCTTCGACGTCAGCGCGGTGAGCGGCACGTCGTCGTGGTCAGTGTCACCCGCATGTCGCCGACGATCGTGAAACGCCAGCTTCATCGACTCGGCAATGAGGTGCAGCGCTTCGGCCGATCCCGCGCCCGCCTTCTCCAGATCGAACTGTTCCAGGATGTTGAGCATCTCGATGACGCTGGCGCCGCCGCCGCTCGACGGCGGCATCGTCGCGATTTGCAGCCCACGATACGTACCTGTGAGGGCCGGCCGCTCGATCGCGCGATAAGCGGCCAGGTCCGCCATCGTCACGAGGCCACCGCTCGCTGCCATGCCCGCCGCGAGCCGCTGAGCAATGGGGCCGCGATAGAACGCATCGGCTCCGTGGTTTGCGATCTGCCGCAACGACCAGGCGAGGTCGGGCTGGCGCAGCCGCTCGCCGGCGCGATAGGCGCTGCCGTCGGGCTTGAAGAAGGCGGCCTTGCCGGCGGCACTGCGGTTGAGACGCTCTCGGCCCCATTCGAGGACCCAGGCTTCATCGCGAGTGAGTTCGACGCCGTCCTTCGCGAGCGCGATGGCGGGTTTGAGCAATTCCCGCCAGGGCAGCTTGCCATATCTCTCGTGAGCGAGCGCCAGTCCCGCCACCGTTCCAGGCACGCCCGCCGAAAGAACGCCTGCCTTCGCATCCGGGCTGATCGAGCCGTCCTCACGCACATACAACTCGAAGCGCGCCGCCGCGGGCGCGACCGTTCGATAGTCGATTGCGACCGTGCGTGCTTCACGTGCGAGATGGATGAGCATGAACCCGTCGCCGCCGATGTTGCCGGCTCGGGGCAGCGTCACGGCGAGCGCAAACGCGGTCGCGATGGCTGCATCGACGGCGTTGCCGCCCTTGCGCAGGATGTCGCGCCCGATCTGAGTGGCCGGGGCGCTCTGGCTGACCACCATGCCCTGCTCGCCGAGCACAGGTTTCACGATGGTGGGGTAGTTCAGCAGTTGCTTCGTCTGCGCCTGCGCGCCGTCGGGGGGCGCGCAGAGCAGAAGCAAACAGCCGAGCAGAAGCGTTTTCACGATGGCCCGTCCTGCCGCCGCTGGCCTGGCCGTCTTCAGTGCGTTCATCACAGCTTGTATCTCACCCCGAGTCGCATCATTCGTCCGACCGTATCGTACAGCGTCGGGTTGGTGCCAAGGATCGCGGTGGCGACCGCGGGCGGCGCCTTGTCGGCGAGGTTGTCCACTTTGAAATACACCTCGAAGTTGCCGTGAGCGTACGAGCCGCCCAGATCGAAGTACGTCGCGCTCGGCACGGTGTTGTCGTCGATGTCGATGCCTTCAACCCAGTCGTTCTCCAGCACTCCGTCGCTGATGAAGCGTGCGGTCAGCGCGAGCGCGAGCGGACCTTGTTGATAGAGCAGAGTGCCATTGATTCGCAGGTCCGGGACGCTGCCCGAATTTTCGCCCGCGGAGTCGTTGGTGACGAACGAATTGTTCTCGACGTACTCGAAGGTCCGTGTCGCGAACAGGCGAACAGTGAGCGCCGCATCCGCTGCGACGAAGTCGAGCGGCTGCCGAAAGCTCACGTCGAAGTCCATTCCTCGCACCTTCAGCTGCGCGATATTTATAGGCTGCACCAGCATGCTGGAGATGACATTGTTGGCATCTCGCACGATGAAGCCGCACAGGCTCTGGTCGCCTTCGTAGCAGCGGTCCACGATCTGTTGATTGGTCAGCACCGCGATCGCGTCCTCGATGTCGATCGAAAAGTAATCGACCGAGGCGCGCAACTGCGGCAGGAAGCTCGGCTCGAGGACCAGTCCGAACGCCGTCGTATCCGCCACTTCCGGATCGAGATTCAGATTGCCGCTCGAGGTTCGGGTGAAGTTGGTACTGACATTGCCTCGGAACGGATCGTTGACGTTCTGGCGCTGTGTGAGGCCGGCCTGATACAGATCGTTGAGGTTCGGCGCGCGAATGTCGCGGGAGCGGGTCGCACGCAGGCGCACGCTATCAATCGGCGCATACGTGAGACCTCCTTTCCACGTCGTGACCGTACCCGATACCTCATAGTCGGTGAGACGAACTGCGGCGTTCAGGTCGAGCATGCGTGCGAACGCGCTGTCCGCTGCGAGCGGCACGAGGGTTTCCGCGAACAGCTCTTTCACGGCGATCGAGCCCTCGGTCGGCAGGAAGTTGCCGAACAGCCAGCCGCGCTGCTGTCCGATCGCGTCGCTGTCGCCGCTGACGCTCTGATCGCGGTACTCGCCGCCGAAGGCGACTGAAACGGGCCCTGCCCAGGTGGAGAACGGCTGGCCGCTGAGGCTGGTCGCCACGACCTGCTGTTTCATGCGCTGCTCGTAGAACGGAGTGCCGTTGACATAGGCCAGCGCGGCAGCGCTGATCGCATCGCCGCCGAAGGTATTGATCGGCACGCAGCCGTTGCCAGGTGAGGTGAGGGTGGAGCGGCAGACAATCGTGCCGTTGGGACCCGTCACGGCATCGAGCGCGAGCGCGAGATTGCCGGTGTTCGTCACGTTATGGATTCGATCTTCCAGATCGCTCTGCCCGTACTGGTAATAGGTCTCCCAACGCCATCCGCCGAGTTGCGCATCGAAACCGACCACCGCCCGATAGGTGTCGATGTCGATGTGCGGAGACGCGACGCCGAGCAGCAAGCCATACTGTGCCGAGGTCACGCCCGCATCGAGCATCGCTTGCCTGGTTGCCGGATGCAGATACGCGTTGTTCACCGAGATGCTTTGGTTGGCGCGGAAGTAGTTGCGCGACGAATTGGTGATGGCCAGCGAATTCGCGTAGCTCAGCTCACCGAACACCTCGAACGTATCGGAAACATCGAAGGAAGCGCGCGTGAACAGATTCTTGCGGGTGAGCTCTCCCTCCAGCGAGACGGCAGAGTAGAAGCCGTCGCCTTCGCCGCCGACCGAGTGCGTGCCAGCGCGCAAATAACCGTAATTGAAGGCGCGCGGCGCGCCGCCACCCGGATCGAACGTGGTGCCGGCGAGCGGTCCGGCAGTAATCAGGCCGCCAGCCGCGACGCGTGCATCGACGACGTTAGGACGTACGAGCCGCGCGGGGCCGGTCGGATCCGGATTGTTCACGATGCCCCATTGTTTGAACCACGAGCGGTCGAGCGAATCGGGCACGCCGTCGTTGTGAGCGTACTCGCCGCTTGCGACCAGATGACCGCGCCCGTCGGCGAACGACGTGCCGAACGTCAGGCTCGCCTGGAACTGCTCGGCGTCATCGTAGCGCGAGCGCCCGACCTGGAAGTCGCTCTTCAAGCCCTCGAAGTCTTTGTCGAGAATGAAATTGACGACGCCGGCGACCGCATCCGATCCGTACACCGCGGAAGCGCCGCCGGTGACGATCTCCACACGCTCGATGAGCGCATTCGGGATGCCGTTGACGTCTACCTCGCCTGCGAGCGTCGAGCCGACGTAACGCCGGCCGTCGACGAGCACGAGCGTGCGATTGGTGCCGATGCCGCGCAGGTCGAGCCGGTTCATGCCGGCCGTCGCCGCGCTGATGCTGTTGTTGCCCTGTCGCGTGGTCGACGTGCCCGGCAGCGCGGGCAAGGTGTTGAGATAGTCGGCCACGTTCGCCGGCGCGGCCATGCCGATCTGCTCGGCGCCGACGATCGTCGTGGGTGTCGGGGCTTCGTAGCCTTCGCGTGCCACGCGCGATCCCGTGACGACGATGGTGGTCAGCTGTTCGGAGGCCGCGCTCTCATTCATGTCCTGCGCTGGCACGGTGGTGGCGTGCGCGAGCAGCACTGACGTGCCGAACGAGAGAGTGAGAGTTTCAATACGGCGTCGCGCGGCTGGCCGGACTTTTTTTCGGCGGATCATGTTCGTGCTCCCATGGCTCGTGTGTTTTGAATGAGTCTGGCCGATGCGGCGGTGTCGATGCCCGCTTCGCGTCGATCTCGCGGGTTCGAGAATATCCGACGCGATCACGGCGAGAATCGGCGCGCCCAGGACAATGCTTTGCAAAGGCATAACTTGCGGCTATACGAGGGACGCTCGCGCAGGTGCATGGCACGCAGCCATAGCCTGTCTCTATACCTGATCGGAGCATTTGAATTGGACCGACTCACGCCGCACGAGCAACGCTGCTGATGGGCGCGCCGGTCCGAATCGCGGAGCGCAGCTGGCTATCGGGAGCACGCATCGATGACGATCAAACGCATTCAAACCGGTCGGCGCATGAGTCAGGCCGTGATTCATGGCGCAACCGTGTACCTCGCCGGCCAGGTCGTGCCGGCCGGCGCAACGGAACGCACGGTCGGCGAACAAACCCGATTCATCCTCGCGCAGATCGATCGGCTGCTCGCCGAGGCGGGAACGAGCAAGGAGCATCTGTTGTCCGCCTCCATCTGGCTCGCGAACATGGATGGATTTCCGGAAATGAACGAGGTCTGGGACGCCTGGGTCGCGAGTGGCTGCGCGCCGGCACGGGCGACGGTAGAGGCGCGGCTTGCGCGGCCCGAGTGCCTGGTCGAGATCGCCGTCGTTGCCGCGATTCCGTGACGGTGCTGCCGCGTGAGCTCCGTTATGCTTCAGCCTTATGCGCTCACGTCACATCGAAGTCTTTCACGCGGTCTATACCTACGGTTCGATCAGCACTGCGGCCCGGGCCCTAAATGTTTCGCAGCCGTCGCTGAGCAAAGTGCTCAAGCACGCGGAGGATCAGCTCGGGTTCCCGCTGTTCCGGCGGGTTCGCGGGCGGCTGGTGCCGACCGAGGAAGCGCACGCGCTCTATCGCAAAGTGGCGGAGATCCAGCAGGAGGTGAGCTCACTGCGGCGCATGGCCCGCAACCTGAGCGGCGGCAAAGGCGGGCACCTGCGGCTCGCGGTGCTGCCGGCACTCGGCCTTGGCATTGCGCCAGCGGCGATCGCGCGCTTCCGCAAGCAGCACCCCGAGGCCACCTTCGAGATCATGACCCTGCATCACGACGACGTGCCGCGGGCCTTGTTCGAGCGCAGCTGCGAACTGGCGATTGCGTACGACCTGCCGCCGCACCCGCAGATTCATGCAACGCAGATCGGCACCGGCGAGGTCGTGATTCTATTCAGGCGCGAGGATTTCCCCCGCCTGCCGCGCCGGTTGGATCTGGGATGGCTGCGCAACCAGGACATCGTGGGCCTGTCGACCAGCGGCCCGGTTGGCGATCTGTTCTCGGCGGCCCTGGCCCAGCGCGAGCTGCCGATTCGCGAGGTCGTCTCGGTGCAGACCTTCTATCTCGCGGCGGCGCTCGTGAGGCACGGCGCAGGCATTGCCATCGTCGACGAACTGACGGCGCGGGCCAACGTGACGCCGCAGGGCCCGCTCGATTTCCGTCCGCTGGAGCCCGCGCTGCGTTTCAGTATCCTCGCCCTGCACCTGGAGGACCGACCGCTCTCCGTGCTGGCGAAGCGCTTCCTCCAGACGCTGCAAGTGACGCTCGACGAAGCGCTCGAATCGTGAGTGGGGCACACGACGCATTTTCAGATTCATCTATCGATCTTCGGAGTCGTTCATGCGAGAGCTGACCCCGTCCGCACGCGCGGGGCTGCGGGCGATCTGTATTGCTGTCACGATACTGTTCGTCGGCTGCTCGCAACCGGCGCGCGCTCCTGCGCCTGTGCACGAGACGCGTGCGTGGGTCGCCGCCGCGAACCCGCTTGCTGTTGAAGCCGGGCTCGAAGTGATCGAGCGCGGCGGCAGCGCCGTTGACGCCGCAATCGCAGTTCAAGCGGTGCTCGGCCTGGTCGAACCGCAAAGCTCGGGCATCGGCGGCGGCGCATTCATGATGTATTACGACGCGCGCACGCGGCGAATCACAGCATTCAACGGGCGCGAAACCGCTCCTCGCGGCGCGACGGCGGGCATGTTTCTCGACGAGCGTGGACGGCCGCTGCCGCGATCGGAGGCCACGATGTCGGGTCGAGCGACGGGGGTGCCGGGCGTCATGCGCATGCTGGAGCTAGCCCATCGCAGATTCGGTCAGCAGCCGTGGAGCGCAGCCTTCGAGCCCGCGATCCGACTGGCGCGCCAGGGTTTCGAAGTGTCGCCGCGACTCGCTCGTTACCTGCATGCGCCGTATCCTCAAGCAAATGCGCCGGATGTTCGTGCGTTGTATGCACGCCCTGACGGCTCGCCGCTGCAGGCGGGCGATCATTTCGTCAACGATCCTTACGCGCGCACCTTGGAGCGCTTGGCCGCCGGTGGGGCGGACGTCCTCCATGAAGGTCCAATCGCCGAAGCGATCGTCGCGCGTACACGGCAAGCGCCGCTCGGTGGCACTATGACCATCGAGGATCTCTCCGGCTACGAAGCGGAGGAGGTAGAGCCGTTGTGCCGTCCATATCGCACACGGCAGGTCTGCGTGCCGCCGCCGCCTTCGAGTGGGGTCGGACTACTCCAGTTGCTCGCATTGCTCGAACAGACGGATATCGCGGCGCGAGGCCCGGACGATGCGAATGCATGGTTTCTGTTTGCTGAGGCGAGCCGGCTGATGTACGCGGATCGCGACCGGTATGTGGCCGATCCTCGCTTTGTCGCCGTTCCCGTGGCGGAGATGCTCGATCCCGAATACGTGTCGAGCCGTGCCCAACTCATTGGCGAGACCGCCGGTCCGCCGCCCGAAGCGGGTGCGTTCACCGGCTTTGCGCGCGTGGCCGATACAACCGCGGAAGCTGCCGGAACGAGTCATTTCGTCGTCGTGGATCGCCAGGGCAACGTCGTCTCGATGACGACCACGATCGAAACCTTCTTCGGTTCCGGGCGGGTCGTCGAAGGCTTCGTGCTGAACAATCAACTCACCGACTTCGCGCTCGATCCGCACGACGGCGAGCGGATTGCGGCGAACGCCGTCGCCGGCGGCAAGCGCCCGCGTTCCTCGATGGCACCGGTGATCGTGCTCGATGCTCAGGGCAACTTCGTGGGGGCGCTCGGCTCGCCGGGCGGCAACGCGATTCTCGCGTACAACGCCAAGGCGCTGCTCGCGACGCTCGGTTGGGGGCTCGATCTGCAGCGCGCCTTCGATCTGCCGAACCTGATCGCACGATCGGGCGCATTCACTGGCGAAACGGAGCGATTCGCGCCGCCAGTTCTCGGCGCTCTCGCTAGTCGAGGCGTCGTCGTGCAGCCGACGCGCGGCGAGGAATCGGGACTGCATGGTGTGTTCGTCGGCTCGCAGGGCGAGCTTGGCGGCGCTGCCGACACGCGGCGCGAAGGTGTCGCGCGCTCTCTGGATGTATCGCCATGAAACTGGACTTGATCGGAACGCTGGCCCTCGCCGGCGTCGTGCTGTTCGTCGGCTATCGCATTCAGCGCGGTATTCCCTGGCTCGCTCGGCTGAACATTCCGGCGCCGGTGATCGGCGGATTGCTCGTGGCCATCGCAGTGCTGGTTGCGGGCACCTATGGGCTGCCAACTCCGCAATACGACATGACGTTGCAACGTCCGCTGCTCGTCGCGTTCTTCACGACGCTCGGCTTCTCCGCGAGCCTCTCGTTGCTGCGCGCCGGGGGATTGCAAGTCGTGGTGCTGCTCGCGCTGGTCACATGCTGGGCAATCGTGCAGAACCTCGTTGGAATGGGCATAGCCGTAGCGTTCGGTCTGGAACCTGCGCTCGGCGTGCTGGCTGGCTCGGTGACGATGGCCGGCGGACCGGCAACGGGCCTCGCGTTTGCGCCGTTGTTCGAGCAGGCCGGCATCCAAGGGGCCGAAACGATCGCTATCGCGACGGCGATGGCGGGTATCGTGGCTGGCGCACTTGCGGGCGGGCCCATTGGAACATTCCTGATTCAGCGGCGCGGCTTGCGTAGTGCTCAACCAAACGCTGTCCCCGCGCAGCACGATTCGACGCCTGACGTCGTTGAGCCGCCGCGTGATGAATTGGCATATACCTATGTGGCGCTGAAGACCGTAGTCGTGCTGCTCGCGGCGATGTGGATCGGCGCCGGCGTCAGTCACGCGATCGGGGCGATGGGGATCACGCTGCCCGAATACATCGGCGCGATGCTCGTCGCTGCCGCGATCCGTAACATCGACGATCGCACTGGCTGGATCGGCCTGTCGCCGGTTGCGCTGAACGTGATCGGCGCGGTTGCGCTGTCATTGTTTCTCATCATGGCGCTGATGTCGCTCGACCTCGCGCAGCTGACGGGGCTCGCGGTGCCGCTGCTCGTGATCATCGTCGTGCAGGTGTTGTTCTTGGGGCTCTTCTGCCTGTGGCCGGTATTCGCACTCATGGGGCGCGATTACGATGCGGCGGTTATGACCGGCGGCTTCATGGGGTTCATGCTGGGCACGACGGCGAATGCGATGGCCGTGATGCACGCGCTGGTCGAGCGGTTCGGGGCGGCGCCGCGGGCTTTTCTGGTCGCGCCGCTGATCGGTGCGTTCTTTCTGGATTTCGTAAACGCGCTGGTGATTACCGCGTTTCTAAACTTGCTTCAGTAGAGGGCAGTCCAGCGGTGAGCTCTGCCTCAGGCGAGCTGACCTGCGAGCTGTCGCGCCGTGCCGCAGGCGAGCGTCCATCCCAGCGCGCCATGACCGACGTTGAGATACAGGCCATTCACGGATGTACGTCCCACGATCGGCAATCCCGAGGGCGTCGCGGGCCGCAGACCGGCCCATGCTCGCAGTGGCTCGTCGAAGCGCGCGGACTCCGGCAGCACGTCACGTCCCAGCCTCACGAGATCTGCGACGCGCTGTTCGTCCACCGATCGATCGATGCCAACGCAGTCGGCCAGTCCGGCCAGCCGGATGCGTCCGCCCAGATTGGAAAACACGATCCGCCGGTCGAGATCGGTGAGACTCACTTGCGGCGGATGGGGACCGACTTCGGGCGTCACGCTGTAACCCTTCAGCGGATAAATGGGAACGCACAGGCGGCTGCCACGGAGCAGCCGCGTCGAGTCCACGCCGGCGCAGACGATGACTGCGTCAGCTTCGATGCAACCCTGCTGCGTTTCGACGCCGACCACGCGGTTGCGATGACGCACGAGATGCCGCACCTCGGTGCCCAGTTCCAGCTTGCAGGCGCCACGCTCGCTCAGTCGCTCGCACAGCCCGCGCGTGAACGCCAACGAATCGCCCGCACTGTCGTTACGTGAATACGCCGCACCCGCAATCTTTGCGCGCCAGCCGGTGAGTGCGGGTTCGATGGACATACATTCGTCCGCACCGATGATTTCGATTTGCACGCCATGCATGCGCTTGAGCTCGGCACGCCGGCGCAAGCCTGCCAGGGTTTGTTCGGAGGAGGTCAGCAGGAGCTTGCCTGCCGGGCGATGGGCGAAGTCGAGCGGAATGTCTTCGAGCAGATCTTCGAGTGCGGCGGCGGATTCAGAAGCAAGCTGCAGGAGCCGAACCGTACCGCGGTCGGCGCGACGGCGGGTGCAATTCCAGAGGAAGCGCACTCCCCAGGGCACCAGCGCAGCGTCCATGAGGATGCGCATACCCACATCGCGCCCGAGCAGCATCCCCGGCAGACGGCGCAGCAGCTTCGGGTCGGCAAGGGTGTCGGTATATGAATAGGAGAGCTGGCCGGCATTGCCAAACGAAGTGCCCTGCGCGGGCTGCGGATGCCGGTCGATCAGGGTGACCTCATGGCCCCGCCTGGCGACGAAATAGGCCGTGGCCGCCCCGACGACCCCCGCTCCAACGATGATGACCCGCATGTGTGATGACTGGCATTTGTTCGACGAACCCAGTGCGATGCTAGACGGGCCCCGCGTGCGCAGCGAATCGAAATCTGAAGGTGTCCCATGACTTGAAGTTATGGATGAGCGCATGCCGGAAAGCACCGGACGACGCTGGAAGCGGTTTGTCCCCGAGCTGCTACACTGCCAGGGTCACGAGATAAGTGGAGCCGAGAATGTTGCGAAATCTGGCGATATTCCTCTTCCTGCTCTCCGGCACTGCCGCCGCGGGCGTCCCGGTGTTCGACGTGCATGTTCATCTACGTGATGGCGAAACATCGCTGCGTGCCTACCAGGCGGATAACAAGACCGCCGGCGTGGAGCTGCTGGGGCTGGGCGCGATGTGGTTCGGCGGACCGCACCAGGCCCTCCAGGGTGAGTTGGACAAGATCCGTGCAGGCAACGACAGCGTGATCGCGCTGGCGGCGAAGCATCCGCAGGTTCTGCCCATCGCCACCGTCCATCCTTACGACGGATCCGCTGCCCTTGGCGAACTGGCCCGCGTGGCCGGCGCCGGCGTCAAGGTCCTGAAAATTCATGCACACACACAACGCTTCGACGTCTCCGACCCTCGCGTGGAGGCGTTGGTGCGCAGGGCCGGGGAGCTCGGCATGATCGTGCTGATGGACAACGCCAATATCCTGCCCGGCGACAGCGAGAAGCTGTTCAACCTGGTGGTGCGCGTGCCCGGAACGAAGTTCATTCTCGCCCACATGGGCGGGACGAACTTCCGGTTCTGGAACATCCTGGCGCTGGCCCGCACCGCGGACGGCTTCGGCATGGACAATCTGAACTTCGACATCTCGGGGGCGGTGCTGTTGGCGGCCGACTCACCGCTGGAAGCCGAGTTCGTCTGGACCCTGCGCAACGTCGGCATCGATCACGTGCTGCTCGGATCGGATTATCCGCAGATGGGCCTGGGCAGGACCGTGGACGCGCTGGAGCGCCTCGACCTGACCGCGGAGGAGAAGGCCAAGATCCGCTCGGGCAACGCGCGCAGGTTATTTGGCCTATAGCCGAGGAGGTGCGACTCGATCGTACGTGACGCCGCTATTTCTTCCCCGGCGGCTCGGCCGCACCCGGGCTCAGTTTGTTCCACAGACGAAACGCCGACAGCGCAGCATCGGCGAGCAGCGGAAGAAAGCGTGGCTGGAGCAGGGATGCGTCGAAAGCGCGCATGCGTCGCGCATTCTCGCTGTGGCACTCTTCGACGAAACGGCGGAACGTCAAACCTTCGAGAAACTGGCTCACCTCCGTCGTCGAGAATTCGCGTCCCTCGGATTCCTTCTGTCCGCGGCGCACGGCACCTGCGAGCCGAGCGATGGCGCGGCCGTAGAAGCGCAGCGAGTTGGCATGACGTAGCAGTGCGCGGCGGCCGTGCTGAGTTTCGCGCCAGGCCATCCAGTTGATGAAGAACACGATGTGGCGCGTCTCTTCGAACATCAGCATGTCGAAGATCTCGAACATCGAGTCCGGCAGGAACTGCGATTGGCGCGCAAACTTGAAAGCGCCGAAGCCGAGAAAGCTGTCGAGGCATTCGCCGAAGCCGAAATCGATGAAGCGCGTTTCGAGGTTGCCCTCGATCGGCGCGAGCGGCCGTTCCGGTGCATCGATGCCATAACGATCGATCATCACCGCGAGCAGCCGGGCGTGGCGCGCCTCCTCGACACCCTGCAGGACCATTGCTTCGCGAATGAGCGGATCGGTTACGCATGCGGAGAACGCTGCAACGATTGCCGCTGCGCGGCGCTCGGTGTGCCGGACCTCCTGCCAGAACGGCACGCTGCGCATGCGCTCGAGCTCGGTCGCATTCAACTCGGGCCAGGCGAGCTCGGCGGGCTCGAAATCGGTATAGGTGTCGATGAATTGTCGGCAGAACAGCTGTTTGTGAGCCTCCGAGCCGATCTGCAGCGTCTCGGCCGAGGCCGAGACGTCCATCAGTGAGGATGACACGGGATCGTTCATTCGAGGGCTCACTCCGGCGAAGACGACGATCCGCTCATGCGAGCACGACGGCTATCAACGCCGCCCGCCAGGCCTCGGTTCATCCGACTCGCTTCGATGGAGGGGATGTCGTACGTGAGGTGGGCAGTGCATGCGGGCGCTCGGTTCGTTGCGAAGATTCCCTCAAGGCCCCGCGCTTTGCGATCTCAGGAAATCGATGATCTGCTTGCGCACGGCTGGATCGTCGATGCCCTTGTAGGGCTTCATGTTGTTGTTCCGAACCACCTGCTCGGGATTGGCGATGAATTTATCGAGCGTCGCCTCGTCCCAGGTGATGCCGGAGCTTTTCATGCCCTGCGAGTAATTGCCAAAGGTCGTCGACGACCCCGCCTTGGCTCCGTAGATATTGTGCAGCGACGGTCCGAGCCGATTGTCGCCTTCCTTCACGGAGTGGCACGTTCGGCAGTTGTTGTTGAAGGCTGGCGGAGCGGCTTGGGCCGCGAGGGCGGGCGTGGTCACCCAGGCCAGTGACAGAACCGCCAGTCCGCGCGTGATCGGGGTCGAGATCATGATGGCTAGTAGTCCTTCTCGGCTGTGTAAAAGACAATCCGTGGCGCGCAGGTCCGTTCCAACTGTTTCTCCGAATGCGTCGTCCTGTCCGCGCAAGTACGGCAGTGGGTCGGCAAGTCATGGCGCTGCGTTCTCATGTTCCGGCCGGATTTCCCTCCATGTCTTCGAGATAGTCCGTGATCGAGTCGCGGCTCGGAGTCAGTCCTTTCAATTGAAGCACCGCACCGGCGTTGCCCCGGTGATACGTTCCGTGCAGGCACACGTGCAGGAGGAT
This sequence comes from uncultured Steroidobacter sp., assembly GCF_937958065.1. Taxonomy (GTDB): domain Bacteria; phylum Pseudomonadota; class Gammaproteobacteria; order Steroidobacterales; family Steroidobacteraceae; genus Steroidobacter. The sequence continues at coordinate 24,038 of NZ_CALFXI010000009.1, forward strand.
CTCGCTGCGCCGCATGCGCGCCGGTTTGCCGCTCGTGAAGACGAACTCAACCGGTTGCTCGAAGTCGCTGTCCGTCAGGCTGTCTACGTACGATACGTACCATTCATCCACTTCTCTTGCGCTCTTCGCGAGCGCGTCGAGCTGCGGCAGGTTCTCAGAGCGCGCTGCGCGAAACGTGTGCGGCACTCCCTGCAGGTGGTGCTGAAAGATCCGGTCGACCGTATGGATATGGTCGAGGATGCGCAGCATGATCGAGCTGTCTTCCGGGCTCAGCCGGTCGACGTTCCGAGTCACCGCATCGTAGAGGCCGAGATCGGCCCAGCGTTTCATGGCTATGAGCTGCGAATAGGTCGTGTGAGTCATGGCGTTTCTCCTGCCTCCATTGCACTTCCGGATCACGCGTGCAGAATACGAGCGATCGCTCGTGTTCACTACTCGCATTCGGAGCGCGAAGAATGGCGCGCAAACCGCTCACAAATCCCCGCAAACATGCGTCTCAGGAGCGATCGCGCGCGACCGTCGATGCCTTGATCGAGGCGACTGCTCGTATTCTGATCCTGGAAGGCTTTGATCGAGCGAGCACCAATCGCATCGCCGAGCGGGCAGGGGTGAGCGTCGGTTCTCTTTATCAGTATTTTCCAGGCAAGGATGCGCTCGTTGCCGCAGTCATCGATCGGCACCGCCAGGAGCTTGGCGAGGTCGCGCGCAGCGCTCTCCAGAAGGCATCGGGCCAACCGATCAAGCAAGCGGTGCGCACGCTCGTCGCCGCCGCGATCGAGGCGCATCGCATAGACCCCAGGCTTCATCGCGTGCTGGCAGAGCAGATTCCACGTACGGGAAGGCTAGAGAAGGTCGAAACGTTCAGCCGAGAGAACTACGCCTTGTTTCGGGCCTACCTCGAGCGCCACAGCGACGAACTGCGCGCAGTCGATCTGGAGCTCGCGTCGTTCGTGTGCGTCACATCGATCGAAGCGCTGACGCACTCCGCGGTGCTGCATAACCCTGCAATGCTCTCCGACGACGCCGCAGTCAAGGCGTTCATCGACGAAACCACCCGGCTCATCGTGGGCTACCTGCAGTAGTCGTGCTCGACGTCGATGCCATAGCGTTGGATGGCCTCACTCACCCGACTGGCCGGGATGCGACCGTCATCTGCGAGCGCCTTGAGTGCAGCGACGACGATGTAGTGCCGGTCTACTTCGAAGAACTTGCGAAGCGCCTCGCGCGTATCGGAACGACCGTAGCCATCGGTGCCCAATGAAACGAAGCGTCGCTCCGGCAGGAACGGCCGAATCTGGTCCGGGACGATCTTCATATAGTCGGTCGCAGCAATGACAGGGCCCGGATGCGAGGCGAGGCACTGCTGCACGTAACTGACGCGCGCCGGTGACTGCGGATGCATCATGTTCCAACGCTCGACTTCGAGTCCATCCCGTCGCAGCTCTGTAAAGCTCGTGGCGCTCCACACATTGCTTGCGACGCCGAAGTCCTGCTTCAACAAGTCGGCGGCGGCGAGCGCTTCGCGCAGAATCGATCCGCTGCCCATGAGCTGAACGATGCAATCGGACTTCTGGGTGTCTGCGGGTTGCAGCAGATAGAGCCCTTTGAGAATGCCGTCGCGCACGCCTGGGGGCATGGGAGGGTGGGCGTAGTTCTCATTGAGCAGAGTGATGTAATAGAACACGTCCTCGTCATCGCGATACATGCGTTCGAGGCCGCCCTGCACGATCACGGCGAGCTCGTACGCAAACGTCGGGTCATACGACAGGCACGACGGTATGACCGATGAGAACACGTGGCTGTGGCCATCCGCGTGCTGAAGTCCTTCTCCCATCAGCGTCGTGCGTCCGGCGGTGGCGCCGAGCAGGAAGCCGCGAGCGCGACAGTCGGCCGCGGCCCACGCGAGGTCGCCCACGCGCTGCAAGCCGAACATGGAATAGAAAATATAGAACGGCAGCATCGCCAGCCCGTGATTGCTGTAGGACGTTGCGGCTGCGATCCATGAAGACATGGCACCGGATTCGTTGATGCCTTCCTGCAGGATCTGTCCGTCCTTCGCCTCCTTGTAGTAGCTGAGCTGTCCGGCGTCCTGCGGCGTGTAGAGCTGGCCGACGTGCGAGTGAATGCCGATCTGGCGGAACAAACCTTCCATGCCGAACGTGCGAGATTCATCAGGCACGATGGGCACGACCCGCTTGCTGACGCGCTTATCCTTCAGCAGCGCGCTGAGGATGCGCACGAATGCCATGGTCGTCGAAAACTCGCGGCCGTCCGAGCCTTGCAGCTGGCTGTCGAACGTCGCGAGATCCGGAATCTCGATCGGATCGTGAGTGGACGAGCGCGCGGGCATGGGGCCGCCCAGCAGCGAGCGTCGCGCCGTAAAGTACTTCGCATCTTCGCTGTGCGGGTCCAATTGCAAGTAGGGCATCTCGGTCAGCTGATCGTCCGGCACGGGCAAGGCGAATCGATCACGAAACGCCCGGACCGCCTCCGGCCCCATCTTTTTCAACTGATGATTGACGTTCAGACCTTCACCCGCTTCGCCCATGCCGAAGCCCTTGACCGTTTTCGCGAGGATGACCGTCGGCTGCCCTGTGTGGCGCATCGCGCTTGCATAGGCCGCATACACCTTGCGCGGATCGTGGCCGCCACGCTCCAGCGCCCAGATCTCGTCATCGGACAGGTCCTGCACCAGTTCGAGCAGCTCTGGATACTTGCCGAAGAAATGCTGCCGGACATAGGCGCCGTTCTGCGACTTGAACGTCTGATAATCGCCATCCGTGCATTCCATCATTCGTTGGCGTAGCAGTCCGGTGCTGTCGCGGTTCAATAACGCGTCCCAACTGCTGCCCCAGATGACCTTGAGCACGTGCCACCCGGCTGCGCGGAACACGGCTTCGAGCTCCTGCATGATCTTGGCGTTACCGCGCACCGGGCCATCGAGGCGCTGCAAGTTGCAGTTGACCACGAAGATCAGGTTGTCGAGCTTCTCGCGCCCGCCGAGCGAGATGGCCGCAAGCGACTCGGGCTGATCCATCTCGCCATCGCCCAGAAACGCCCAGACCTTGCGATTCTGCGGTGGCAGCAGTCCGCGCAGCTCCAGGTACCGCATGAATCGTGCTTGATAGGCGGCGGTGATCGGTCCGAGCCCCATCGAGACCGTGGGGAACTGCCAGAAGTGCGGCATGAGCCGCGGATGAGGATAGGAGGGCAGGCCGTCGCGACCGGCTTCTCGGCGGAAGTTATCCAGTTGGTCCGCGCTGATTCGTCCTTCCAGAAACGCGCGGGCGTAGAAGCCGGGCGCTGAGTGCCCTTGCAGATAGAGCAGGTCGCCGCCGGAGTCCCGCGTGCGCGCGCGAAAGAAATGATTGAAGCCCACATCGTAAAGCACGGCGGCCGAAGCGTAGGTCGCGATGTGACCGCCGACGTTCGAGTGCTTGCCCGCGCGCAGCACGGTTACCATCGCGTTCCAGCGAATGCAGGCGCTGATCCGCCGTTCGATCTCCAGATCGCCCGGATACTCGCCCTGGTTTTCCGCGGCGATCGTGTTGACGTAGGGCGTCGTGACGATGGCGCGCCGGTCGCCGTGCAGAGCGGCGTCGCGCTGCAGGAGTGCGTCGATCAGGAAATGGCCGCGCTCGCGCCCCTGGTGTTCGAGCACGCTCTCGTAGGCGTCGAGCCACTCGCGAGTTTCCTGTGTGTCGATGTCGGCTGCTGCTGGGGCGAGGGTGTCCAAGGTGCTGCTCCGCTGGGTGCGAGCGCGCCACGGCGCGCTGTGGTACGATACGTTACCATAGCAGCGCTGGATTGGTACGGTGTAGTACCAAAAAGAGGTGACGCATGTCGAAAGCGAAAACTGCAACCAAGAAGGTCGGCAGGGCACGTGCCTCGCTCGCCGGTCGCGCGCGCTCGGCGCAGATCCTGCGGGTCGCCTCCAAAATCTTCTTCAAGCACGGCTACGCGGGTGCCAGCATCGATGCGATCATTGCCGAGGCGGGCGGCTCGAAGCGCGATGTGTACAGCGAGTTCGGCGGCAAGGAAGGACTGTTCGCGGCGATGGTGCGTGACAACTTGAACGCGGCGCTCGGCACGCTGGCGCCGGACACCGACGAGTCCAAGAGCTTACGAGCGACGTTGCTCGACTTCGGCACGGGCCTGGCCGAAGTGCTGATGACGCCGACCGGATTGAATCTCTACCGCATCATCGTCTCCGAGGGCACGCGCTTTCCGGCCCTGGCGAAGCTGTTTTACGACAGCGGGCCGGGGTTGGTCGCGGGCAGGCTCGCCGAAGTGCTGGAACGGCGGCGGGCGGCAGGGGAAATCGATGTCGCCGATTGCGAGGCGGCCGCCGACCAGTTCGTTGGGATGATTCGCGGCAATCTGCATCTGTCCGTGATCCTGCGCATCCGCTCAGCACCGAAGGCGGACGAGTTGCAGGCTTTTGTCGCAAAAGCGGTCGCCACGTTCCTGGGCGGCATCGTCTCGACTCGCAAAGTCTGAAGCGGCAGGGCCACTCAACCAGGCTCAACCAATTGATGTCTCATGCGGACTGAAGTGCCATTCGTCGCCACCCCTTGCGTGAACCTGCTCTCGACACGCTACAGACCTGTAGCGATACTAGATACAGGTCTGTAGCGTGTCAATGCAATCGAGGAATCGACTGGTGAACAAGATGTGGGCGGTCCAGCAGCAAAGCTGGGGTGGAGCGGAGCAACTGAAGCTCACGGAAGTGGAGCGGCCGGTGCCGCTGCCGACCGAGGTGCTCGTCAGAGTGCACGCTGCAGGCGTGAACCCGGTCGACGTGTACACGCGCGAGGGCAAAGCTTATATGCGCGCGCTCAGCTTGCCGCACATTCCAGGATGGGATGTGGCTGGCGTCGTTGAAGCCGTGGGCTATGGCGTCACACGATTCAGAGTGGGCGATGAAGTGTTCGGCATGCCTTGGTTTCCACGCGCAGCGGGCGCCTACGCTCAATATATCGTCGCACCGTCGCGGCATCTCGCCCTGAAGCCGTTCGGTATCGATCTTGTGCATGCGGCAGCGTTGCCGCTCGCCGGTTTGAGTGCCTGGCAGATGCTCGTGGACGTAGCCAGGGTGCAACCCGGGATGCGGGTACTGATCAACGGCGGTGCCGGCGGGGTCGGGCACCTGGCGATTCAGATCGCCAAGCAGCGCGGGGCGCATGTGATCGCGACGGCTCGCGCCGAGAAACATGCGTTCTGCCGCAAGCTGGGAGCGGACGAGGTGATCGACTACACGGTGACTGCCGTTCACGAGCGAGTCTGCGACGCCGATGTGGTCATCGAGCTGGTCGGCGGTGAAACCTGCCTAGCAATGCTCAAGGTGCTTCGCAAGGGCGGGCTGCTGGTCAGCGCGCAAGCTGCGTGGGCGCCGTCCCTGTACGACGAAGCGAAAGCACTTGGCGTGCGCGCGTCGGCGTATCTCGTCGAGCCGGACTGGCGAGGTCTCGAATCGTTGAGCGCCCTGGTCGAGTCCGGAGTGTTACAAGTTCATGTCCAAAACGTGTTTGCACTTCGTGACGTCGCGCGCGCGCACGATCTGATCTGGCAGAGGCGGGTCGCGGGTAAGGTCGTGTTGAGCATTCCGAGCGGCTGAAAAAGAAAGCTCGAAGGCGCAGCCGCCTGCTGGCCCGGTCAGACCGGGCCGTGAGTTTCGTAGCCGGACGCGCCGGTGCCTTCGCAGGAGACTTCGACGCGCTCGCTGCGTGTTGCGGTGTAGGCCATGCTGACGAGCTCTTCGGCGGCAACCTCCGCCTTGTTATCGAAGCGCAGCAGGCGGCCATCCGGCATCGTCATGTACACGGCGACGAGCAGATTGCACTGAGTGACGACCACCGAGGGGAGCGGATGGCCATCTACCAACGGCGCATTCTTCTCCGGGCCGATGTCATCGCCGTGCGCCACTGCCGCGTCACCAGGCTGGCAACCATTCGGCTTGGTGCAGATCGTGACGTGAGAGACGCTGTTGCTGTCGGCAAGTGTGCTCATCGGCGAGGCCGATTCCGAACCAGCCGTGCCGGACTGGGTTGCCGTGGAGGGAATCGACGAGGTTGCGCATCCCTGCACGAGCACAGCTGCGGCGGCCGCAGCCAGGAAAATCGGACGTTTCACTACATATCCTCGAAAAAGATGACAAGCAAGGGATAAAGCAAGCACGCTGTCGGCGCAGCACTTCATGACCGATCCGCGCTTACCCATTGCAGAATCAACGGGATCGGGTCACTGCGAGTGATTGAGCAAAGCGCCGCGCTGAATGCGCACTATAGGGACGTAGCAGGGCGGAGCGCTGCAGACATATGCTCAACATCACCTCATCCCGACTCGCAGGCGGGCACAGCCGTCACGCGGGGAAGGAAATCCCGAGGGCGGCGGTCACATGTCGAAATAGAGATGGAACTCCCATGGATGCGGTCGCAGCCGAACCGGATCGATCTCGTGCACCCGCTTGTAGTCGATCCAGGTCTCGATCACATCGCGGGTGAATACGTCGCTCTTTCTGAGAAAGTCATTGTCGTCTTCGAGCGCGCGCAGGGATTCTTCGAGCGAGCCGGGCACCTGCGGCACGTTGCGGGCTTGCTCCGGCGGTAGATCATAGATGTTCTTGTCCAGTGGCTCTCCCGGTTGGATGCGATTGTTTACGCCGTCGAGGCCGGCCATCACCATGGCCGCAAAAGCCAGGTACGCATTCGCCGACGGATCCGGACAGCGAAACTCCACGCGCTTGGATTCCGCCGAGTCGGAGTACATCGGAATTCGTGCGGCCGCCGAGCGATTGCGCTGAGACATCGCCAGATTGACAGGCGCCTCGTAACCCGGAACGAGGCGCTTGTAGGAATTGGTCGTCGGCGCGCAGAAGGCCATCAACGCCGGTGCATGCTTCAGCAGGCCGCCGATATACCATCTGCAGGTCTCGGAAGTGAGTGCGTAACCGGAAGGATCGAAGAACAGATTCCTGCCGTCCTTCCACAGGCTCTGATGGCAGTGCATGCCGCTCGCGTTGTCCCCGAAGATGGGTTTCGGCATGAACGTCGCCACTTTGCCGTGGCGGCGTGCGACGTTCTTGCTCATGTATTTGTAGATCATCACGTTGTCCGCCATGCGCAGCAGCGGCGCGAAGCGCATGTCGATCTCGTTCTGGCCGGCCGTGGCAACTTCGTGATGATGAACTTCCACCTGGATGCCGGCGCCCATGAGCGCAAGCACGATCTCCGAGCGGATATCCTGCAGCGTGTCGTGCGGCGGAACCGGAAAGTAGCCTTCTTTGTAGCGCGCCTTGTAACCGAGATTGCCGCCGCCGAACGCCCCTTCGTCGCGACCGGTGTTCCACTCGGCCTCCGCGGACTCGATGTAATAGAAGCCGCAGTGCGCGTCCTGGCCGAAGCGGATGGAATCGAAGATGAAGAATTCGAGCTCTGGACCGAAAAAGCAGGTATCTGCGATCCCGCTCGAGGCCACGTAGTTTTCTGCCTTGCGTGCAATGTAGCGCGGGTCGCGCGAGTAAGGCAGACGCAGAATCGGGTCCACCACGTCGCAGATGAGCGCCAGCGTCGGCCGCTCGTAGAAGGGATCGACGAACGCCGTGGTGCAATCGGGCTTGAGGAGCATGTCGGACTCATGAATCTCCTGGAACCCGCGAATCGACGAGCCGTCGAAGCCGATCCCGTCCTCGAACAGCCGCGTCGAGACCTCGGGCAGAGTGATCGAAAAATGCTGCCACAGGCCGGGAAGGTCGGTGAATCTGAGATCGACGATCTCGATCCCGTGTCCATCGATCAGCGCAACGACATCCTCGACGCTTTGCGGGCGGGTGTACTGGAATTGACCAGGCGCAACGACCAACGGCGTCGGGCGCTGGCTGGAGAGTACTGGATCGGGCATGGCATCCCCCTTTGCTTGATGCGCCGCTGCAGGCGGCGCGATCGCCGGGCAAGCTCCCATCACGCCGATGGTAGACCCGATACCGCGGTGAGTGCACCGTCGGCCCGGCGCCTGCGGTTTTCAGCCATTTACGCGTGACGAGCAGATTGCAGGGGCAGATCCGTACTGCTCGTCATTTCGAGAGATTGCGCATGCTCTCCGGAAACCATCATTTCCCTGGCCGTATGCGTGCTGGCAACGTCTCATCCCTTCGTCATCGAGAAGTGCCACGCTAGAGGGCTGAAACATGCCGCCAAAAAAGCGGCCAAGATCGTCGAGGAAGGCGGCATCGCTATCGGCGTGATCTGGGATGTGACCGACGAGGCACAAGCCGCCGTGCTATGGCTGTGCAGCCACGGTGCCAGCTTCGTCGTTGGTGTCCGCTTGCCGATGGATGGCGGCTTTACCGCGCACTGAGTGAATGTGAGCTGTGCTCGGCCTGGAGGTGACCATTTTGCGGAGGCAGTTATGCAAGATGTGCGTCCGCGCTTCGGGCGAGTCGCTGCTTCAGTCATGGGGTAAGCGGCGAACAAGAGCGGCCGCGGGCGCACGGCGTCCCGGTTGAACTCACCATCCGCGCTGGGCATCATCGTGCGTTATGCCGCCGCTCACTTTCTTCCCGCTCGTCAAGAACGCCGTCAATCTCTGGCTGGATCGAAACGCGTTCCAGCATGCCGGAGCGTTGGGTTTTTGCACGCTGTTCTCGCTTGCACCCCTCGTGATCCTGCTGGTCGCCATCGTCGGTACCGTCTATGGCGAACAGGCGGCCAGCGGAGAGATCTCGGCGAAGATCGCCGATCTCGTAGGCGCGCAGGCGGCATCGGCGGTGGAGGAGGCCGTCCGCCGATCCCAATTGAAGGAGGCGGGGTTTCTACCCACGCTGCTGGGACTGAGCGCGCTCGCGTTCGGCGCCACGACCGTGTTTGCACAGATGCAAAGCTCGCTCAACCAGTTCTGGGGCGTCGTTGCCAAGCCCACGCGAAGCGGCATCCTGACCTTCGTCACCGTGCGTTTGCTTTCATTGAGCATGGTGTTGATCATCGGGTTCCTGTTGGTCACGTCTTTCGTGGTCAGCGTTGCCATTACGGGCGTCGTCGAGTACGCAGATCAGCTGATTCCGATCCCGCCTCTGGTGGTGAGAGGCATCGACATGGCCGTTTCGCTGGGTGTGACGACGCTGCTCTTCGGGATGATTTTCAAAGTGCTGCCGGATGTCCGCTTGCAGTGGAGCGATGTGTGGCGCGGCGCTTTCATCACGGCCGTGCTGTTCGCGATCGGCAAGTACCTCATTTCCTTCTATCTCACTCGCGTAGCACCGGCCTCGACCTATGGTGCGGCCGGATCGCTCATCCTCGTGTTGCTCTGGGTCTATTACTCATCGCTGATTCTGTTCTTCGGCACGTGCCTCACGGTAGTGACGATCGTGCAACGCGATGGCGCCGTCACGCCGAAGAGAACGGCTGCGCGCTTGAACATCGCGATCCAGGAAGAATAGTTCGGCGGGACAATGCCCGGCCAGGGATGATTGTCCTCCGCGCTGCCGCCCGAGGTTTGTCGAGTAGAATGTGCGCTCTCGATACTTTCGATCGGTGATCGGTTCCACGTCCTCCTGACGGAGACATTCCATGAACAAGCCGCTCTGTGTGATTACGGGTGTTGGCGAGGGCAATGGCGCCGCGTTGGCGCGTGCCTTTTCGAAGTCAGGGATGGCGGTAGCGCTGCTCGCTCGCGGTACGCAGTTCGCCACCAAGCTGGCCGCAAGCTTGCCCGACGCAAGAGCCTACGCCTGTGATGTTTCCGATGCGGACGCTGTCGCTCGAACCTTCGCTCAAATTCGGTCCGAGCTCGGTGATCCCGCCACTCTGGTGCACAACGCGGGTTCCGGGGTCTGGGGCGATGTCGAGAGCATCGATCTGCAGGCATTCGAGTCTGCGTGGCGCGTCAATGCCTATGGGGCGCTCGCCGCAAGTCGCGAAGTGATTCCGGCAATGAAGGCGGCCGGATCAGGCAACATCATCTTCATCGGCGCGACGGCTTCCCGCAGAGGCGGACCTCAGACTGCAGCCTTTGCTCCTGCGAAAGCCGCTCAGCGCAGCCTGGCCGAGTCCATGGCCCGCAGCCTGTGGCCGCAAGGCATTCACGTATCGCTGATCGTCATCGATGCAGTCGTAGATATCCCGCGAACCCGCGCGATGATGCCTGGCAAGCCCGACGACTTCTTCCTGCAACCCGATGCAATGGCGGCAAGCGCGGTCTGGCTGGCGCAGCAGCCGCCCTCGGCGTGGACGTTCGAGATCGAGGTGCGACCTTTCGGGGAGAAGTGGTGATCGGAAACCCGCCCCGCGGCGATAGTGCCGCCCAAGGCTTCCTGGAGCGAATGGCGCCAGCGTTGGAGAATTTTGCGTATCGGCATTCTCTAACTATTCGGAAGTACCCTCATCATCAACCTATATGGATGTTTCACTTTCTGCATCCCAAGGGTGGGTTCGGGTGGTTGCAGCTGTATTGCGACACATTCTCGAACGCCCCGGAATCAGTCCGCGCATGGATTCAAGGTGAATGGTATATCGACGAGCACGACCGTAACTGCAGATTGGTGTCTTCAACTCCTTCCCGGAAGGAGATCGAGCCGGACGTTGAGCGCATTGTCGATGCGTTGGAGCTATTGCTTTCATCTGTCATCGAGTGGCCGAAATCGAGTCTCATCGCTTCAGATGTCGCCCTCGCATCTGATCAGGCTGGTAGCGAGTTCGAGCTGAGTCTCCGCCTTCCGACGTGAGGTGTTCAGATGTGAGGAGGCCTGAGCGGGGCGTGCATAGAAGGTCGGGAAGTATCCGCGGACGCTCCGATACGCACCTACCGGACCTCAGCACGCTTCATCGAAATTTCGATCAGGCCGAGCCACTCTCGGGCGTTACGGAAGGCGTCTCGGTACAGGGAACTG
>NZ_CALFXI010000010.1 GCF_937958065.1 uncultured Steroidobacter sp.
GCGGCGTGCACTTCGGCGAGGCGCTTGCTCACTAACCTCTCAATTGCTCGCGGTCACGTGCGTGCGGGCTTCGCGGATCGCATTGGCGAGGTCCAGCACCGCGGTGGCGTAGAACGTGGAACGGTTGTAACGAGTGATCGCCTCGAAGTTGCCGAAGCCGGCCATGTATTTCGACGGCTTGCCGGGCGTGGGCAGCTCGATCACGGAACACGTGCCTTCGGGCAGGCGCTTGATGGAAAACCTGACGCCTTTTTCCTTCAATGCCGCAACCTCGTGCGCACGCTCCAGGCCGCTCACCAGATCGGCCGCACTGCCGGGCGGAAGCTGCACCGGCACCAGCGCGGGCTCGCCCTCGGCCCAACCGAACGCCTTGAGATAGCTGGCGATGCTGCCGATGGCGTCGGAGGTGCTGCCCATCAGGTCGACGACGCCATCGCCATCGAAATCCACCGCGTACTTGCGCACGCTCGACGGCATGAACTGCGGCAGCCCCATCGCGCCCGCGTACGAGCCTTTGATGGTGAGCGGATCGATGCTCAGATCGCGTGCCATCAACAGCAGCTCCTTGAGCTCGTCGCGGAAATAGTCCTGGCGACGCGGGCCGTCGAAAGCGATCGTGGTGAGCGAGTCCACGACCCGGAACGATCCGGTGTTCTGGCCGAACGCGGTCTCGACGCCGAGAATGCCGAGGATGATCTCCGGTGCCACGCCAAATTCCGCCTGCGCCCGGCGCAGGTCCGCTTCATGCAGGTCCCAGAATCGGGTGCCGGCGGCGATGCGAGACTGGGTCAGGAACTTCGCGCGATATTTCGGATAGGAACGAACCGGCGGTGGCGCCGTCTTCGGCCGCTCCGGTCCGATCAGGCGGCTCACGACCGGCAGATGACGAGCATCGCCGAGGATGCGCTCGAGCTCGCTCACGTCCAGGCCGTGCTCGGTCTGCATGGTCTGGATGAACTGGCGCACTTCGGGGCGTGCCAGATAGCCCGTGCTCGCATTCGCCGAGTGGGCGCCCAACAGCAAACCGAACAGAACCGTCCCGGCGCAACGCAAATTCATCGCTCTTCCCGATAAAAGTGATTCAAGTCCCAGCACGACCGCCGAGGGTCCGAGGGTGGCCCCGTGTTCTGCATCGGCAGGAGAAACCAGAACATAATGTGGCCGAGCGATTTTTTGAAGTGATCGTTCTCACAATCCGGCGGCGGCCGCGGCGCCGGAGCTCATTGTCGAACCTCTCGATCCGGAGGCCGTGCGTGACGCGCAACCTGACTTTCGACGCAGGCCGTGCTGCCTGCAAACGATCGGTGCGCACTACACTTACGTCGAAGCCCCCTATGACGAAGCAGGGCGCGCCTCATTGGTATTGTCAGCGACGAGCCGTTCGGCTGGCAGCGCAACGACTTCGATCGGGTCGTGCACTTCAGCTACGGCCTGCGGCGCGCCTGCCCCATTCGTGAACCATGTCGCCCTCGCGCGGATGCGCGGGCAGCTACGCCCTGAGCTTGTTCAGCGCTGCAAGCTCGCTGTCGGAAAGCTGAATGTCGACCGCCGCGATGTTCTCTTCGAGATGTTTCACTTTCGAGGTGCCCGGGATGGGCAATGTCACCGGGCTGCGCCTGAGGATCCACGCCAACGCGATCTGACTCGGCGCGACCCGGTGTTGCTTGGCGATCTTGTCGAGCACCGAGCCGGAGCGCGCCAGCTCGCCGGCCGCGAGCGGATACCAGGGAATGAACCCGATGCCCTGCTGCTCGCAATATTCCAGCACGGGCTCGGCGGCACGATTCGCCAGGTTGTACAGATTCTGCACCGTCGCGACCGGGAACACTTTCGCGGCCGCCTGGATCTCCTCGACCGTGACTTCGCTCAGCCCCGCGAAACGAATCACACCTTCGTCGAGCAGCTGTTTGACCGCGGCGAACTGTTCGTCACGCGGCACTTTGGGATCGATCCGATGCAGCTGCCACAGATCGATGCGCTCCACGCCGAGTTGCTGCAGGCTGTGGCGCGCCTGCTTGATCAAATAATCCGGCCGACCGTCGGGTACCCATTCATCCGGACCGGGCCGCGTCAAGCCGGCCTTGGTCGCGACCGCCAGCCCCTGATACGGATGCAGCGCCTCGCGCAGCAACTGCTCCGAGACGTCCGGCCCGTAGGAATCTGCCGTATCGATGAAGTTCACGCCCAGCTCGGGCAATCGCTTCAGCACGCGTAACGCTTCGGCCCTGTCCGCGGGCGGTCCCCAGATGCCGTCCCCAGTGATGCGCATGGCGCCGTAGCCCAATCGATGAACTTCGAGCTCACCGCCGATACGAAACGTGCCCGAGCGGGCTGCTGTCAGGGTTGCCATGATGGCCTCCGGTGCTTGCTCCTCGACCAAAACCGTCGCTGTTGCTCGTTGTTCCGCATCGACGCGAAGGTCGGCGATTTCCAGTCGGGCGCTAGTACTTCAACCGATCCGACGGCAGGCTCGGCGTGTGCTTCGGCAGCACGTGTGCTTTGGTGGCCTGCTCGAAGTCATAGCCGTAGCCGATCAGTTTCGCTTCGCTATACGCCGGGCCGAAGAAAGAAATCGAGACCGGCAGGCCCTGCGAGGTCATGCCCGCAGGCACGATCAGATCGGGGAAGCCGGTCAGGTTGGCCAGCGCCGTGGCCGATCCTCCACCGGCGCTGCGCTGTCCGTCCGGAGGATTGATCAGCGTCGCCGGCTCGGGCGAGGTCGGATACACGATCGCATCGAGCTGGTAATTCTCGAACACGGCGAGCATGGCGGACTTGATCAACGGCAAGCCATGTTCCTTGCCAGCGACGTACACAGGATCGGTCTGGTCGATCGTGATGGTGGCGTTGTACTGCAATCCCCAGGCTTTCTCGGGGCTGCGATACTGAGTGGCCGGATCGTTGGAGCGCGCCACGATGTCGGCATAGGACTTGGGATACCTGGGCCCGGTCGTGGCCAGATACTCGCCGATCTGCACCTTGAAGTCGGCGTTCATCAGCGTGGTCAGCAGCGACTGCCGCACGTCCAGCAGATATTTCGGATAGCGCACCTCGTCGACCACTTCGGCGCCGAGTTTTTTCAGCGTTGCTATCGCAGCTTCGGTGATGCGATCCGTCTCCTCGTTCCGGCCCATGAAATCACGCGCGATACCGATGCGAGCGCCCTGCAATGCGCCGGGTTTCAGAAACTGCGTGTAGTCGGTCTCGAACTTGCCGGCGCTGGTCTGCGTAAGCGCATCCGCCGCATCCACGCCGGTCATCGTGCCGAGCGCGACCGCGAGATCGTAGACGCTGCGCGCCATCGGTCCGCCGGTATCGAAGGTCAACGACAAAGGAACGATACCGTCGCGACTCAACAATCCGTTGGTGGGTTTCAATCCCACCAGACCATTCACCGACGCCGGTCCGCGCACCGATCCGCCGGTGTCCGTCCCCATGCCGAACTGCGCGAAGGCGGCGGCAATCGCCGCACCGGTGCCACCGCTCGATCCAGCAGGTCCGCGCGATAGATCGTGAGGATTGCGCGTCTGTCCGCCCGCCGAGCTGAATCCGTTTGGCACCGCGCCTTTCTTTGCAAGCTGTGGGTCGGTGGTGCCGTAGACGCCCGCGCCTCCCGCCCACTCGCTCATGTTGACTTTCGCCAGGATGATCGCACCGGCATCGCGCAAACGCTTCACCACGAACGCATCGTCCGGCGGGATCGAGCCTTCGAGCAGTTGTGAGCCGGCGGTCGTCGGCATGTCGAAAGTATCGAAGTTGTCCTTGAGCACGACCGGAATGCCGTGCAGCGGTCCACGCACCTTGCCTTTCTTGCGTTCGGCGTCCAGCGCCCTCGCCGTCTGCAGCGCCTTCGGATTGAGGGTGATGACGGCGTTGATCGTCGGGCCGCGCTTGTCGTAGGCCTCGATGCGTTTGAGATACGCGGCCACGACCTTTTCGGAGCTGAGCTTGCCGGTGGCGTAAGCCTGATTCAGATCGGCGATGCTGGCGGCGCCGATATCCAGCACCTCGGCGTGTGCCGGTAAGGTCGATCCCAAGGCAAGGGCGACGGCCACAAACAAACGAACCGCAGACCGGGAGCGTGAGATGTTCAAGCGCGGACCTCCGATGATGTGGGCGCCACGCATCCTGCCCACGTCGGAATGCTCACCGCAAAATTTGCATTATCGTTTCAATATATTCGCGCCGCTCGCAGCTTTTCGCGGCGCCGGGCGGCTGGAATGATCAAACTCTCGTGCCCCACCGCGAGGCGGCGCCAGCACTAAATCTGTGCAGCGCCGCCAGAACCGGGCGGTTTTCTTCGGATCCGAACGCGAGCTTATCGTTCGGCCATGGCCGGCGCGACGTAGCCGGCGCTGGCCAGTTCGCGTTCCGCTTGTTTGAAACCGTAGGCCGGCACGATCTCGTCGGTGCGATCGCTGATTTGTTCCCACTGCGCGATCACGCGCTCGCCGGCATCGGCACCATCGCCCACGTGAACGCCCTTGGTGAGCGTCACATACGCACGCGCAAAGTTACCGGCGCCTGCGCACATGATCGCGCGATTCGGCGCCTGCTCCGCGACCAGCGCGAGCAGTCCAGGACTGACCAGCTTCGGATCCAGGCGCTGTAGAGCTTCCTCGGCGAGCACGCCGTGCGTCATCTGCGTCGCGGCCGTGGGAGCCAGGCAGTTCACCCGAATGTTGTGCTTCTCGCCTTCCAATCCCAATGTTTGCATCAGCCCGACCAGCGCCAGCTTGGCCGCCCCGTAGTTCGACTGACCGAAGTTGCCGTAGAGGCCCGAGGACGAAGTGGTCATCACCACGCGCCCATACTGTTGCTGACGCATGATGTCCCACACCGCCTTGGTGCAGATGACCGAGCCCATCAGATGAACGTCCAGCACCAGACGGAAGTCCGCGAGGCTCATTTTCGCGAAGGTCTTGTCGCGCAGGATGCCGGCGTTATTGATGAGGATGTCGACGCGCCCCCAGTGCGACATGACTCCGCCGATCATGGTCGCGACCGCCGCCTCGTCGGCGACCGATGCGGCCACTGGAATCGCGTCGCCGCCAGCAGCGACGATTTCGTCGGCGACCCGCTTTGCGGCCGACGGATCCATGTCGTTCACGACGACTCTGGCACCATAGCGCGCCAGCAGCAGCGCATGTGCACGGCCCAGTCCACCGCCAGCCCCAGTAACGATCGCGACGCGCGACTCCAATCTCATACGATTCCCCTTCAACTCATGAACTGCCACACACGGCCAGGAAGCCTCCGGCCATGAATCTGGCCATGCGTTTCTTCACGGCCTCGAAATCTTCCGACTGGCACAGGCCGCCGGACAGCTTGTCGATGCGTCCGGTGCGCGCCAGCGTCAGCAGCAGCGCGCCGGTCACGAAGTGATATCCCCAGAAGATATCTTCGTCGCGACAGTGCGGCAGCGCGCGCTTCAACAGCCCGATCAGCTTCAGCACCACCGGATCGAAATGCTTGTCCATCAACTCCGCACCCCATTCGGGCGTGTTGGCGACCTGCGCACCGAGCCGGCCATAGTTCTTCCAGCGCTTGCCGCCCTGGATATAAAGATCCAGGTCGGTGTCGAGGAACGCGTGCAGCGCGCCTTCCACCGTCGGCTTGCCGTTGGTGGACCGCTCGTACGCGTCGAGCGCATCCATCCGGCGAGTGCTGGTCACGACGGCACGCCGCCGGAACACCTCGTCGAACAATTTCTTCTTGTCCTTGAAGTAATAGTTCATGAGCGTGTGATGCACACCGATCTGCTTGGCCACGTCTTTCAACGTGACGCCATACAAGCCGTGCCGGGAGAACAGATCCTCCGCCACGTCCAGGATCTGCTCCGTCATCTCGGCGCGCTGTTCGGCCTTGGTCGGGCGCTTGCCGCGCGCCTTCGCGGCCCGCGCGGGCGACTTCGCCCTGGCCGAAGGCTTCCGCCGGCCATTCACTTTTTTGGGGGGCACATTTGCTGGCACTGTTCCAAGCCTCCTTTCGTCCTGGCGCAAGGGCGAAGACGCTCCGGAGGCACTCCGGGTTCGTGTTCGCCTCAACCACCGCCGTATTCTAATCTGAGGCGCATCTTGTCGATCTTGCCCGTGGCTGCCAGTGGCATGCGGGGCAGGCGGAGCACGGCATCGGGAATCCACCATGGCGCCACCTGGCCGCGCAGCGTCGTGAGCAGCGCCTCATCGGAAATCGCCCCCTGCTCGCGCAGTTCCACCAGCAGGATGGGACGCTCGCCCCACTTCGGATCGCTGCGGCCGATCACTGCTGCAAGCGCAACCTGGGGCAGGCGGCCGACGATGGCTTCGATCTCGGCGGGATTGATCCACTCGCCGCCGGACTTGATCAGATCCTTGGCGCGACCGGTGATGATCAACTGACCGTCGCCATCGATGCGCGCCAGGTCGCCGGTGTTGAACCAGCCATTGGCATCGGTAGCGGGCTGCTCTTCGCCGAAATAACGCTCGATCACACTGGCGCCGCGCACGCGCAGGTGTCCTTCCACGCCGCGTTGCTCGGGCAGCGGATTGCCATCGGCGTCGGTCAGCAGCAGATCGACACCCACCGCGGGGCGGCCAGAAACGGCCGCCGAGCGCTTCGGATCGTGCGGTGCCGACACCGTGCCCGAGGGCGACAGTTCGGTCATGCCCCAGCTGGTTTGCAACGTCACTCCGAGGCGCCGCTCGATACGTTCCATCAATGCAGGCGGCAACGGCGCGCCACCGACCAGGATGCGCTTCAACATCGGCAGCTCGCCGCCCGTCGCTTCGAGATGTTCGACCAATCCCAGCCAGACCGTCGGCACGCCCACTGCAATCGTTACACCCTCGGTGGCGATCAAACGGGCCAGACTCGCGCCGTCTGCATGGCGACCCGGCAAGACCAGCTTTGCGCCCGCGGCGGGCACTGCGAACGGCAAGCCCCACGCATTGGCATGAAACATCGGCACGACCGCGAGCACGCTGTCCGCACCGGTGATGCCGAAGACATCCGCCTGCAGCAGGCGCAACGTATGCAGAAAACTCGATCGGTGCGTGTATGTGACACCCTTCGGCGCGCCGGTCGTACCCGAGGTGAAACACAGGCCGCACGCGGATCGCTCATCGAAGTGGCCCCACTCGACCGGATCTGCATGGGTCGCGATCTCGTTTTCGAGCGTGACCACCGAGGGCCCATACCGCTCGCCTCGCCACGCATCCAACGGCCCGTCGATGATGACGACTCTGGTGACCGTCGACGTGCGCTCGATGATCTGCTGTGCGAGCGGCGCGAGGTCCGCGCTGACGATCATCACTCGACAGGCGGACTGCGCCAGCATCGCCGCAAGCTGCGCAGGAGTGAGTCGGGGATTTAGCGTGTGGCAGACGGCGCCCATGCCCATGATCGCGTACCAGCACTCCACGTGGGCTTGCGTATTCCACGCCAGCGTAGCGACGCGATCGCCGAAACCGATGCCGAAATTCCGCAGCATCGCGGAAACACGCTGACTGCGTGATCGCAACTCCGCATAGCCCACGCGGTCGGACTTGCCGCCCTCGCGCGCCGTCACCACCTGCGCTCGCGGATGCCACTTGGCCGCGTGATCGAGAAACTTGTCCAGAGTCAGCGGAAACTCCTGCATCGATCCTTCGATCATCGACAGGACTCCGCAGCCGGCGGCAGACGCGGCGAGACGATGCCGAAGTTCCAGTTCCAGGGCTGCCCGCCGTTGGCGCGCCGCCGGCAAACGATCTGTTCGTTCAATTCATACATGCCGGGCATCAGGTGTGTCGCCGCTCGCGGCTCGCCGGCAAAGGTCATGTACGCGCGAGTCGACCCGTAAGCCGACCAGCCCGCGTGACCGGCGGCACGCGGTTCGCCGAAGCGCATGAAGCTGGTCCAGTAGTCGATCATCGCGTCGGACAGCTTTGTCTCCGCCGCCGTTTCCGGCACCTTCGGCCAAAGCGGTGGTGTTCGCGCCGCCGTGCCAAACACATAGGGCAGCTCGGCCGCATGGAACGCGTGCAGACCGGCGGCTTCGGCGGCCGGATAACCGTGATCGAACAGATAGAGAAAGCCTGACTGACCCAGCGCGGTTTGTTTGCTCACCAGCCGCTCGGCCGTCCAGCCGTACAACGCGTCGCGGGTCGTCGCGAGGACGCTCTGCTCCAGTTGAGTGCTTGGATAGAGCTTCAGGAACCGGTCGGCCAGATCGCCATACTTGTCGCGGATCGCCGCCTCGTACACGGCTGCATTGGCCGGCACCGGCGGCGCCAGGAAACGCAACGATCGAATCTCGCCGCTGTTGAAGCCTGCAATGATGGGCACGGGCGCCTGTTCTCCACGATCGAAGACTTCGACCAGCTGGCGCGGCAGCACCCGGCCATCGATCGTGCCTATCGGGAAGTAACCCGCCTGCGCGGCGACATCCATCAATTTCTGCGGATCAGTCGCCCGCAGCGAAGCCAGGTCCTTGGCACCGAGCGCCGACACGAGCTTCGCACCAAGCGCCTCGGCGGCCTGCTCTCCGAAGCGCGCCTGCTTCAGCTCAGGCGTGGAAATCATGTAGGCGCTCTGCGCGATGGCCTTGTGAAACAGGCCGCGCGCCGGCGGCGATGTCATCAAGTACATCACGCTCAGGCCGCCGGCCGATTCGCCCGCGATCGTCACATTCGACGGATCGCCGCCGAACGCGCCGATGTTCCGCTTCACCCAGCGCAGCGCCTCGATCTGATCCAGCAGACCGTAGTTGCCCGAGATGTCGTCGTTCGACTCGGCGCTCAGCAAAGGATGTGCGAGGTAGCCGAAGACGCCGAGCCGATAGTTGATCGAAACCACCACGACGCCGCGTTCGGCGAGTTTCGTGCCGTCATACATGGGCTCGCTGCCGGAACCGGTAGTGAGCGCGCCGCCATGAATCCAAACCATGACCGGCGCATTGCTGAGACCCTGTTTCGCCCAGACGTTCAGAAACAGACAGTCCTCATTCACTGCGCCGAGGTCCCACGCGTAGATGCTTCCCGAGCGCGCCTTGGGTTGCAGGCAGGCCGGGCCGAACTTGGTCGCATCACGCACGCCGCTCCACGCCGGCATCTCGACGGGCGGCTTCCAACGCGCGGCGCCAACCGGCGGCTGCGCGTAAGGCAGCCCTTTGAACACATTGATCCGTCCCACGGACTGGCCTTTCACCGTGCCGGCTGGTGCACGAACGACGGGTTCCTGCGCAACTGCGGGTACTGCAAACAAGGCGGCCACGCTCCACGCAATGACACGCAAACGAAATGACATCAAGGGTGGTCTCCAGTCGCGACCGCCTCGCGCTTCAGCCTGCGAGCCAGGCCGAAAAACATGAGCACGGCGAGCACATAGAAAGGCACGAGCGTGTAGAAGGCAATCTGCAGCGAATCGTTCGGGTGGCTGTCGCGCAGCAGATCGCTCATGGCGCCAAGATACGTCGGCCCCAGCCCCAGCCCGATCAGATTCATGACCAGCAACAGCAACGCTCCCGCCAGCACTCGTTCCTGCGGCCGGACTTCCTCCTGCACGAGAGCGACGGCCGGCGACAGATAGAAATAGTTGAAGAACGTCGGCCCGATGAGGAACAGCAAGGCCAGCGGCCAGGTCGGCGCCCATACGAAGCCGATGAAGAACGGAATCGCGAGCGCGAGCCCCACGGCCGGCACCATCGCATAAGCGTGCTTGCCGCGCGGCGCGAACTTGTCGACGAGACGGCCGGATGCATACATGCCCGCGCTGATGCCAATGCCGATGAGCAACGCGTAGTAGACGGCGATCTCGTTCAGCGTCATCCCCTTCTCGCGCATCAGGAAGAGCGTCGTGAAGTTCAGTGATGCATAGGTGACAAACTGCGTGGCGCCGCTCGCGAGCGACACGAGCACCAGCACGGGCCGCGAAAAGAACATCGCAATCGTTGGATAGAAACCCGCCTTCTCCGCCGGCGTCGATGAATGCGCCACGCTCGGCTTGAAATCGAGGCGGCCTCGCTCCGGCTCTCTGACGAACAGATAGACCAGCAGCGCAGTAAGCACTCCAACGGTGCCGAGCACGACGAAGGCACTTCGCCAGCTGTATGCAGCTGCAATCGAGGCGCCGAATGCCACCCCCAGCGCCTGCCCGAGCGGCGGGCCCAGATTGAACAAGCCGAGCGCGGTGCCGCGCGTGCCAGGACCGAAGTAATCGGAAATGATTGCATACGACGGCGGCACGCCGCCCGCCTCGCCCACGCCCACTGCCATGCGCGCCGCGACCAGCTGCGGATACGTCGAAGACATTCCGCAAGCGACGGTTGCCGCGCTCCAGAGCGCACACGCGAACGACAGCACGCGCACCCGATTGGTCCGATCCGCCAGCCAACCGACCGGGATCGAGATCAAGCAATAGAACAGCGCGAAATACAGCCCGCTGATCCGCCCGAGCTGGCCATCGGTGACGCCCAGATCATCCTGGATCGGCTTGGCCAGGATCGACAGCAGCTGCCGATCCAGGAAGTTCAGCACGTAGACGAAGCACAGCATGCCGAGCACGAACCAGGCTCGTGCGTCGGGCCGCGCGGCTGCCGCTGTCGACACCACTTACGCTCCTAGAAATCGTAGTTGATGCGCAGGCCCACGGTCCGCGGCCGCATGGTGCCGAAACGACTTGCCAGGAATGCTTCGGGATGGATGTACGTGATCGAGTCGTCGTTGAACAGGTTCTCCACGTACGTCGTCACCGTCAGCTGCCGGAGAATGGCGCCCAACGTGAGATTCACGTTGTTGTAACTATCGGTGTAGCCGTACGTTGGCAGGATCTGATTCGGCGCGCCCGGCACGCGCGGGAACGAGCTCGGGAACGAGTCGACATGCTGGAACGCCGCCGAGAAGAAACCCCGCGCGCTGGCTGTGACATCGAAGCCGTAGTTCAGATACGCCGCGCCCTGGAATTTCGGCGCCGCCAGTCTGGCATCGGGCACCGCGCCGGAAATGGCCGCTTCCTGCGGCGTCAGCTTGGTGACATGCGCCCGATTGAAGGAGCCGCTCAGTCCGATCTGGAGATCGCGGATCGGCAGTGCCACGATCTCGAACTCGAAGCCCTTGCTGCGCGCTTCACCGATGTTGGTCGCGAACTGCACCGAGTCCGAGACCCGGTTGGCCTGCACCTGAATGTCGCTCCAGTCGATCAGGTAGGCGGCGAGGTTGGAGGTCAGCCGGCCCCCGAACCAGGTGCCTTTCATGCCGAGCTCATAGTTCTGGATCTTGTCCGTGTCGGCGCCATTCGGAATGATCAGGTCGTTGGGATCGACCAGGCTGGGACGGCCGGCAAAACCATTGACCACCGGGGCACGGAACCCGGTCGACACCGTCGCATAGGTCGTCACTTCGGCAATCGGCTGGAACGAAGCGCTCACCTTGTACGAGGGCCGGCGCTCCTTCGCTTTGACGCCTTCGACGGGCGCAATCGGAATCATCGCCAGCGGACCGGGGATGCCGAGCAGCGCATTGGTGAGATACGCGCTGTTATAACCGCCTTCGACGTAGGCTCGCGAATCCAGCCCGCCGTAGCGCAGCCCGCCGGTCAGCCAGAAACGATCGTTGATGTGATACGTCAGCTCGCCGAAGCCCGCGATCTCGTGCGAGAGCGTGTGGTTGTACTGCCGCTGATAGTACTCATCCGGCAGCCCGGTGATGCCGCGCGCCGCCAGGAACTCCGGCGTGGAACGATAGAAATAGTCGACATCGTTGCGCCGATCCAGGAAGAAGCCGCCGATCACCCAGTCGAACTTGCCGCCGCCCTCCGAGGCCAGCCGCAGCTCTTCGACGAAAGTGTCCTGGTAGGCATACGCATCCAGACCGAACGCGATCGCGCCATTGAACGTGCCGGCCAGATCGACGAAGAACTTCTGATCGAACGTCGAATAGGTCGAGGAACTGGTGAACAATGCACCCTCGAACTGATACTCGATGGTGGCATTGAACGTGGTGAGCTCGCCGACGAACAGATCCGGACGATCCGAATTGCGCTTGCGACGGCCGAGCGATGGATCGGTCAGCGACGAGTCCTTCGGATTGCTGTCTTCGTACGAAGCCAGCAGGCGCACCGACAGTGCATCCGTCGGCTTCCACAACAGGATGGCGCGCCCGCCCCAATCGACCAGCGTGTTTGAGTTCTTGACGCCCGTACCGATGTTGTCGAGATACCCCTCTTCATCGCGATAGAAACCGACCAGGCGCAACGCCAGCTTGTCCTCGACCAGCGGCGTGTTGAGCATGCCGTTGTACCGTTGCCGCAGCGAGCCGCCGTCGGTCACGCCGGTGTCGACCATGGCCGCGGCGTCGAACGCGTTCAGATCCGGGCTCTTGGTGAGAATGCGCAGCGCGCCGGACAACGAGCCCGAGCCGAACAGCGTGCCCTGCGGTCCGCGCAGGAACTCGATGCGCTCGACATCGAACAGATTCGGATCGAGCACCGTGGTGTTGCCGATGCTGGAGATCGGCAGCTCGTCGATATAGATCGCTACCGTGTTCTGCAGGTTCGCGCCGTAACCGTTCGTGGCGATGCCGCGCGCGGTGAAATTGTTGAAATTGGCCGTGGGCTTGTTGAGCACGACGCCCGGCGTTTCACGCGCCAGCCCTTCGTAGCCGACGATGCCCTTGCTGGTCAGATCGTCTTGTGAGAACGCGGTGATGCTCAACGGAACGTCCTGCAGTCGCTCGCTACGGCGCGTGGCAGTGACGATGATTTCTTCGAGCTGGGCATTGCCCTCCGCCGCGGCCTGGGCCGCCGCGATGCTTGGTATCACGAACAGTGCGACCGCCGAGGCGGACGCGAGCAAACCAGACGCCATGGAACCCCCCTGCTTAAAGCGCCGGTCTTGGAGCCAGCGCGTGGCCCGGATCATGCCGCCGCCCCTGCGCCGCGTCAATACTCACTCACTCGTGTGTGAATGTTTTCGCGAGGCGCGCACCGCAGGGCGGTCCTGCCCTCCGCGGGGCAATCGAGCTACCATGCGCCCATGGCCAAGGTCTTCATCACCGGCTCGTCGCAAGGACTCGGTCTGATGACCGGCGAGTTGCTCGCCGATCAAGGACACTCGGTCGTACTGCACGCGCGCAATGGGGCGCGAGCGAAAGACGCACAGGCCAAAGTGCCGAAAGCAGCGGGCGTCGTGATCGGCGACGTGTCGACGCTGGAGGCGATGCGCGACGTTGCAGCTCAGGTCAACCGGTTCGGCCAGTTCGACGCCGTGATACACAACGTGGGCATCGGCTATCGCGAGCCGCGTCGCGTCGAAACCGTCGACGGACTGTCACAATTGTGGGCGGTGAACGTGCTCGCGCCGTATGCGCTCACTGCCCTGATGCCGAAGCCGCGGCGCCTCATCTATCTCAGCTCGGGCATGCACCTTGGCGCCCATTCCAGTCTCGACGACATTCAGTGGTCGAAGCGCCGCTGGGATGGCAGCCAGGCGTACGCAGACACCAAGCTTCACGACGTGCTCCTCGCCTTCGCAGTGGCGCGTCACTGGCCGGACGTTTTTTCAAACGCAGTGTCGCCAGGCTGGGTGCAGACGCGCATGGGCGGGCCCGGCGCCAACGACGATCTCGATCGGGCGCATCTCACTCAAGCGTGGCTCGCCGTCAGCGACGACAAAGAGGCGCGCGTCAGCGGCGGGTTCTTCTATCACAAGCAGCCAAGCCGGCTGAATCCGGTGGCGCGCGATCGTTCATTGCAGGATCAACTGATCGAGTACTGCCGCAACGTTTCCGGCTTGACTCTGCAATAGCGTCACTTGGAATCCGGCGGCGGCCCCGTCGTGGTTTGATCCGGCGCGCTGTCGTCTGCATACGGACGCTCCTTATCCGGTGTCGTCTCCGGCAATCGTTTGCGCTCGGACGGACTCGAATCCATGGGGCGACCTTCGCCGGGACCTTCATTGTTCCTCGTCGGATCATCACCGGTCACCTGTCCGCCTTTGCTGCAGGCAGCGACGGCGAGGATGGCGGCGGATATGCACAGGAACTTACGCATGCCATTGCTCTCGGGTTGGATGGATATTCAACCGCGCGCAGCAGCACAAGTTCCTGGCCAGCGGCGCGCCCTCCAGGGATTTGCGTCGATCCTCTCTCGCACCCTTCGCAGGCCCGAAATTTTATCCTTGCACATTCTGATCTTAATTATAAGATAAATACGTCTTATCAGCGGCGGGAAGGTGCGAGCGATGCCGGGATTCAACGGGTACAGGATTGCGGGCGTCGTGGCGCTATCGATCCTGAGCGGTTGCGGAGCGCCCAACGTGGAGCCGAGCGCGCCGGCTGCGAGCACCTATACCAATCCTCTCCTGCCTTCGGGTCCCGATCCGTGGATCACGCAGGTCGATGGCGTCTACTACTACACGCACACGCTCGGCGATCGCATCGCTCTGTGGCGGACCGACAATATCGCCAGACTGGCGGAAGCCGAACGAGCCGACGTGTGGACCGCGCCGGAGACCGGCCCCAACAGTCATTCCATCTGGGCACCCGAGCTCCATCGCCTCGACGGCACGTGGTATCTGTACTACTCCGCCACGGCCAGCGGCTTCACCGATGACGCCCATCGCGGCGTGTTCGTCCTGGAGAACGCTGGCGCCGATCCCTTGCAGGGCGATTGGATCGATCGTGGCCGCATCAACACCGCGCACGCGGGCATCGACGGCACCGTGTTCACTCACGGCGGCAAACGTTATTTCGTCTATTCGCCCTACACCGAATCGGACACCTCGCTGGCCATCGCGGAGATGCAGAATCCGTGGACGCTGACCGGCGAAGAGACCGTGATCGCGCGCCCGGATCAACCCTGGGAGCAGCAGGGTGGCCGCAAGATCGTCGAAGGCCCGGAGTTTCTTGCCGGCCCGAAAGGCGATTTGTTTCTGACCTACTCGGCCAGCGCCTGCTGGTCGGACGACTATTCGCTCGGGCTGCTGCACGCCGCGCCCGGAGCGGATCCCCTGGACGCTTCGGCCTGGAAAAAATCTCCGCAGCCCGTGCTCAAGAGCGCCAACGGCGTCTATGCGACCGGACACAACGGATTCTTCATGTCCCCCGACGGCAAGGAACACTGGATCATCTATCACGCCAACTCCGGCCCCGACATGAAGTGCACTCAGAAGCGCGCGCCCCGCATTCAGCGCTTCGACTGGAGCGAGGATGGCTGGCCTCGGTTCGGCGAGCCGGTGGCAACGGGCGTCGCCTTGCCGGTGCCCTCGGGTTCGCGCTGACGCGACCCAAAGCCGTCGTGCGTATCGCTGGCATGCAACCTTGACGATCGCTCGTGCGTAACTCCTTCCATGCCGGAAGGAACATTCGATCCTGGAGAACGAGTGCCGTGGCCCGCGGTGCGAGCCGTGGCCGCGAGGCGCTTCAACGTCCAACGATTCCGTCCGGGCCAGCGCGAGCTCATCGAAGCCGTGCTGGCCGGCCGCGATGCCATCGGCGTGCTGCCTACGGGCGCTGGAAAATCGCTCTGCTTTCAGCTGCCTTCGTTGTTTCTGCGGGGCGCGGTCGTGGTCGTCTCGCCGCTCATCGCTCTGATGCAGGATCAGAACGATCGCCTCGAAGCCGCGGACATCGAAGCCGCGCGCCTCGATTCGACAGTGGCCGCCTCCGATCAGGAGGTCCACGAGCTCGAGCTCAAGGCCGGCGCGCATGACATCATTCTGATCACACCCGAGCGACTGCAAAACCCCGCACACCTGCAACCGTTGCAACAGCGTGAAGTCGCGCTGTTCGTAGTCGACGAGGCGCATTGCGTTTCAGAGTGGGGCCACGACTTCCGCCCGGCCTACCTGGAGCTGCGCCATGCCATCGAAGCGCTCGGCAGGCCCGTCATACTGGCCTTGACCGCAACCGCCCCTCCGCAATTGATCGAGGAGATCACCGACAAGCTGGGCATGTCGAATCCGCTCGTCGTACAGACGGGCATCGAGCGGGAGAACCTGTTCCTGGAAGTTCGCCGCACCGTCAACCGTGAAGAAAAGGAACAGGCGCTGTTACAGCTGTTGCGAGAAGAATCCGGCAGCGCCATCGTCTACGCAGCGACGGTTCGTCGCGTCGACGAGCTGCACGCCTGGCTGCTGCAGCAGGGCATCGAGGCGGAGCGCTATCACGGACGCATGAGCAAGTCCGCGCGCACCAGCGCACAGGAACGATTCATGTCCGGCCAGTGCCGGCTGATGATTGCGACCAATGCATTCGGCATGGGCATCGACAAGCCCGACATCCGTCTGATCGTGCATTGGCATTTTCCGGGGTCCGTGGAAAGTTATTACCAGGAGGCCGGCCGCGCCGGTCGCGACCATCAGCCGGCGCGCTGCGTGCTGTTCTACAAATTGGAGGACAAGCGCATCCGCAGCTTCTTCCTGGGTGGCAAGGCGCCCCGACGCAGCGACGCGATGAAACTGCTCAAAAGCTGGACCGAGCTGAGCGCCGCGGGCAAGACCATATCGATGCAATCGCTCGCCGAGGCCAGCGGCCTGTCGTCGCGCCGGGTCAGCGTGTTGGTCAGTGCACTGGAAGAACTGGAGCTGGTCGAACGCTCGGGACGCACCCTCTCGCTGATCGGCAAGTTGAGCAACGCGCAGCTCGAGGAATTGTTTGGTGACTTCGAAGCCCAGCAGCAAGCCGAACGTGCACGCCTGCAGGCGATGATCAGTTACAGCGAATCGCTGGGCTGCCGGATGCGGTTTTTACGGGAGTACTTCGGCGAACCGGGCGGCGACGATTGCAACCACTGCGATAATTGCAAACAACCGGCCAGCGTGGTTCACACGACAACGGCGCAATCGGCCTCCGCGCCCGCCGATCCAAACATCGCTTTCGCGCCAGGCCGTTGTGTCAGGCATCGCACCTTCGGGCCGGGCACCATCGTCCGAGCCGAGGATCGGCAGATAATCGTGTCGTTCGCTGGCCGCGGCGAAAAGCGCATCCTCGCCTCGAAGCTGCGCCTCGCCTGACCCATGGAACCGGTGCCGGCGCAACCTCCAGTTGCGCCGGGCACCGCTGGCTCAGAACTGGAAGCCAACGCCGAACGTGGTCTCGAACGTGTTCAACGAGTCGTCGAAGCGATCGATGACCTTGTCGAGATAGCGGTAGCGCGCATCCAGGCGCAGCGAGACCGCGTCCGTTAGGAAATATTTCGCACCGACGCCGGCGTTCAGCGTGAAGCCGCTGTCGTCATTGATTCGCGCCGGACCCGCTCCGCTCACCGTGCCGACGATCGGGCGATCGAGATCCGCACTGGCGTAACCGATGCCCGCGAGCACGTACGGCACGAAGCGGCTGCCGGGGTTGAAATGATAGACCGCATCGACGTCGAACGTCGTCAGGTCGAGGTCGATATCGCGCCCCGGCAGACCCGTCACCGACGTATTGGTCCGACCCAGCGACAATTCAAGGCCCCATGCGTCGGTAAAGTTGTAACCATAGCGCAAGCCATAGGTCAGGTCGTCATCGAGCTCGGGCGTGCGTCCATTGATGCGCCGATCGCTCAAATCGTCGCCGAACGCCTCACCGACATACGCATGAACTTCCTGGCTGCCGGCGCTCACCTGTGCCATCGCCGGTACGGCGGTCACTGCCAGTGCGCCCACGGTGGCCCAGCCAATCAGACTCTTGTTCAACATCATCGTCTCCTAAACTTTTGTTCACTATCGCATCGCTGCGACGTGCGACAAGAGTGCGCTCCCGGACATGCGCGATAAATCGCCCGACGCTACACAGCGTGTTGCTCGGGATTCAGCAATCCGTGGGGAACTTGCACCAACATTCGCACCATCGCGTCCTGCACCGATGGACGCGGAGCCTTCGCGTCCGCGAGCGAGAGCGACGCATTAATCATGCTGGCACGGCGCCACTCTTAATCTGATTCGCAAAAAAGTCTTGTTTCGCGCGGTGTACGCTCATTTGCACTCCACCTTGAAACTTCCGTTGCGAGGGCTGCCCGATGACACCAAACAACAACTTTCGTATTGCGAATGCAGTGAAGCAGGCGCTGATGTCGCTGACCGTCATGACGGCGGCGATGGCGGGCCCGGCGCTGGCCAAGGATGTTGTCATTCATGCCGGCAAGCTCATCGATGGCGTGGCCGCCACGCCGAAGAGCAACGTGTCCATCGTCATCAAGGACGAACGGATCGTTGCCGTTCAAAACGGTTTCGTGACCCCGGCCGGTGCCGAGGTGATCGATCTGTCATCGGCCACCGTGCTGCCCGGCTTCATCGAAGCCCACGATCACATTTCTTCCAGCGGCGACCGTCGTCCCCTGAACCGTTTCACGCAAACCGAAGGCGATGCAGTGATCGCTGGAACCCTCAACGCGCGGCGCGAAGTGGAACTGGGATTCACGACGGTGCGCGATCTCGGCTCCGGCCCGCTCACCGCGCCGGCGCTGATCCGTGCCATCGAATCGGGAAAGATCGTCGGGCCCCGTTTGTGGACCGCGCTCGAAGCGCTCGGACCGACTGGCGGACACTCGGATCGCGCCAACGGCTTGCGTCCGGATCTGGTATTCGAAGGACGCGAAGCGGCCATCGTCGATAGCGCCGAAGACGCTCGCATCAAAGTGCGCGAGCATCGGCGCCGCGGCGCCACGGTCATCAAGATCATGCCCAGCGGCGGCGTCGGCTCCATCGGCGACGATCCGCATCACATGACGATGACCGACGAAGAAATGAAGACGGTGATCGAGACGGCGCACGAGCTCGGTCTGAAAGTCGCGGCGCATGCGCACGGCAAGAAGGCCATCGATCACGCCATCCTCGCGGGCGTGGATTCAATCGAGCACGGCACCTACGCCGACGCGGAGAGCTACAAGCTGATGAAGCAGCACGGCACGTTCCTGGTGCCGACGTTGCTGGTTGCTGACGCGATCTATCAGACCGCGATCAAGACGCCGGAGGCATTGCCGCCGACTGTCGCCGAGAAAGCCATTGCCGTCACGCCGACCATGATCGGCAACGCCGGTCGTGCTTACAAAGCCGGCGTGAAGATCGCTTTCGGCACCGACCAGGGCGCCACCTCGAATCGCAACAAGGCCGAGGAGTTCGCGCTGCTCGTGAAAGCCGGGCTCACGCCGATGGATGCCATTTTCACCGCGACTCGCAACGCCGCCGAGCTCATCGGCACGCCCGAAGACATCGGCTCGGTGCAAGCCGGGCGCTACGCCGACATCGTCGCGGTCAAGGGCGATCCGATTGCCGACATCACCGAGCTGCAGCGCGTGCAGTTCGTGATGAAGGGCGGCGAAGTGATCAAGCGCGACGGCAAGATGTTGCGCTGATCGTTCACGCCACGTCCCACAAGGCGCGCACGACGCTCGTGCGCGCCTTCTCTCAGCCCGCGCTCTTGCCGTCCAGAGCAAGATTCAACAACAACACATTGACGCGAGGCTCGCCGAAAATTCCAAGCGTCCGGCCTTCCGTCGCCTGCTTCACCAGCGCGCGGATCTCGCTCTCCGGGCGATTGCGCACCCGAGCCACACGAGCCACCTGGTACTCGGCCGCGGCAGGAGAAATGTGGGGATCGAGGCCGCTGCCCGACGCAGTCACCAGATCGATGGGCACGGGCGCTTGGTTCGCCGGATCCAGGGCACGCAGCGCCGCGACCCGATCCTTGATGGCTTGCGCCAGCGCCGGATTGGTTGGACCTTGATTGGAGCCACTCGACGCCGCGCCGTTGTACGGCTGCGGCGCCGTAGCCGAGGGACGGCCGAAGAAATATCTGGGATCCGAGAACGGCTGACCGATCAGACGCGAGCCGATCAAAGCGTCGCCGTCGTGGATCAGACTGCCGTTCGCGGCGCTTGGAAACACTGCCTGACCGATCCCCGTGACCACCAGCGGATACACCACGCCGGTCACGATCGTCAGCAACAGAAACGAAACCAATGCAGGACGAAGCTCGCTCATGAGTGCCTCAAACCAGGCCGAATGCAACCAGTAGCAGATCGATGAGCTTGATGCCGATGAACGGCACGACCAGGCCACCGACGCCGTAGATCAACAGATTCCGCCGCAGCAACAGCGCTGCGGAGGTTGCGCGGGTCTTCACCCCTCGCAACGCCAGCGGCACGAGAAAGACGATCACGATGGCGTTGAAGATCACCGCGGACAGAATCGCGCTCTCGGGACTTTCCAGTTGCATCACATTCAGCGTATTCAACGCGGGATACGTCGCCGCGAACGCCGCCGGAATGATGGCGAAGTACTTCGCGACGTCATTGGCGATGGAAAACGTAGTCAGCGCGCCGCGGGTGACCAGCATCTGCTTGCCGACGTCGACGATCTCGATCAGCTTGGTCGGATTCGAGTCCAGATCGACCATGTTGCCCGCCTCTTTCGCGGCCTGCGTGCCGGTGTTCATCGCTACCGCCACGTCGGCCTGCGCCAGCGCCGGAGCATCGTTGGTGCCGTCGCCGCACATGGCGACCAGGCGGCCCTCGCTTTGATTGCTCCGAATCAGCGCGAGCTTTTTCTCCGGCGTCGCCTCGGCCAGGAAGTCATCGACGCCCGCTTCGGCTGCGATCGCGGCGGCCGTGAGCCGATTGTCGCCCGTCACCATGATGGTCTTGATGCCCATCTGACGCAGCTCGGCAAAGCGCTCGCGAATGCCTCCCTTCACCACGTCGCGCAGCTCGATCACACCGAGCACCCGCCGGCCATCGGCAACGACGATCGGAGTCGCGCCCCGACGCGCAATCGAATCCACCGACTCGCTGAGCTTGGCCGGCCACGTGCCTCCCTGTTCTTCGACCACCTTGCGGATGGCGTCCGCCGCGCCCTTGCGCAAGCTGCGTCCATCGATGTCGACACCGCTCATGCGCGTTTGCGCCGAGAACTTGTGAAACGTGTGTGGGACGGTCGCAAGATCACGCGCACGCAGCTGGAATCTCTGCTTCGCGAGCACCACGATGGAACGACCTTCGGGTGTTTCATCCGCGAGCGAGGCCAGCTGTGCCACATCGGCCAGCTCTTGCTCGGTCACACCCGGCGCGGGCACGAACGCCGAGGCTTGGCGATCGCCCAATGTGATCGTGCCGGTCTTGTCCAGCAGCAGCACATCCACGTCGCCGGCCGCTTCCACGGCGCGACCGGAAGTGGCGATCACATTCGCACGCACCATGCGATCCATGCCGGCAATGCCGATCGCAGACAGCAGCGCGCCAATGGTCGTCGGAATCAAACACACCAGCAGTGCGACCAGCACCGTAAGGGTCACGACCGAGCCCTGCCCGGCGGCTGCCACGGCGAACTGCGAGAACGGCGCGAGCGTGCCGGTGGCCAGCAGGAACACCAACGTGAGCATCGCGAGCAGAATCGACAGGGCAATCTCGTTCGGCGTCTTGCCTCGCTTGGCGCCTTCGACCATGGCGATCATGCGATCCAGAAAGCCTTCCCCTTCCCGCGCGGTGACTCGCACGACGATCCAATCGGACAGCACGCGCGTACCGCCCGTCACGGAGGAAAAGTCGCCGCCCGCCTCGCGCAGCACCGGTGCGGATTCGCCAGTGACGGCGCTCTCGTTCACCGACGCGACGCCTTCGACGATTTCGCCGTCCGCGGGAATCGTGTCGCCGGTCTCGACCAGCACCAGATCGCCCCGACGCAAAGTGCTCGCCTCCACTGCTTTGTAATCGGCGCGATTGCTGGCCGTGATCTTCTTGGCGTAGATGTTTTTTCGCATCGAACGCAACGTCGCGGCTTGAGCTTTGCCACGGCCCTCCGCCAGCGCCTCGGCGAAATTCGCGAACAGCACGGTCAACCACAACCAGGCCGCGATCGCGAGTACGAAGCCCGGCCGCCCCGCATCCTCGATCTGCCCGAGCGCTGCGCCGATGCCGATGACGGTCGTGAAGATGCTGCCGACGAACACGACGAACATCACGGGATTTCGTACCTGCACTCGTGGATCGAGCTTCCGGAACGAATCGCCGATGGCCGAAAGCAGGATCGCCCGCGTGGCGTATGCTGCCGCCGGCCGCGACCCGCCGCCGATGGCCTGTTCGGATTTCTTCTCAGCAACGCTGACTGGCGTGTCCATGGAGCTCAACCTTTACCGATCATCTGCAAATGCTCGACGATGGGACCGAGCGCGAGCGCGGGCAGGAACGTCAATGCGCCAACCATCAGGACGACGCCGATCAGCATCGCAACGAACAGCGGCGTGTGGGTGGGCAGCGTGCCCGCGGTGATCGCAACGTTTCGTTTGGCCGCGAGACTGCCGGCGATGGCGAGCACCGGGATCATCAGCCAGAAACGCGAGATCCACATGGCCACGCCGAGCGCGAGGTTGTAGAACGGCGTGTTCGCGGACAGCCCACCGAACGCGCTGCCGTTGTTGTTTCCGGCCGAGGTGAACGCATACAGCATTTCCGAGAAGCCATGCGCACCGGGATTGGCAACACTGCTCGTGCCCTCCGGAATCGCGCTCGCCAGCGCCGTGCCGACGAGTACCACCACGCAAGGCAGCAGCAGCACCAGCGACGCCATCTTCACTTCGTACGCTTCGATCTTCTTGCCCAGATATTCCGGCGTGCGCCCCACCATCAGCCCGGCGATGAACACCGCGACGATGGCGAACATCAACATTCCATAGAGGCCGCTGCCGGCGCCTCCGAACACGACCTCACCCAATTGCATGAGCCACATCGGCACGAGCCCGCCGAGCGGTGTATAGGAGTCGTGCATGGAGTTCACCGAGCCATTCGAGGCCGCGGTGGTTACCGCCGCCCACAACGCGGAGCTCGCGATGCCGAAGCGCACTTCCTTGCCTTCCATGTTGCCGCCCGGGTGCATCTGCGAGCTCGCTTGATCCACACCGAGCGTGTCCAAGCGCGGATTACCGGCCTGCTCGGCACTGAACACTCCGAACGCGAGCGGCAGGAATATGATCATCATCGCCGCGTACACCGCCCAGCCTTGTCGCGTGTCTCGCACCATGCGGCCAAAGGTGTAACAGAGCGCAGCCGGAATCAGCAGGATGGCCAGCACTTCGAGGAAGTTGCTCAGCGGCGTCGGGTTCTCGAACGGATGCGCGGAATTCACATTGAAGAAGCCGCCGCCATTGGTGCCCAGTTGTTTGATCGCGATCTGGCTGGCCGCCGGGCCGAGCGGAATGGTCTGTTGCGCGATCTGCTCCTGTTTCGTGGCCGCGTCGCCCGACGCATCTTTCACCGTCGTTTGAATGGTGCCCGGCTCGACCAGATCCGCCGTCCGGTACTCGGAGAAACTCTGCACGACACCTTGCGACACGAGTGCCAGCGCCAGCAGCAACGACAGCGGCAACAGCACGTACAGCGTGCTGCGCGTCATGTCGACGTAGAAGTTTCCGATCTGCTGCGTCTGGCGACGAGCGAAACCTCGAATCAATGCCACCAGTACCGCCATGCCGGAGGCGGCGGACAGGAAGTTCTGCACGGTGAGCGCCAGCATCTGCGTGAAGTAGCTCATCGTCGACTCGCCGCCATAGCCCTGCCAGTTGGTGTTGCTGGCGAAGCTGACCGCGGTGTTGAACGCCGACTTCGCTTCCACGCCCGCGAAGCCTTGAGGATTCAACGGCAGCGCGCCCTGCGCGAGCTGGATGACGAACACGGCGAAAAAGCCGAGCAAGTTGAACAGCAACACCGCGATCGCATAGCGTTTCCAAGAGGTCTCCGAGCCGGCATCGATGCCGCACAACCGATAGATGCCGCGCTCCACCGGCCCGAGCACGGGCGTGAGCCAGGTGCGCTCGCCCTGAAAGACCTTCGCCATGAAATCGCCCAGCGGCTTGACCAGCGCAGTGAGCACGACCGCGAAGATCGCGATCTGCATGACACCCAGCAGGCTCATTCGAATTTCTCCGGAAACAGCAGCGCCACCACCAGGTACACGCCCAGCGCGACGGCCAGGATCAGGCCGATCCAGCTCAGCACACTCATTTGCGCAATCTCTCGTGAATCAGTTTTTGCCGGCCGATGCCGCTGGCCGGCGTGGCAGCCGCGGGTTTGCCGGCACGCGGCTCGAGAAATACGATCAGTTTGTAGAGCAGCCAGGTGCAGCCGACCAGCAACAGCACGGTGAGCGCGAGGGCTCTGTCCATAGGTGTCTCCGGGTGTTCTGGTGCAAAGGTGAACACCACGTTGCCCAGGGTAGACAGGGCCGTGTGAGCATGACGTTAGGATTTCGGCGCGGAATCAGCGGATGGGGAAAGCACGGTGACTTTGGAATGCGATCGAGCGCAGGATAGGCGTCACGCGCAGTCACGGGAGGCAGCCATGATCAAAGTCAGCGTGATGTACCCGAACCGGCCCGGTGCTCGGTTCGACCATGCCTATTACAAGGACGAGCACATGCCCCTGGTGCAGGCCCGCATGGGAGCGGCGTGCCGCTTCTATACGGTGGACAAGGGGCTAGGCGGCGGCAGCCCCGGCGAGCCGCCGACCTATGTGGGCATGTGTCATATCTATTGCGATTCGGTCGAAGCCTTCCAGTCCGGCTTCGGTCCGCATGCCGAGGAAATCCTGGCGGACATTCCCAATTACACCGATCTGCAGCCCATCGTGCAGATCAGCGAGGTCGTGGTCGGCCCGCCCTGAGCGGACCTCACCAGCCCTTCACCTTGGTGCGCACGCGGGCCAGGTTCTTATCGGCAGTGATATACAACGTACTGCCGTCGTCGCCGAACGCGAGATTCGCGGTCGGCACGCCGGTGGCCAGCGTGCCCAGGTGTTTGCCGGCCGGCGAATAAATGAAGATGCCGCCCGGGCCGGTGGCCCACAGCGTACCGTCACGGCTGACCTTCATGCCGTCGGGCAGCCCGGGCTGTTTTGCCTGCGCCGCCTTGGTGGCATCCAGGAACACTTTGCCCGCGCCGAGCGTGCCATCGCTCTGCACCGGATACGCCATCACGATCGCCCTGTCCGGATCGGAGTTCGCAACGTACAGCGTCTGCTCGTCCGGTGAGAACGCGAGCCCGTTAGGCCGACTCAATTCGCGCGTCAGCAGCGTGAGCTCGCCGCGTGCGTTCAGTCGATACACGCCCTGAAAGTCCAGTTCTTTCGCCGGGTCGTCCGCGCCCTTCGGCAAGCCATACGGCGGATCGGTGAAATACAGATCGCCGTTCGACTTGAACACCAGATCGTTCGGGCTGTTGAGCCGCTTGCCCCGATAGCTGCCGGCGAGCGTGACGAACTCGTTGCCCCTGAGCCTGGCGATGCGACGATCGCCGTGCTGACACATGACCAGCTCGCCGGCTTTGCTGAACGTCAAGCCATTCGAGCCAGGCTCCCGGCCGGTGAACGGCTCGCTGCCGGTGTAGCCCGAGGGCTGCAGGAATTTCTTCAGCCCGCCCGCCTCGGACCACTCCCAGATCATGTTGCGTGGAATATCCGAGAACAGCAGCCGCCGGTTTGGCGCGTCCCAGACCGGGCCTTCGGACCACTCGAATTTTTTCTCGGCGAGCAGCTCGATGACGGCATCCGGCTCCAGCAGCGAATCCAGCGCCGGATCGAGCCGCTCGATCGTGCCGAGCACCTGAACCTGTTTCGCCATGACCGCTTCCCCCGACATCGACAGACCCAGCGCCAAGGGTAACGCAAGCAGCATGCGGCGGATCATCGGATCGTCCCCTCCTGTTTTGAACGGCAATGATACCGCTACCGGGCGTGCCCGGTGCAATCAACTCTTCGAGCGCGCGGTCAGGGAACCACGGCGACCGTGCGTCGTTCCATTGCCGAGGGGCGCACCAGCAAGTGAAGACCACCATCTGGACCATCGGTCATTCCACTCATTCATGGGATGAGTTCGTCGGCCTGCTGCAAACGTATGAGCTGCAGGCAGTGGCGGACGTGCGTCGTTTACCCGGCTCACGACGGCTGCCGCAATTCGATCAGGACACGATGGCCGACCAGCTGGAGCCGCTGGGCATCGCTTATCGCTGGTTCCCGACGCTGGGCGGGCGACGACGAGCCCATAAAGATTCGCGCAACACCGGCTGGCGCAACGCCTCTTTCCGAGGCTATGCGGATCACCTCGGATCCGAGGAGTTCGCCGAGGGGCTCGAAGCGCTCATCGATCTCGCGAAACAGGAACGTACGACGCTGATGTGTGCGGAGGCCGTCTGGTGGCGCTGTCACCGCCGGCTCATTGCCGATGTATTGGTCCTGCGGGGCATCGAGGTGATTCATATTCTCGACGCAACCCATGCGGCGCCTCACAAGCTGACTCCGCCTGCGCGCGTCGTGAAGGGAAAGCTCACTTACGCGGACTGACTGGCTTTGTCACGAGCCATGCATGTGACAACTCGCCGCTGCGATCGCTGCCGCTCGAAGCGCCCGATCGTAGCGGCGAGCTCACTGACACACGCCCGTATCGACTCACTTGCGAATGAACGCCAGCAGGTCCGGGTTGACGGTGTCCGGATGGGTCGTGCACATGCCGTGCGGCAGGCCCGGATAGACCTTCAAGGTGCCGTTCTTCACCAGCTTGGAGGACAGCATCGCCGCTGCCGCGATCGGCACGATCTGGTCATCGTCGCCGTGCATGATGAACACCGGGCACTCGATCTTGCGCAGGTCCTCGGTGAAGTCCGTCTCCGAGAACGCTTTGATGCAATCGTACTGGGCCTTGATGCCGCCAATCATGCCCTGGCGCCACCAGTTGCCGATCACGCCCTCGATCGGCTTCGCGCCCGGGCGATTGAAGCCGTAGAACGGCCCGGACGGAACCTCTCGATAGAACTGCGCACGGTTCGCCGCGAGGGCGGCGCGAAAGCCATCGAACACTTCCAAAGGCGTGCCGGCGGGATTCTTGTCCGACTTCACCATGATCGGTGGAACGGCGCCGATCAGGACGGCCTTGGCCACGCGTCCACCGCCGCCATAGCGCGCCACGTAGCGCGCGACTTCGCCGCCGCCCGTCGAGTGGCCGATGTGAATCGCGTCCTTGATGCCGAGATGATCCATCAATGCGGCGACGTCGGCCGCATAGGTGTCCATGTCGTTGCCGTCCATCGTTTGCGTCGACCGTCCATGACCGCGCCGATCGTGCGCAATGACCCGATATCCCTTGTCCAGAAAGAACATCAGCTGGTTGTCCCAGTCGTCCGCGCTCAGCGGCCAGCCGTGATGGAACACCAGGGGCTGTCCCTGGCCCCAGTCCTTGTAGAAGATCGTGGTGCCGTCTTTGACCGTGAAAGTGCTCATGACGTGACTACCTTGGGGTGGGTGGCTATGTGGAAGCGGCATGATCTTCGAGACCACGCCGGAGAACGTCTTCCGACTCAGCGCAGCGCCAGCGTCGCGGCGCCGGCCACCGCGCCCTGATTCTTACGCTGAAGAATCACGGCCACGACATTAGCATCACGCGGCAGCTCCGCCAGCGACGCGACCATGCGTTGCGGCTTCCCATTCCACGTACCCAGGCGCTCGAAGGAACGAACTACATTGAAATGCTTGAGCGTGCGCTGCGCGTTCTCGCCGCTCTCGATCCTGGCCGTCGCTTCCTTCAGGTAGCTGACCAGATACACGTCCATGGATTCGCGCCAGGCTTCCAGGAAATAGATGTGCAGCCTGCCCTCCTCCCGGGACAATGACATTCGCAGCGCATCCCGATCGCCCGCGATGGCGCGTTCCACTTTGGCCCGATTCGATCCGACCAGGCTCGTGTCGCCGCTGACGACGATTTGCGGCGTGAACGCGCCCGACTTCTCCAGGCGCCGGACGTAGCCGCGCTGTCGTTGCGTGGCCTCGGGAATCGAGAACCGGTCTTTCCATCCCTGGTCGTCCCAGTAGTCCACGTGATACGCCAGCGCCACGATGCCTGGTCGGCGCGCCAGCTCGCCGAGCAAAGCATCCGCAGGCGGACAGGAGCTGCAGCCCTCCGACGTGAACAGCTCGACCACCACGGGCCGCGCGAGCACGCCGGCCGACACGAACAGGCAGAGTAGTGCGAACCCTTTGAGTGCGAGCTTCATGGCTCCAGTCTTACAGTGCCCAGGCCGATCGATCAACGCTCGATGCCCGTCCCTTGTTGCATGCATGCCAGGCCATTACACCCCGGGGCTCACATATTGAGTCGCTCGTAGCGAGGAGGTCTCGCCGTCCTCCAAGGGAATGCGTGCCAATCCTGCCCGGAACTTCAGATGGCGTCGCCGGGAATGCTCGATCAGGGGGCGCCACACCGTCCCGGTCAGACGATGCTTGATCAGCAGATGCCAGAAGCGATTCGAGCGCTTGTAGAGATAACTCATCGCCAGATATGACAGCACGGCCCGCGGATCCTCCGGGCGACGGCGCCAGATGGATGCATGCGAGAACAATCGGTCGTAACACCACGCGTAACCGCGATCGAGCTCGGCCGCACTCATATGTTTCGGCTGAAACACCACATGGGCCGTATCGTACTTGTCCCAGTCGCGATGCAGGATGCGGCCTTCCGCGGCCAACTGCCGGAAGAACGGCGTGCCGGGATAGGGCGTCAGGATATGAAACGTCGCGCACTCCAGCCGGTTCGCCTCGATCCAGTCCACCGTCCGCTCGAACACGTCCGGTCCGTCATGATCGAAACCCAGCACGAAGCTGCCGTTCACCTGGATGCCGTGGCGATGCAGTAGCGCAACCCGGCGCGCATAGTCATCGGGCGCCGGCGAGCGTTTGCGGGCGTCGCTCAGATTGCCGGCATTCAGCGATTCGAAGCCAACGAACACCCCGGTGCAGCCGGACAGCGCCATCTCCCGGACCAGCTCGGGACGGTCCGTCACATCGATCGTGACTGCCGCGCTCCAGATGATGTCGAGCGGCTTCAATGCTGCGCACAGCGCGCGCAGGTAATCCGGCCTCGAGCCCAGGTTGTTGTCGATGAACACCGTGTACGGCTGACCGTCGGCAGCAATCTCCTCGACCACCTGCTGCACGTCACGCATGCGATAAGGCATGTGCAAACCATCGGTTGCGAGATAACAAAAGCCGCAGCGGTTGTGACAGCCGCGAGTCGCGATCACGCTGGTCGTCGTGAGAAACGACTCGCGCGGCAGCAGTTGGCGACGAGGCGCGGGATCGAGCCGATACGCGCGCACGTAGTTCGCCGTGTAGCGCGGCCGCAAGACGCCGCGTTCGATATCCTGCAAAATCTCCGGCCAAAGCTGCACGCCGTCACCGATCGCAATGGCATGTGCGTGCGAGGCCGCCTCGTCAGGGCACGACAGCACGTGCAGGCCGCCAAGAATGACGATCGATCCCTGCATGCGATACCAGCGCGCCAGCTCATACGCGCGCTTTGCGAATGTGAGATGCACCGTGATCCCGACGACCTGCGGCAGCGGCTCCGCCGGCGGCGGCCCCTGCAGCAGATTCTCGTCCCAATAACGAACTGTCCAATGCTCGGGCGTGGCACCGGCGATGCTGGTCAAGGCCAGGCTCGGTGTGAGCACATGCTTGCCATAGCTGGCGCGTGGATCCTTGGCATAGAACGGATTGATGAGCAGCGCGAAGCGTCGTTGCGGCGTAACTTTCGCGACCGGCATCGACAGTGCCGGCGCGATCATCATCTCTGCGGGCGCGGGCGTGGCGCGCATACGGAAGGCAGCAAGGTCAGCCATGTTGAACGCTCACGGTTTCTGTCGAACCAATGCGGCCAAAGCGCCGATCTCTGCGGGCGAACTCGGCGAGTGCCGCCTCGAAGTCTTCGGCGCCGAAGTCCGGCCAGAGTTGGGAAACGAAAAGCAGCTCGGCGTACGCGCATTCCCATAACAAGAAGTCGCTCATGCGCTGCTCTCCGCCGGTGCGGATCAACAGATCCACTTCACCGACGGGAATGGCGTGGTCCACTGCGGCCAGCTGGCGCGCAAATGCGTCATGATCGATATCGGCTGGCACGCCAAAGGACTGACACGCCTGCATCAAGCTCCAGCGAGAGGAGTAGTCGACCGCGAGTCGGAGCACCATTCGATTGCAATGTGCGGTGGCTTGCTCGGCGTTCTGAATGAGCCCGAGCAGCCGGGGATCGAGGCGGTCGCGTCGCCCGATCACATTCAGCCGGATCGATTGGTCCACGCAGCGGCTGGTCTGCTCCTGCAGGTAGGTTCGAAACAGTTGAAACAATCCTCGCACTTCGGCGAGCGGCCGCTGCCAGTTGGACTGAGAGAAGGCATACAGCGTGAGCACATCGATGCCGTGGCGCGCCGCCGCCGTGACCACACGATCCACCGCCTGCGCTCCGGCCCGATGCCCCACTGTTCGCGGCAACCCTCGCCGGGTTGCCCAACGGCCGTTGCCGTCCATGATGATTGCCACATGCATTGCCGAGTACTCTACGTTACAGAGTTAATGGACCGAACATCAGCCGCGCGTCGCGCGAATCACCGCCTCCACGTGATCGAGATATCGATTCAGCGCGGCCCGCCCCTGCTCCGTGATCCGATACGCCGTGCGGGGACGCCGATCTTCGAATGTCTTGGTGCAAGTGAGATAGCCCGCATCCTCGAGCTTGCGCGCATGGGCGCCGAGATTGCCGTCGCTGATGTTGAACAGGCTCTTGAGCTCGTTGAACGTCAGCTCCTCGCGAACCGCCAGCGCACTCATGATGCCGAGCCGGACGCGCTCGTAGATCAGCCGCTCGAACTTCGACTCGCCGTCATCGCGCGTCGTCGACGCCACGGTCGCGAGCTTGCGTCGTTGATGCTCGCTGGCGGCCGCCGGTGTGCGTGCCTTCGATTTAGCGGCCATGAGCGGCGTCCCGCGCAATCAGAATGCCGAAAATGATATGCAGCCCACCGAACCCGAGCCCCAGCAATGGAATTTGCGACGGCGCCGGAGCCACGAGCGCGAGCACACCCAGCGCCACGAAGCACGAGCCCATCCAGGTCACGATCGACCGGGTGGAAACGCTGGCGGAGATCAGTGCACAGCCATACAACAGCAACCATGCTCCAGGCGCAGCGCCAAGGTGATTCGCGTTCCAAAGCACACCGGTCATGACGGCGCCCGCGAACAGACCGGGCATCAGCCCCAGCACGAGCTTGCGGCCGGGCGTGCCCGGGGAGGTAAAAGATCCGAGCGATGCCGAGCGGGTCAGTAACAACGCGCCAGCAAGCGCGCCGATCGGAGCGGCCGTCAGCCAGATGACAAACCAGTGCGGCGCGAAAGCCGGCATGAGCGACAACGCAGTGGCGGCCAGGCCGACGATGCCCATGGCAATGCCGGCCGACCCTGGCACCGCCACGCTGCCCGCCGCATCCATCGAGTCGCGGATGTAGCGCAGCGTCGCGATTGCATGCATGTCCAGATTGACGGTTTTCGCCGGCATGAGTTGCAGCTCCAGGTGCTGGCCGCCAAGGTACGAGCGCGAATCGGCGCCGTCAAGTACTCTACGATGCAGAGTTTGTGATCGATTGTGGCAGCTGCTGGTATCTCAGTCATGCATCGCTGGTGGATGGAGTCATCGCGAGCTCCGCGACCACCAGGCAGCGCAGATGATCATGGCGAGAGACGCGCGGCCCTCCGTGGCCGCCGATCATCTCGATTGCATCAGTCCAGTGCTTCCATCGGGCCGAAGAATTCGAAACGGATGCGCTCGGCCGTGACGCGCAGGTCCCGCAATATACGATTCACGTGCACCATGAACGGCTTGGGTCCGAGGAAATAAATATCCGCATCGGCGGGCGTGTACCGCTGCAGAATCTCGGGGGTCACCAGGCCGCGATAGTGCGGCTCGTCGCCGGGCAGCGGCTCGCTGTAGATATAGACGTGCCGCAGGTTTGGATGCTTGGACGCCAGCGCGTCGATGCGCTTACGAAACGCGTGTACCGCGCTGTTGAGCGCCGCATGCAGATAAATGACCTGCCGGCCTTCGGCCAGCGCGCGATCCAGCATGGGCAGCGCCGGCGTCTGACCGACGCCCGCGGTCAGCAGCACGACCGGCTTGGAATTCTGCGCCAGCGTGAACTCGCCCGCCGGAGCGAACGCGTCCAGCTCGAAGCCCGGCTGCACTCGATCGTGCAGATAGTTCGACACCAGCCCGCCGGGCTCCCGCTTCACAGAAATACGATACGTCTGCCCGTTCGGCGCATCGGACAAGCTGTAATTGCGTTGAACCGTCGTGCCGTCGATCGCGAGCCGCAGGCCCAGATACTGCCCCGGCGTGAAATCCATCAATGGACCGCCATCGGCCGCGGCCAACCAGAACGAAGTGATCACCTCGCTTTCCTGGTCTCGCCGCACCACGCGCAGCCGACGGGTCCCCCGCCAGCCGCCGGTCAGCGCGGCCTTGCGTCGATACTCGTTTTCTTCAGCCGCGATCAACAGATTCGCAAGCTGCCAGTAAGCGGCGGTCCATGCCGACGCGATCTCGGGCGTGACGGCATCGCCCAGCACGCGGCCGATCGCTTCCAGCAAGCACTCGCCGACGATCTGATACTGCGGCGGAGTGATGTTCAACGACACGTGCTTCTGCACGATCCGTTCGACCGCACCTGTCAGCGCACCGAGGTTGTCGATGTTGCTGGCGTATGCGACGACGGCATTGGCCAGCGCACGCGGTTGCGAGCCGCCCTGCTGGTGCGCCTGGTTGAAGACTTCACGGACTTCGGGATAGCGCTCGAACATCAGCGGATAGAACACGCTGGTGATGCGCTCGGCGTGCTGGGCGACGACCGGCGCGGTGGCCTTGATGGTGGCGATCTGGTCTGGCGTAAGCATTGAACCTCGGCAGTGTTGTCGTGCGACATCGATGGACACGTTGTATTAGCAACGTCCGTGCCAGCTCGTAACGCTCTGATCCTACGGGAGAGTGCCTGCTATCGAGTCAAAATGACACCAGCGCCGGCCGTGTCGATATGACATCATTCGAGTCATTATGACCACTCCCCTGACCGCCGCCTGCGAACGCGTGTTACGCGAGGCGCTGCGTGGCAACCCTGCCCCGCCCTGGCAGCTTTGGCTGGAAGCACTCACCGAGGTGACGCACGCCGACTCCTGCTCGCTGCTGCAACTTCGTGGCGCGGATCTCGTGCCGCTCGCGGTGCATGGCCTGAGCCCCGATGCGCTGGGCCGACGCTTTCCATTGGCCGAGCATCCGCGCCTGCAGGCCATCATGCGCAGCTCCGATGTCCTGCGCTTCCCGGCCGCGAGCCCCCTGCCCGATCCGTTCGACGGCCTCATTCCGAATGCCGCCGATCATTTGCACGTGCATGACTGCGCGGGCATGCCGGTCAACGGCACCAGCGGACCGGTTGGCGTGCTGACCATCGACGCCTTGCGACGTGGCACGTTCAACCAGAAATCGCTCGACGCCCTGCGCACCAGCGCGAATCTCGCCGGCGCGTGCCTCGAGATCATCGAGCGGCTGTCACGCATGCAGGACGCGATGGAGCGTCAGAACCTGGTCAGCAGCGCCCTGCTCGAGGAATTGCGACCGGATCAGCAGCTGATCGGGCGCAGCGCTCCGATTCGCGCGCTGCTCAAGGAAATCGACACCGTCGCGGCCAGCGACCTGACCGTGTTGATCACGGGAGAAACGGGCACCGGCAAGGAGCTGGTCGCCCGCGCGATTCACTATGGCTCGCATCGCAACGATCGACCGTTGATCTCGGTGAACTGCGCCGCGCTGCCTGAATCGCTGGTGGAAAGCGAGCTGTTCGGCCACGTCGCGGGCGCGTTCTCCGGTGCGACGTCCCATCGTCGCGGCAAGTTCGAAATCGCCGACGGCGGCACGCTGCTGCTGGATGAGATCGGCGAGCTGCCGATGACGGTGCAGCCCAAGCTGCTGCGTGTCTTGCAGAGTGGCGAGATTCAGCGCGTCGGCTCGGATGCGCACATCAAGGTGAACGTGCGCATCGTGGCTGCGACAAATCGCGACCTGGCCGAAGAAGTTCGTGCCGGCCGCTTCCGCGCCGACCTCTATCATCGCATCAGCATCTACC
Organism: uncultured Steroidobacter sp.; assembly: GCF_937958065.1. GTDB lineage: Bacteria > Pseudomonadota > Gammaproteobacteria > Steroidobacterales > Steroidobacteraceae > Steroidobacter. Next base: position 33,909 of record NZ_CALFXI010000010.1, read on the forward strand.
CGGTGCAGGTGCCGCCACTGCGCCAGCGCGGGCGAGACATTCTGCTGCTCGCCGGCAACGCGCTGGAGCGCAATCGAGCGAGCCTGCACTTGCGAGGCTTGCGGCTGGCGCCCGCTGCACAACAGGCATTGCTGTCAGCGAGCTGGCCAGGAAACGTGCGCGAGCTCGAACACACGATCAGCCGCGCCGCATTGAAAGCCGCAGCCGCGGGCACCAGCAGCGATCGCATCGTCACCATCGAGCCGTCGCACCTGGATCTGGCCAAACCGCGCCTCGATGAATCCGCCCCGATTCCCCAACAACAGCCTGTGCTGACCGAGGGCCTCAGCCTCGCACAGGCGTCCGCAAAATTTCAGCGGGGTCTCATCGAACAGGCGCTCGCCGCTCAGCAAGGAAACTGGGCCGCGGCCGCACGCATGCTGGGAGTCGATCGAGGCAATCTGCGTCGCCTGGCGAAACGACTGGGCGTGGAGCCTTGAGACCTCTCATTCGAATCGGCTCGGCGGGACGAGCTTGGCTGCTGCATGCGAGCCGCTCTCATATCGCGCGCATGACGTTGAATTCGCCTTCCTCGCGCCGCGACGGTGCTGCTCGTGTCGCGGCCGGAACGGGCTCCGAAGCTTCCTGAGCCCGCGCCTACTCGAGCTTCAACTCCATTCTGACCTGGTGGTCTTCCACTTTGCCTTCGCTACGCTCGGCAGTGATGAATACGCGCTCGGGGCTCAGCTCGGTGTTGGCGAGCAGCGTATCCTGTACGGCCCGGGCCCGTTGTTGAGCGAGCGCGGTCAGCGCGGCATCGTTGGGCTTGAACCGATCGATCAGCGACTGCTCCAGATATTTCAGGCGCGCGTCGTAGCCGATGCCCTTGTCGGTCTGCGTTTCCGGTGCATAGTTCGGTGCGGACTTGGTCACTTCCTTGTAGACCTTCTCCAGCGCTGCGATCCGCTCACGCTTGGTTGCGTCATCCTTCGGCTCTTCGCTGGAAGTCTCGGGCGGCAGCTTCTCCTGCAACGCTGCGCGAGCCATCGCTTCACTGTCCTGCGACGAGACGACCGTCAGCGGCACGCTCAGTTTCAACTGCGGCCGCTCCACCAGCGCCTTGGCAAGCGTGTTCAACTTCTCCGTTTGCGACACCTGCAGCTGGGGCGACCCGGGCTGGAACTCCACGAATGCCAGCTCCTCGCCGCCGCCGAACAACGAGCCGAGCGCGGCGAACGGCGCCGTGACCACTTTGGTCAGCAGGTTCAGCAGCGCTTTCCAGAGAATGGGACCGAGGCGGAAGTTCGGATCGTCGAGGGTGCCGCTCACCGGCAGATTCAGATCGATGATGCCGTGCCGATCCTTGAGCAGCGCCACTGCCAGCTTCAAGGGAATGGGCGCGGCGTCCTTGGAATCGGTCTTGTCGCCGAATTCCAGGTTGTCGATGACGATGTGATGAGACGCGTCCAGCTTGCGATCTTCCACCAGATACTTCAGCTCGGTCGACAGCTTGCCCTTGCTGATGTTGTAGCCGGCGAACTTGCCGGAATACGGATTGAAGGTGGTCAGCTCCATGTTGCGGAAGTTCATCGACACATCGGTGAACACCGCCGCCGACAACAGGTTCACTTCGCCGCCGATGTCCACCGGGGCGTATTTGTCGACCTTGCCGTCGAGCTTCACCTTGGCGCGCGTGCTCGGGTCGCTCGACAGGCCCGTGACGGTGCCGTTGAGCTCCAGGATGCCGGTGGCGAACGAGGGCTCGATGGAATAGTCGGCGAAGTTCGCCGAGCCGTCGATGAACTGGACCGTCTTGATACGGACCGGGAACATGGGCCCGGAGGCGCCGCCGCTGTCTGCTGACTTGGGCGCTCGTTTATCGCTCGCTGATTTCTTGGCGTCGGCCTTCGCTCGTTTGTCGGCCCCGGATTCTTTGGCCGCCGCCTGCCCGGTATCGGAACGCTCATCATTCGTGCCGGCCGTATCTTCCTGCTCCGCAGCCGGCGCAGGCGCGCCCTCCGGACTCAGCACCTTCGTAACATTGAGCGTCCGGTCCTGCGCGATCACCACCTTGCCGTATGGCTGGCGCGCAACGATGCGGTTGATATCGAGCTTGTCCGGATTCTGTGAGTAATCGATGCCGGTCACGGCGAGGCTGCGCCACTTGATGAAGTCCTCGTTCACCAGCTGATCGGTCGTGCGCAGATCGGCCACTCGGACCTCGCCCTTGAACCTGAGCGGCGGCGCCTCATCGGGTTCCGCCGCAAACGACACATCTCCTTTGACGCCGAGCCGCCCCGAATGCAGCGTCATCGAAGTCATTTCGTTGAGATACGGCTGAATCGCCGGCAGCGCGAAGTCGGTCAGCTCCACCGCCAGCTGCGCACCGAGCGGCT
>NZ_CALFXI010000011.1 GCF_937958065.1 uncultured Steroidobacter sp.
AGGGACGTGCGGTGAGGAGCGCAATGCGCTCCGGCCGAGCCCGGTGCCGGGAGGACACTCCCCCCAACAGCCGCCGCAAGCCACTGACGCATCCAAGCAGCGCCAGTAGACCACACTCACACCGCGAGCGACCCAGCCGAGCGGTTCCGAGCTTCTCCCCAACGGCCACCGCAACCCAGTGACACATCCAAGCGGTGTCCGGAGAACCACCCGCCCCACGCGAGCCACTGACGCATCCGCGCCGTGCCCCGAGGCACTGCTGCATCCAACCCTCCCCGCCCCCGCGAATACCTCGATCAAACAATGGGCGGCGTCAGCCTGCCCGTGAGGTTTGCATGACTAACCGGGCCCTGCTGCAGATTCTGTTTGCAGCCATTCTGCTGTCCCTGCTCGCCTACACCGTGTGGGCCAGCAATCAACAGCCGGTGTGGCAATGGCAAGGCTGGGCGCGGGGGCCGGACCGTCACTGGACCATCGCCACGCTGATCGACGCGTATTACGCGTTCCTCACCTTCTTCGTCTGGGTCTGCTTCAAAGAGCGCGGGCTGTTGGCGCGTGTCATATGGTTCGTGGCCATCATGACCCTGGGCAACATGGCGATGGCGAGTTACGTGCTCTGGCAACTGCAAAAGCTGCCACCCGGCGCACCCGCCAGTGACATCCTGACTTCGCGTGGTGAGCCGGCGCGATGAGCCCGTTGCTGCTCGTCGCGTTCGGCACTCTGCTGGTGTTTCTGATCATGACGGCGCTGTGGCTGCTGGGGATCCGCAACCGGAATTTCAGCTACGTCGATATCGGCTGGTCAGGAAATTTCGCGCTGCTGGCGCTGCTGTACGCCGCCTTCGCGCCCGGTTGGGAAATGCGCAAATGGATCATCGCCGCGATGTATGCACTGTGGTCGGTGCGGCTCGCCGCTCACCTGGCCAAACGCATCGTTGGCGAGCCGGAGGAAGGTCGATACGTGGCGCTCCGGCAGCGCTGGGCGACCAATCTCAATGCGAAATTCTTCGGTTTCTTTCAGCTCCAAGCGCTCTTGAATGTCATCCTGGCAGTGCCACTGCTGATCGCCTGCCTGAATCCCGACCCGAGCCTGCACATGCTCGAAGCCGCAGGTGTCGCCATCTGGCTGATCGGCTTGATCGGCGAGAGCATCGCCGACGGCCAGCTCGCCGCGTTCAAGCGTGATGCATCCAATCACGGCCGTGTCTGCGATGTAGGGTTGTGGCGTTACTCCCGCCACCCGAATTATTTCTTCGAGTGGACAATCTGGATCGGCTACGCCGCGTTTGCGCTCGCCTCGCCGTGGGGCTGGCTGGCGCCGGCGATGCCGGCGTTGATGCTGCATTTCCTGATCAACGTGACCGGCGTCAAAGCAACCGAGGAGCAGGCGCTGCGCTCCAAGGGCGAGAGCTATCGTGACTATCAGCGGCGCACGAGCATGTTCGTTCCGTTACCTGCTTCGCGGAAGAAGCAGCAAGGGAATCTCGACTGACAGTGGTTGGCTGAATCTGATGCCGACACTGTAGACAACTTTCATACGCATACCACCAGGCCATCAACAACCTCCGAGCTCCTCCATGACCACCACCGTCGTCACTCCGCGCCCCGCCGACCCGGCGGTCTCGTTGCCCTTCCGCCTGCTGGCGCGCAATCTGCTGCCCGATCCGGTGATTCGCTTCGGCATCCGGCGGCTGCTCGCCGAGCGGCTGCGCGAAGAGAAGCGCACCAGCGAAGAAGCTCAACAGCGGCATCTGATGCGCTTCATCGCCCAACTCAAGGCCAGCCCGATCGCGATCAACACGCGTGATGCGAACGAACAGCATTACGAGCTGCCCTGCGAGTTCTTCGAGATGGTGATGGGCAAGCACATGAAGTATTCGTCCTGTTACTTCCAGCCGGGCGTCAGCTCGCTGGACGAGGCCGAAGCGGAAATGCTGGCACTCACCTGCCGCCGCGCACGCATCGCCGATGGCGAGCAGATTCTCGAGCTGGGTTGCGGCTGGGGCTCGCTCACGCTGTGGATGGCAGAGCGCTATCCGCACGCGCACATCACCGGCGTGTCGAACTCACGCACTCAGAAACAGTTCATCGAAGCGCGTGCGGCGAGCCGCGGCCTGAAGAACATCGAGATCATCACTTGCGACATGAACGACCTGGCGCTCGATCACGAGCGTTTCGATCGGGTCGTCTCGGTGGAGATGTTCGAGCACATGCGCAATTTCGAGCAGCTGCTGGCGCGCATCGGCTCGTGGCTGAAGCCGGCCGGCACGCTGTTCGTGCACATCTTCACTCATCGCGATTACGCCTATCCGTTCGACGTGCGTAACGAGAACGACTGGATGGCGCGCTACTTCTTCACCGGCGGCATCATGCCGAGCGATCACCTGCTCAGCTACTTCCAGCGCGACCTGCGGCTCGCGGATCATTGGCGCGTCGACGGCATGCATTACAGTCGCACGGCCGAGTGCTGGCTGCGGAACATGGACGCCAATCGCGCGCGCATCGAGCCCATCCTGTCGGCGACGTATGGCGCGCAGAACGTGCGACGCTGGTGGGTGTACTGGCGCGTGTTCTTCATGGCCTGCGCCGAGCTGTGGGGATATCGCGGCGGCCGTGAGTGGTTCGTTTCGCACTACTTGTTCACCAGATAGCCACCCACAAACGTTAGCGCTTGTGCATGCGGGCTGCGCGTCGTAGCCTGTCCCGCAGCGGAGAAAATATGTCGAGCGGATGAGTTGGTGGGGTGGATCATGAGGACGAGGCGATCGGCCAGGCGGGTGCTTGGAGCGGTTACGATGAGTGCCTTGCTGGGCCTCGGCTCGATCCCCGCGAATGCCGCGCCTCCCCCGCCGCGCCCGGAATCGCAGCAGGAATTCTGGGCGCTCTACGACAAGCGCGACTGGTCCGCCGCCATCGAAGAGGCGCAGCGCCTGGTTGCACGCGGGCGCGAGAATCCAGACGATCAGATGCAGCTCGCCAATGCGCTGACGCTCCTGGGCAACGCGCAGCTGAGCAGCGGAGATCGTGTCAATGCCGAAGCCTCTTATCGCGAGGCGTTGCAGATCACTGAATCCCAAGGCGCCGGCACCGGGCCCGCCGCAGTGGATCCGTTGCGTGGCCTGGGCTACTCGCTGGCGTTGCTGGAGCGCCATGAGGAAGCGATTCCGTATATGGAGCGCGCGCTCCTGATCATCCGGCGCTCCTATGGCCTGTTCGATCTGAGCCAGCAGAGCTTGTTACGTCAACTGGCCGCCAGCTTCACCCGCGTCGGTCGCGCCGGCGATGGCCAGAAGCAGATGCTTTATCTGCAGCGTATCGGCGAACGTACGTATGGCGAGCACGATCCTCGCATGTCGCCGGTGTTATGCGTGATCGGCGACTGGTACGTCGACGTCGGCAGTTTCACGCTCGCCCGCGAGCGTTATCGCGACGCCGTGCAGATCGTCGAGAGAAAGCTCGGCAAGAACGATCCGGCGCTGGTCCTGCCGTTGCGCTCCCTGGCCCGCAGTTACCTGCAGGAGGTTTATCTCGTTGCGCAGGGGTATCAGCCGCTCGATCCCCGCAGTCAGATGGAGACCGCGCAGCTCGAGCCCAAGGGAATGAATCCCAAATACCTCAGCAGCGATGGCGAACGGGCATTACATCGCGCGCTGGCGATTCTCGATGCGCGGCCCGACACGCCGCCAGCCGTGTTGACAGACACCCTGATCCAGTTCGGCGACTGGTATCAGGTGAAGCATCAGCCGGAGAAGGCGATGACCTACTACCGGCGCGCCGCTGCGCTGGTGGCGAATGGCGAGCAAGGTCCGGCCGAAGCGGCCATGGCACCGTTGAGCTTTCCGGTGCGGATCTACTATCCGACGCCGCCGCTGGCGATCCGGAATCGTCAGCTCTCGCCCGCGCAGGCCGAGGAGAAATTCGTGTCGGTCGAGTTCACCGTGACGGGCACGGGCGACGTGCAGGACGCGAAAGTGGTCGAGCAGAACGGCACCCAGCGCCAGGCTTCCGAGGCGCTCGAAGCGATTCGAGCGGCGCGCTACCGGCCGAAGTTCGTCAATGGCGAGCCGGTCGACACCCAGGGCGTCACCAACCGCGAAGTGTTCAAGATTCGCAAGCAGGACGACGACGACAGCAAGTCCTGATCAGGACTGTACCGGCGCCAGCCCGAGCTGTTCGGGCTCGGGCGGCTTGCCATCATCTTGCTGGTTCTGCTCCGGCTGCTTGGAATCATCGCCGTCTTCCTGGGGAGCCGCTGCCGGATCCTTGGTGGGCGGCGGTTGCGAGGGTGTCGGCAGAGCGGGAACGGGTGCGACGGTCTTGTTTTCCGGGGGCGCGGCAGATGTAGAAACAGCCGGCGCTGTCGTGGGCGCCGCGCCCGGAGCGGTGGGAGTGCCCTGAGTCGCATGTGAATCGGCTGTCGCCGACTCGGGCAACAATCCTCGCATCACCGCTTGCTCACGGAATTCGACGGCGAGCTTCGCTCCCGCGTCTCGCATCGCCAGCGCGGTGGCAGCCGACAGCGGCGCTTCGCTCGACAAGCCCTGCGATGGGGACGTGCCATAACCGGTGAAGCCCCACGAGTCGGCGAGCTTGCCGTCGGGCAAATAAACATTCACGCGATATTTGATGCTCACCGCATAGAACGGCGAGCCCGCGTCGCGCGGCGTGACGAATGCATATTCCTCGATGCTGGGTTCGAGAATCGCGGCGACGCCGCCCGGCACCTGCGTGCCGGCATTGACGCTGTCCACCGGGATCACTCGTTCGAACATGGCGTTCATCAGGCGCGTGATGCCGTCGGCCTGGGCCTTGCCGAGCTCGACGTGCCACTTGGTGCTCCAGCGCTCTTCCTTGTGCACGTAAGTCGAGAATTCGGTGGGCACGAACAAGGCGACACCGATCGGAATCTTCACCACCAGCGGCGGCGGAATGTTGGTGGTCGCGATCAGCCTTACGGGGCCACAACCGGCCAGCAACACCATCGCGGCGCTCAGGCCGCAGGCGGCCGCGGCGACGAGCTGCCGCCGGCGTGTTGGCAGCCACGAGCTCGGGCGAGACAGCAGGCGAAAGTCTTTCACGATGACCTCATGGCGATGGGTCCGAAGCCAGGGCCCGAGCTACGCTCTCGCCCGTGGGCCCGGGTTCCGCGTTGTCTCCGATCCGGAAGCGCGGGCCGCCGCGCTGCGGATCCTGCAAGCCGACGAACGAGCCGCCGTTGCGTTGACAAAGGATCCGCATCAGCGTTGCAAAGCGGATGCTCGTGTACTGCGGCGCATCGGGCCGCACCGGGAAACCGATGGCGTGAATGCGCACGCGGCGCTCGCCCGTCTCGTCCTCGCGATTGATGATGTCCACGCCCTTGACGACCGAGTCGATGGAGGAGCCGGTGAACTCGTCCCCAAATACGTACAGGCTGATCTTCTTGTCCTTGGAGTGATACGTGCGGATCGCTTCGACGATGCCTTCGATGGGGCTGGAGTTGGAGAACACGTTCCAGGTGCGCAGCCGCTCGATCACCGTGCGGCGCTGCGCCGGCGTGTCGGGGATCCACTTGCCGCGATAACCGCTGAACATATACGTGCCTTCGTCGCTCATCACCTGGAAGCCCTTCACCGTCGGATAGGCGTTCAGGGTTTCCTCGACTTTCTGCAGCATCATCGGCCACACGTAATTGAACATGGAGCCCGAGGTATCGATGATGAAGATGATGTATTCGCTGTCTACCGGAATTCCGCCAATGGCGTCGTCCTTCTTGCGGCGGAAACCGGCGCCGAGCAGACGTTTCATCTCGTCGGTCAGCGTCTGCTGGGCCGAGGCCAGCCGGCCTTCGAGCTGATTGGCCACGTCCGCTTCCTGCTTGGAGGCGTTGAACTGACCTCTGATCTCGCTCAGATCGCCCTGCAGGCGTGCGATACGACGCTTCTCCTCCGACAACTGTTCCTGCTTCGCTTTCAGATCGCGATTCAGGATATCGGCCTGGCCTTCGATCTCGATCAATTCGTCCTGCAGGCTGAGCAGCTGTTCCTGCAGGTCTTCCTGCGACTGCTCGATGCTCGGCGTCCGGATATTGCTCAACACCAGCAGCAGCACCACCGAGCCCAGGCCGCAGGTGATGCAGTCCAGGAACGAGATACTGAAAATCTCGGTCTCGCGGCGCGGGCGTTTGCTCATGGCCAATCCTTCGAGGGGCTCATGAAGGACCCGCCGGTATCGCGCGCCGCGACCCAGAACGCACTCGGCGCCATTGGATCGCCTTCCATCGGCATCAGGATGACGTTCAAGGGAACGGTCCGCGGATATTTCGCGAACGCGCGCTCGAACAACTTCAGCCGCGCATCGCCGTCGATGGTCTTGCGGATCAGCGGCGCGGACACGCCCTGGGTCGGCAGCCCGTCGGTGATCATGATGACGTTGTCCGGCTTCGGATTGAGCGCGTTCATGGCGATGAACGCGTTTTCGATGCTGGTGCCGTCGGCGGGCACCGTCTTGCGCAGCTTCTCGAGCGCCTCGGTCAGCGCGTTCGGATCATTGGTCTTGAGCCACTTGCCCTCGGAGCCGTCCACCAGCGGATAGGTCCGGGTGTTGAACGCGTAGATCTGGAACTGTCCTTCCAACGGCATCTGCGCCGCCAGCCACTCCACGGTCGACACCGTGCGACGCCATTTCTGCGACATCAGCTTCTTGGAGTCCGGCATGTTGCGCATACGCAGGATGTTGACGACGGTCTCGTCCAGCATGCTGGCAGAGACATCCACCAGCAGCAGGATGCGCTCGCCGCCGACCTTCAAGCCGGTCAGGTATTGACGATCGCCCTGGCCGACGAAGCCGCGCACGCGCGTGCCCGTGGCGCTCGAATCCTTGCTCGCGCCTTCCAGGCGACGATTGCCTTCCTCGAGCGATTTCAGATCGGCCTTGAGCCGCTCGATGGCTTCGCGGCGTGACAACGTCTCCTTGGTGGCATCGGCCAGCTCGACCTTGAGGCGCTCGGTCTCCTCCAGCACGCGGGTGCCCATGCCTTCGGTGCGCACCGATTCCTGCTCGGTCTCGATCAGCGAGTTCCGCAGCACCACCAGCTTCTGGTAGCCCTCCAGCACCTGCTCTTCCAGCTTGGAGACCTCGGCGCGCTGGTCCTGATCCATCGTCTGCGCGCGCAGACCGCCTTGCGCATTGATCAACGTATACACGAGCACGACCGACCCGAATGCACACGTGATGCAATCGAGGAACGACATGCTGAAGACTTCAGTCTTGCGGCGCGCCATCGTCGTTCACCAATTGAATCATCTCCAGCGTGATCCCCGGCGAGCCCAATCGCAATCGATCTCCGACCGTAAGCGCGGTTCGTCCCGATACTTTCTCGTCGTTGACGAACGACCCGTAGGTGCTGTGATCTTCGACGATCACCGCGCCATTACGCCGGACCACGGTGCAGTGGGCGCGCGAAATACCGGGCAGTGCGTTCGGCAATGTCAGCGCACGCTTGCTGGCATCGACCGCCCAGCCGATGGTCAACGGCTGCTCGGTGATGCTCCACGCACGGCCCTGAAACAACACATGCGTCGGCCGCAGCTGCGGCGGCGTCGCTTCCAGATCCGAAGAGGCCACTTCGCCGGTTTCGGCGCGCGGCACGGGCAGCTGGAAAATGAGCGCCAACGAGTCCGGTCCACGCCGAATGCTCGTTTCATACTGGAGTGCGCCCCATGCAGCGGCAGCAGGCGGCAACACTTGAATGGTGCAATCTCGCAGCGATCGCAGCCGATCGAGCAGGCCGGGCAACGCTGCGACCCGCTGCGACACCCGCAGCTCGATCGGCATGCCGGCGACGCGCGCGCCCTGCACGAGACGCAACAGCTCCAGATAGTGAGGCTCGGCGGCCGCAATCAGCTGCGCCCGCTCCATCTCCAGCTGCAACTCGCGCTCGCCGAATTGAAACGACAGCGTGATGGTTTCGGCCTGTTGCAACTCGCTGAGCCACGCCGGCAGCTGGTCGATGAGCCGCTGCTCGCTGCTGGCTTCGTGCAGCGGATCGAAGCGGGTTTTGCGAACGAAGTTCTCGGCAATGAACTGCGCCAGTGTTTGCTGAATGCCGAGCAAGCCGTGGCGCATGGCGATTTCGTAGCGGCTGCGCTTCAGGCCGGGATATTCACCGCCCGAGTATTCGAGCACGGTCAGCAGCGCCTGGTGGAGCTCGAGATCGAGATGCAGCACTCGCGCCGGCGCGGGCTGCAGACTGCACGCGGCGAGCGCGGCATCGACCAGGCCCGCAACGCGCACGCCAGTCTCGTTGATCACACCGAGCAGCAAACCCAATTGCTCGCGGTTGTAACCTGCCGGTACGGCGAGCAGCACGCCTTCGTTGTCCTGCTTGAACGGACCCAGCAATGTCTCGGCCTGCGCGAACGCGACGTCCGCAGTCGTGCTGGCTACGCGCGACGGGCGCGTCAGCGGTTGAGTGCTCAACCCCCGCCAGAAGTTCGTATTCGCCAGCAGCGGCTTGACCCGCAGCCGGCGCAGCGCATCCAGGCCTGTGACCGTGGTTTGATCTTCCAGCAGCGCGACGCCAGGCGCGTCGGCAATGACGTCCACGCTGTCGCCTTGCTTGCGCGCGACGACCAGTGCGGCGTCGATGAGCTCCAGAGCTAACACTACCTCACCTGCATGTGCCGGATCAGATGCTGGTCGATCCAATGATCGGTGTCATGCACGAACTGCTCCTGCGACTGCTGCAGCTGGTGCAGGAAGAACATCAGGATCAGGGTCAGCAACAGGGCGACGAACGTCGCGTTGAACGCGATGCCCAGGCCCGAGGTCACGCCGGTGATATCGCCGGTGACCGCCTTGTGGGCTTGCAGGAGCGCGTCGCCGATGTGACGCACGGTACCGATGAAGCCGATGGCCGGGATGGCCCAGGCGATGTAACGGATCATCGCCAGCCCCGAGTCGAGCCGATCCGCTTCGGAATCGCACACCGACTTCGAGGTTTCGGCGGAATCGCGGATGCTGCGGGTCGCGGAGAATCGATCCAGCGTGCGCTGTAGAGCGCGTACCACGAGCATGGACTTCTCCTCGGGCGGCAACGCTTCCAGCTGACGCGCGTAGTCCTTCGCATCCTCGGGCAAGACCTTGATGCCCTCGGGCACCACGATCAGCTCGCGCTCCAGCAGCTTGCGTTCGCGACGAATCAGGACAGCCTTGTAACCGAGGATGAGCAGCGCCCAGATGAAGTGAATGATCTCCACCTCCTGCTCGGGGGCGTTGATCACGAGGAAGAACGAACGCTGCGGCACGTAATCCTTGTCGGCCTTCAGGCGCGCCTGCTCCTGCGCGACGATCTCGTCGCCATTGGGACGGACCCAGGACACATACAGCGCGTGCACGACCACGATGGTCGCGATCAGCGCAATCAGCGTCACGAAGAACTCGCTCGGATACGTGACCGGACGAGTGGAGCGAGCCGGTGCGGCGGCGGTAACCATGATGGAGTCCTGTCGAATCAGATATCGATGGGGAACGACACGTCGAAGTCGGCGCGAACCTGTTCCGACGGCACGAAGCGCTCGGGCGAGCCGCCTTTACCTGGGGCCTTCGGCTTCGGGGCCGGCGCCTTCTGCTCCTGCGCCGCTGCCTCATCCTCGGACTGGGTACCCTGTTTGGCTTCAGATGGTTCGTTGCCGTTCGGTGCCGCGGATTCGCCCGAAGACTGGGTCGCCGGCCTGGCGGGCGCCGGCTCGGCGGCCCAGGCCGTGGTGACCGTGCTGGTTGCGCAGGATGCAGCCAAAAGGATCAGCAGTCGTAGCGCTTTCATATATTGCCCCTCACCTCGAGCTGCGTTGTTACTCTGCATATCGGGCCACGCGGAAGCCCACATCGTTACGTTGACTGTCGCCGAAATCGCGCGCCGACAGACGCAGGTCCGTGACGCTCGATTGTCTCCAGCTGGAGCCCCGGATCACGTGCTGCTTGCCGTCGGCCGGACCGGTCGGATCGACCGCGACGCCGCTGCTGTCCGGACTGACAGTGTAGTAGTCGTGCACCCATTCGGCGACGTTGCCGCCGATATCGAACAGACCCAGTGGATTGGCCGGGAATTTGCCGGTCGGCGCCGCGGCGGCGAAACCATCGTCGTAGTCTGGAATGACATCCTGAACGATCAATCGTGCCGTCACATCCGCGTAGTTTCCGGACCGCGCCGCCACTGGCAACGTATCGCCCCAGGGATAGCGCCGGAACTTGCCGCCGCCCTCGTAGCGCGCCACCCATTCCCATTCGGCGTCGGTGGGCAGCCGATAGCCCGTCGTCAGCGGCTGCACGGCGACCATGCGGCCATTCTTGTTTTCGTACGCCGGCGGCAGCCCGTCCTGCTGCGACAGCCAGTTGCAGAACATGGCCGCGTCCTGCCACGTCACGCCCACCACCGGCTGGTTGTCCAGATCGAGCGTGTGCTGGCCGATGATGCCGGAGCGATGCTCGGACTTGAACTTGCGGAACTGGCCGTTGGTGACTTCACTCACTCCCATGTAGAACGGCCGCTTGAGCTGCACATCCCGTTGCGCTTCGTTGGCGCGCCGGCCCGGCTCGCGACGCGGGCTGCCCATGGTGAAAGAGCCCACCGGCATCAGCTTCAACGACAGGTCCGCCTTGCTGCGGATGTTGGCGGGCGTGGCCGCGAGCCTGGTCTGCTCGGGCGTGAGCAGCGTCGTCTCGATCTTCTGCGACACGCCGGGCCGCGGCGTGATGCTGGTCTTGTAAGTGACGAAACCGGTCTTGCGGATCTCGATATCGTGCGTGGTCGCAACCAGTCGCAGTTTCTGGTTCGCGGCGCCGGCGGGCTTGCCATCGACGAAGACCTGCGCGTCCGCGGGCTGGACGGCAAATGTCACTTCGCCGAACACACCGGCGAGCGGCACGGACAACGTGCGATTCTCACCGGCCGTCAGCGAAACCTCACGCGTCGCGGCTTCATAGCCCGGCAGGGTCAGCACCACGTTGTGCGAAATGTCGGGTCTCAGTTCGAGCTGCAGTGGCGTCTGTCCACGATAAACGCCACCGACCGACACGCTCGCGCCGGACGGCTCGGAGCGCAACGCCAGCCTGCCATCCGGCAAGCCGAGCCGGATCGGGCCGAGATTCATCGGTTCGTTCGCCTTGACCTGCACGTCCGTGGTCCAGGATTTGAAGCCGTCCATGCGCAGCTCGACCGGATGATTGCCGGCGAGGATCTGGGTGGTCAGCGGCGTGACACCGCGCTCTTCGCCATCGACCAGCAACTTCGCGCCGGCCGGTTCGGAAGTCACGGTGACGTCGGCCCACGCCGGCACCAGCTGCGGCGTGAATGTCTGGCTCTTGCCTTCGCCGATGACGTCGATCTCGCCGGAGAAAGGTTGATAACGGGCGGCGGCGATCGCGATCGTGTGCTTGCCGGGCGCGAGAGTGAATTCGCCCGGCGCATTGCCGAGCTCTTTGCCATCGACCGTGATGCGCGCTTGCGCCGGTGTCTCGACACGCACGCGGCCAGGCAGCTTCTGCAGTTTCAGCGTGAATGTCTGATTGGTTTCGTTGCTGACCTTGGCCTGCAATTGCGCCGGCGAATAGCCTTCCTGCGTGGCCTTGATCAAATACTCGCCCGGGCGCAACAGCACGCGACCGCCGAAATGCAGCGCGGGCAGTGTGCCCTCGATCGCGACTTTCGCCGCCGGCGGATCGGTGCGCACGCTCACGGCAGTCGCCGTGAAAATGAACCAGAGCACCACGGCCGCGAGCGCCGCGGCGATGCCGATCGCAATCTTCTTCACGTCCAGCGAAAGCTTCGGCGCGTTCTTGGCCGGATCGCTGGGACGAAACTGCAGCGGATCGATGCGCTCCGCATCGCCTTCGCCGCCTTGCACGCGGGCCGACGGCTCGATGATGGGTGGCGCCGTGATATTGCCGCTGCTGCCGTCGTCGACTTCGACGATGCGCTGATCGTCGCGCTGCGCGAGCAGCCGCAGACGGGCCGCGCCGAAGTTGATCACATCGCCGCTGCGCAGCCAGGTGGAGCTCTGAACCGGCACGCCGTTGTGAAGCACTTCGGCGCCGTCGGCCGGCTGTACGAACAGCTGGTCCTCGTGCAATCCCAGGTACGCTTCGGCGCCCTCGGGCCGGCCCGCCATGACGATGGCGCTGCCCTGCCCGCCCACGGCGATGGGAAAATCGGTGGCCGTGAAACGGCGCTCGCCCAAGGCCTCGCGAACGATCAGCTCGCTCAAATTTTATCCTCGCAGCGAATCACGACCGGTTCCGGCGCTGCTCCCGGCATCACGCTGATCTCACGCCGCACGTCGCGATAACCGGGCCGGGTGCCGACCACGGTGTAGCTGCCTGGAACGAGCTCCAGAGAGCGTTGCTCGAACGCGCCGAGGACACCAACGCGATAAATGGTCACTTGAGTGATGTTGTCCGAACGCAGGGAGACCGGCACCGGCACGTCGGCACGTGCCAGCCATTCGCCCAGCGTCTTGATCTGGCGGCTCAGGATCGGCCCGGGATTGGCGATGTTCGAAGCGCGCGCCAGTGTTTCCTTGGCGACGGCCCGCACCGACTGGCTGAACAGCCGCTCGGGCTGCGTGAGATACAGTTCGAGCTGCTCGTTCAACGTTGCGCGAGGCGAGGTGCGAGCGACGCCGTCGTTCGCGGCGGCCACAGTCGAATCCAGCTCGAGCACGCTGCGATATTCCTTGAGTGCTTCGGCCCATTTCTCCTGCGACTCGAGTTGCTGCGCCTCCCGCAGCTTCACGCCGATCACGCCGGTGCGCTGCTCTTGCTCGATCTGGCGCAACGCTTGCGGGATCTCCGGCGCATCGGGGCGGATGCGACGCGCAGCTTCGAATGCTTCGCGCGCCTGTGAATAATTCGCGGCGGCGAGCGCGCTGTAGCCTCGCGCCATCGAGCTTGCGAACGCATCGGCCGCCTGGCGCGAGGTGATGCGATTGATGCCCTGGCTGGCGCGCGTCGCTTCCGAATCGAGCGCCAGCGCCTTACGGAAATTGTCGAGCGCGGCGGTGGCGTTGCCTTCTTTCTCCTGACCTTCGGCGGTCGTGAGCAGAGCGAGCACTTGATCGAGGGTGCCCGCGCGTTTCAAGCCGCGCATCGCGACCTGGTTGTTCGGCTCGATCTTCAGCGCCAGCTCGAAGGCAGCCTTGGCGTCTTCGGAGCGCCCTGCCTGCAATGCTTCGGCGCCCGCTTTCAATCGCTCGGCCAATACTTGCGGTGCGCGCTCCTCGACGACATCGAGCAGGGGCGTAATCTCGTTGAGCTTCTGTTCCGCCGCCGTGTACTCGCGAGCAGCCGCGTCCTGATCCGCCGCTGCCAGCAACGACTTCGCGCGATTGAATTCTTCACCGCCCCACTGAGCGGCGGCACGTGCATCGAGTTTCTGCAGACGTTCGTCGATGCTGGCGCGCAGCTCTTCGGCGGCCTGCTTGGCCTTGGCCAGGGCTGCGAAATCGAGCGGCTTCTTCTCGGCCGGTTTGTCTTCGACCTTGGCGGGAGCAACGGCTGCGACCACTGGCGCTTGCTTCGCGGGCTGCCCGCGTTCCACTACCTTGGGCAGCACGAAGAAGACCACCGCGATAGCGACCAGACCCAGCGCCAGCAACGCCGCACCCAAGCCGCGTCGGAAACCTTGACGCCGCAGATCGTCCTCGCTGACGCGCGGGCCGGTCGTGCGGCGCCACTCGCCACGCAATGGCTCGCCCTGACCCGGTGGCGGACGCAAACCGGGCGGCTCGATCTTCACCGAGGCAGGCTTGATGGGTGCAGGCTCGTTCATATCGTTCATCATCGCAGGCGGCGGCAGACTCGCAAGCGCCGCGCGCAAATCTTCCTCGACACTTCCCATGTCCGTCGGCCGATCCTCGGCGCGTCGCGCCAGCAGCCTCACGAGCAGCTGCGCAACGGCCGCCGGCACGTTCACTGACAACGGCGGCGGCTCCCGCGTTTCGTCTCGCGCCGCCGCCGCATCCGGATAGAACGGCGGATAGCCAGACAATAACTCGTAGAGCAACGCGCCAAAACCATACATATCGTCGGCGACACTCACCGGCGCACCCGCAAGCTGCTGCGGGCTGGCGCTGAACGGCGAGCCGCGCGTGAGCGCGCCGAAGTCCGACAGCAATGGCTCGCCATCGGCACTCAACAAAACGTTCGCGGGCTTCACGTCCCGATGGACGATGCCCGCGGCGTGCGCTGCCGCCAATGCCGAGGCGATCGGAATCGTCGCTCGCAGGATCTGCGCACAACTGCGACCCCGCAGCTGAGTTAGATCCCCGCCTGCGGCGTAATCCATCGCGATCCACGCGTAGCGCGCCGACCGCTGCAGTCCTTCGACTCGCAGAATGTTCGGATGGCCGAGCGCCGCAATGCGCGCGTATTCGTCGTGTAAAGCTGCGCAGGTTGCGGTGTCCTGCGCCAACTCCGCCGACAGAATCTTGACCGCGACCGGGCCGCGGCGTTCACGTTCTTGCGCGAGCCAGACTTCGCCGCTGCCGCCGCCACCGAGTCGCCGCAGCAGGACGAGATTGCGAGACAGTTCCTGCCCGCGCTCCAGCATGTCGGTCGAGTACTTGGATCGGGCGGTGCGTTATCCGCCGGACTGGGACTTGGGACCGGCCGCTTTCGAAGCAGTTTCCTCCGGGATCGGGGTCACGGGCACCTGCACGCCGGTTTCGTTTTCGTAGAGCTCCTTGAGCAAGCGACGCCATTCGGTGTACTGCTCTTCGGCCGTGCCTTTGAGCTGCAGCGTACGGCCTTCCACCTCGACCACCATGGGCTGAACTTCGGCCTGGAACGATTCACCCAGCTGCTTCAAGGAGTCGGAGTGCAGCTTCACTTCCGCGCCCTTGTCGAAGCCGCTCTTCACGGCATAGGCGCCGCCAAAGATCGCGCCGGTGGCGGCGGCCTGCCCGGCATATGTATTTGCCTCGGCACCCACGACGAGACCGCCGACGATCGCCGCCGCACCCAGCAGCTTGCGAGTGATGGCGGAGCGTTTCGCTTCGTCCTTCGCTTCCAGCTCCGAATAGCTGTAACGGCGCCAGTTGGTGTACGGCTCGGACATGTTTTCCGCAAACAGCGAGTAGTGCTCGTTGATGGTGTCGAGCAGTGCGTAGTCGCGCTCCCGGATTCGATCCATTCGCTGCAACATCGGATCGTCCTCGGCGGGCAGACGCACGACCTGCTTCACGCCCTTCTTGTCCTCCGTCATGTAACTGCTGAAGGCATACGGCGCGAGATCGGAGGCGAAGCGCAGCTCGGACACACGGCGCACGTTTTCGAGATCCGCCGCGGTCATCTGCTGACGATACATGAGCATGTCGTTCGCCAGCGTGTTGTACAGGTTCTGGAAAGGATCGCGCGGCTTGCCGGTCTGATCCTTATAGGAGCGCGTGTCGGCGAGCTGGGTGTACTCGCGCTTGAACCATTGACGGCCGGTTGCGTCGGTGACGGTGATCTCGGCACGCAGCACCTGGCCGCTGGATTCGATGATCTTGCCGGACACGTAAACGTCGAGTGCATCGGCGTCCTGCGGCATCACGCGCACCTGGCCCCACTGGCCGGTGCCTTCGAGCGTGTTACGCAACTGCATCGGCAGATAGCGCGCTTCGGCTTTGCGCACCTCGGGGAAGATGTGCTCTTCCTCCATCTTCTTCTCGTCCTTGGGCAGGTTCTCCTCGAACAGACGCACGCCCACGTCGAGCAGCTGCGATTCGGGGATTTCTGTCGCGGCCTGGATGGCCTTCACCCGCTGCTGCGGGCGAGTCTCGTGAGTGACACATCCGGCCGCGCCCAGGGCGGCCACCGACAGGAAGATTAGAGCAAGCGTGCGCTTCATAACTTTCAACCTGAGCCGTTTTTGTCGCTGCCTGACCTGCCCCATTGACCTGATCGTTCCGCCAGTATTTGTTTTTGCTTACTCATCGAGAAGGGCGGCCGGTCCTGCGCATCCCTGCGCTCCCGGCGTTCGGGCATCCTGCCCAGCATCACCCGCCCTTCTTATAATTCCGATACTCCTGCCAGAGTTTCTCGCGCAGTTCCGGGTCGGCCTCGTTCATCGCGGCTTCACGCAACTGACGCGCGACGATGTCGTCGTCGCTGCCGTCCGGAATGCCCGCCGGCACGGTGTTCGGACCGCTGCCGCCCGCGGCTCCGCCACCGACGCCGCCGCCACCGCCCTGCTGGCCGCCTCGACCCTGGCCCTGACCCTGACCCTGGCCTTGGCCCTGACCCTGATCCTGACCTTGTCCCTGACCCTGGCTGCCGCGGCCCTGGCCGGAACCATTGCCTTGACCCGCACCGGCACCGCTGCCGTCGTCACCGCCGGCACCTTGACCACCGGGGCCCTGGCCGTTGCCATTGTCACTGTTGCCTTGTCCACCGCCGGAGCCGCCGCGGCCATTGCCGCGCTGCCCTGCGATGGTGGCCTGTTCGGCGCGCATGCGGCCATCGAAGATGCCGAACGATTCCTCGAACTTGCGATCGATCTGCGCGGTGCGTTCGCCGCTGGTCATCGGGCCGCCGCCACCGGCACTGCCGCCCCCTTGCGAGCCTTGTGCACCGCCGCCTTGCGAGCCTTGCCCACCGCCGGCGGCTCCGCCCCCGGCCGACGGGAACCCGCCGGCTCCACCCGCGGAGCCGCCACCCATTGCGCCGGCACCACCTGCGGCACCGTTGCCGCCCGCAGAACCGCCGCCTTGCATTCCACCACCGCCCGCGGCGCCGCCAGCGGATCCTCCGCCCTGCGCACCGCCTCCACCTTGCATGCCGCCGGCATTCGCCCCGGCACCACCGGCCGCACCGCCACCTTGCATGCCCCCGGCATTCGCTCCAGCACCACCGGCCGCACCGCCGCCCATCGAGCCGGCTGAACCTGCGGCACCGCCGCCAGCTGCACCGCCCATTGAACCGCCGCCGCCCGCCGATCCACCGGATGCGCCACCGCCGCCGCTGGATCCTTTGAAGACACTTTCGCTTGGAGAGCCGCCGCCGGATGTGCCGTCGCTCGAATCTTGAGACCCGGCCGAGCCGCCGCCGCCTGCAGCGCCGCCGCCGCTGGCTCCGCCACCGCCCGAGTCCGTGCTCGGCAAGCCACCGCTTTGTTGACCGCCAGCACCGCCAGTGCTCGGCGAAGGCAACCCAACCGAGGGCAAACCGGCGCCCGGCAGCGAAGTGCCGACAGTCACATTCGGACCGGAAGAACCGCTCTGTCCGCCGCTCGAGCCCGAAGCGCCGCCGGCTGCACCGCCGGCCGAGCCGTCGGATCCGCCTTGCGAGCCGCCGCCCTGACTGCCGCCCCCTTGTGATCCGCCAGAGCTGCCGCCCGAGGAGCCACCGGTGCTCGCGCCGCCGCCGGACTGGTCGCCGCCCATGGCGCCCTGACTGCCGCCCCGGGACGAGCTCGAAGAAGAAGATGAAGAAGAGGAAACGCCACCACTGCCGCTGGCACCACCGGCGGAAGGCATGCCGCCACTGGAACGACTGCCACCGCTGGAGCCGCCACTCGGCATGCTGCTCGATGAGCCGCCCGAGGAACCGCCGCCACTCGATCCCGAAGAGCCGGACGAACCGCCCGAGGATCCCGAGGATCCCGAGGATCCGCTCGGCATGCTCGAGGGCATCGAGGAGGACGAGGAGGATTGCTGACTGGCGCAGCCGCCCATGAGCAGGGCGGATACAGAGCTGACCAGCACACAATGCACGGCGATCGTCAGCAGACGCTTGGACGTCAGCGACGCGTTTGGCCCGGCGGCCTGGATCCGGGTGGTTTCACTCTGCATGTCCTCTCCTTGCATTCCCCTTGAGCGCGCATGAGGACACATGGCGCCAGGGGAACTGTGCGACCGATCAGCTGAACGCGCGCTGACCACTTCGGTCGAGGTCAGCCCAGGTTCGATGGCTGCGCCGCCTTGCGAGTTCAATGCACGAAAACACGAGTCTGGCTCGACGTCCGTTCACTTATGCGAGACCGCCGCCGTCTCCTCGTCTCCCGTGCCCAGCAAAAACGATTTCAGTTGCCCGGCCAGTCGATCGCAGGCCGTGCTCTGCACCGGCGCGATCAACGGAATCGGAGCAATGGCGCCGATCATGACCGACGTGCCTTTCACGTCGGTGGTGAGACTGCCGGCGCTGATGCCCTCGCGCAGGTCCCAGATCGTCGCTTCGTAATCGGATGACTTCTCCCACCAGCCCAAGCCCAGGCAGCCGGCGCCGCCCGGCCCGGCCGCGCAGGCGATGCTGCCGCCACCGTCAGTCTTTTGCGTCACGCCGTCGACCCACACGATGTAGCGCACGCCCATCTCGGCGACGCGCTCGGATACGCCGGGACGCGACAGAAACGCGGTGAAGCCCTGCGCGTTGGCGGGCGCGGTGCTCGGCTCGAGCCAGGGATACAACGCGTCGATGAAATGATGGTCCGCGTAGATCTGGAACGGGCCCTTGCTCAGATTACTGCGCGGCTGGAAGTCCTTGCCCGCGCGTTGCCTCTGGGCAACGCCGGCGGACACCGATTCGCCGACCAGCTCGCGCTCCAGGCAGTCCAGAAATTTATCTTCCGTGCCCGTGCCTTCCAGATGCGGCTTGGCGAGCAGCACGATCGCCTCCTGCGAGCTGATTTGCGTCGGCGCCTCACGCAACTCCTCGATCTTCGCAGTCATGCAACCGCTGCTCAGGAGCGTTGTGCCCGTCAGCGCGATGGCCATCGCGAGACGCGCCGAGACAGTGCCGCCAGAGTTCATTGATCTTCTCCTGGGAGTTCACGCCTGCAGAACCTCGTCCTGAAGCGTTCGCTGACTTACGGCGATCCGATTCGCCTCCTGCGTCGGCTCACCGGTCGCCTCGCCGACCTTTACGATCGAGTATACGCCAGCCATTCATACGTCAATGCCGGGAAAACGCGCAAGCACGTGAGCGACTGAATCGCGATTCGAGCACCGAATGTCAAATGGGCCCTTGGGCCAACACGGCGGCGTGAATGTGACAGCGCGCCCGCGCGCGCCGGCGCTTCAAAGCAACGACAATTGCCGGGACTCGCCGCCACTTGCAGTGGAGCCCGCAACAAACAACGTCGTGTTGTGCGCAAATCTCTCCCGATGTTTGAGGCCGTATCGAGCGCACGCCGCCGCGAACCGCTGTGCCAGCAGATCGGCGTATTGTCCTTCGCCGCGCTGACGATGGCCCCAGCGCGGATCGTTGTCGCGACCGGCGCGCATGTCGTGCAATCTCGACCAGACGTGCCTGGCCTTCAGCGGTTCGTGCTGTTCGAGCCATTCGCGAAACAAATCCTTCAGCTCGTACGGCAAGCGCAGTAGTACATAACCGGCGGAGCGCGCGCCGGCGGCAGCCGCGGCCTCGATAATTTTTTCCAGCTCCGAGTCGGTGAGTACCGGAATGACGGGTGCAACCATCACGCCTACGGGAATTCCGGCGGCACTCAAGCTGCGAATGGCTCGCAGTCGCGCGGCCGGCGAGGCGGTGCGCGGTTCGAGCGTGCGCTTGATGTCATTGTCCAGCGTGGTGACGCTCACCAGCGTGAAGACCAGATTGTCCCTGGCCAGCGGCGCGAGCAGGTCGATGTCGCGCTCGATCATGGCGCTCTTGGTGATGATGGAGAAAGGATGCCGACGCTTCGCCAGCACTTCTATGATGCTGCGAGTTACACGGTACTCGCGCTCGATCGGCTGATAGGGATCGGTGTTGGCGCCGATCGTGATCGGCGAGCACCGATAATTGCGCGCCGACAGCTCCTGCTCCAGCAAGCGTGCGGCGTCCGCCTTGTAGAACAGCTTGGTCTCGAAATCCAGGCCCGGCGACAGGTTCAGGTAGCCGTGCGAGGGCCGGGCGTAACAATAGATGCAGCCGTGCTCACAGCCGCGATAGGGATTGATCGACTGATCGAAGGGAATATCAGGCGATTTGTTGCGACTGATGATGGAGCGCGCCGGTTCCGGCTGCACCGTGGTCGGCAGCGGCGGCAGTTCCTGATCCAGACTGCCCCAGCCATCGTCCACTGCTTCGGCGCGCGTGGGTTCAAAGCGCCCAGCGGGATTCGACACGGCGCCGCGTCCAATGCGAACAGCAGGGCGAATCGGGCTGGGCATGGCAGGATCGTACTGGATATAAACCCAGGCAAGCAAGCCCGGCGCGCGCTATTTTTTCTGCTCGGGGAACTGCTGCATCTTCCACAGCACCGGAAAGAACCGCGTCCACAATCCAGTGACCACGAGCGTCGCGACACCGCCGATGAGCACGGCGCGCACCGCGCCCCACCACTTCGCCATCAGGCCGGATTCGAAATCGCCCAGCTCGTTCGACGCACCGATGAACACCGAGCTGACCGCGCTCACCCGGCCGCGGATGTAATCCGGCGTGTCCAGCTGCACCAGCAGATGGCGCACGTACACGCTCACCATGTCGGATGCACCGAGCACCACCAATGCCACCATGGAGAGATAGAAGTTGGTGCTGAGACCGAACACGATGGTCGCGATACCGAACATCGCGACACCACCGAACATCCACGAGCCGACGTGGCGCGAGATCGGGCTCAACGCCAGCAACAAGCCACACGCGGCGGCACCGATGCCCGGCGCGGTTCGTAGCAGACCGAGCCCGGTCGGACCGACGTGAAGAATGTCGCTCGCGAACATCGGCATCAGCGCGGTCGCGCCGCCGAGCATCACCGCGAACAGGTCCAGTGAGATCGCGCCCAACACCACCGGCCGCGAGCGCACGAACTTCAGCCCGGACAGCAGCGTCTCCAAGCTCAGCGGCTCGCGCGTCGCGTTCACCGGCTCACTCGCGCCACGCACTTGAAACATCAACAGCGCGGCAGTCAGCGCCAGCGTCATGACGGTCGCGTAAACGACCGACGGCCCCGCCAGGTAGAGCACGCCGCCGACCGCCGGCCCGATGATGGTGGCGACCTGCTGAGAGGATGAATTCAATGCGACCGCGCGCCGGAACGCATCGGCCGGCACCAGATTCGGCAACAGCGACTGCGCCCCTGGCATCGCGAACGCGCGAGAAGCTCCCAGCGCCATCATGACCAGGAAGATCGGCCACGCGGACAACGAGCCGTGCAGCGTCATGAGCAGCAACGCCAGCGCGCAGATCGAGCTCGTCAGATAGCACGTGGTGACGATGCGGGCGCGGTTGTAATGGTCCGCGGCATGACCGGCCGGAAGAATCAGCGTGACGAACGGAATGAACTGCGACAGTCCGATCAGACCCAGGTCGAGCGGATCCCCGGTGATGTCGTACATCTGCCAGCCCACCGCGACCACCTGGATCTGCGCGCCAAGCGAGGCAAGAAAGCGTCCGCCGATGAAACGCAATACATTGGGGTGGCGCAGCACGCTGGGCGCGCTCGGACTGGTCATGCGGTGCCGGGAAGGAGGCCTTTACAGACGCGCCAGGATACTGGGGCCGGCGGTAAAGACCCAGGCTGGAGCGATCGGATTTTTGTCAGGCCCGCTTGGGTTCCTCGGTCGGCGCGGGCGGCCGCTCGGGCGCAGGCGACGTCTCGGCCACCGGGCCGGGTTGCGTGATGCCGGACACATTGTGAGCGCTCGGCACATGGGCCGCGTGGTGGACCCCATGCTTCTTCTCGGTCGGCTTGATGTGCGCCGGAAACTTGACCTGCACGACCGTGCCCTCGTCGACGCGCGTTTCCAGCTCGCCTCGCAGCTGCCGGACGAACGCCTCGATGAGCGAGCGGCCCAGGCCGCTGTGATCATGCGTGCTGGCGGCCATGTCGAAGCCGGTGCCGTCGTCGCGAATGGTCAGCAGCAGCATCGAAGGCGAATCGCGCGTGATCTGCACCTGGATGTGGCCGCCATCGCGCTCGTTGAACGCATGCTTGTAGGCGTTGGTGATCGCTTCGGTGACCAGCAAGCCCAGCGGCACCGCCACGTCCGGGCCGATGACTTCGCTGGGCGAGTCGACCGCCAGCTCGACATTGCGCCCGCGGGACAGACCGCCCCGCCGCAGCTCCGCGCACAAGTCTTCCAGGAACCACTTCAGGTCGATCTCCTGCAGGCTCTCGGATTCATACAAGCGTCGGTGCAACGTCGCGAGCGCGTTGATACGACTGCGTGCTTCGGCGAACGCAACTTCCGCTCGCGGATCACGGATACGGCGTGCGTGCAGATTCAGCAGGCTCATTACCAGCTGCAGATTGTTCTTGACCCGGTGATGAATCTCGCGCACCAGGATTTCTTTCTGCTGGAGCGAGTCGCGCAGCTCGTTCTCGCGCGCCGACAACAGATCCGCCATGCGCGAGAACGTTTCTCCCAGGCTGCGAATTTCCGCCGGCGCGGCACTCACGCGCTCGGGACGCACGCTGTGACGTCCCGCTGCATACGCTGAAGTGATGCGCTCCAGATAGGTGATCCAGCGCACCACCAGGTGCTCGATGCCGAACCAGACCACCGCGATCGCCAGCGCCCACATCAGCAAGGGCGTGAACACACCCCACGCCACCTGCAGCGCCAGCGGACCGATGGCCGTCAGCACCGGCGTTCCCAGGATCACGAAGATGCGGCCGCCGAGCAGCGGACTGATGGCGTACAGCCGCCACGTTCCATCATGGCCGCGCGCGCGGAAGGTCTGCGTCTGACCGCCCTGCATGTGCTCACGCAGATGCTCGTTGACCATGTCGCGCGCGGGCAGCGGTGAGCGGGTCGGCGAGCGCTCCGCTTCGCCGGTGATGATCTCGCCCTGACTGTCGAGCAACGCGAAGGCGGTATCGTCGCTCTCGTTGCCGTAATGATAACGGCGCGTCAGCCAGTCCAACCCGATGAACAGCGCCACCGCGCCGCGAATGACGCCGTTCTCGTCGACCAGCGGCACCGCGGTGACGATGCCCCACGTGCCGAGCCAGCGGCTGACGATCAGGTCGCTGATGACGAACGCATCGCCGCTCATCACCGAGATGAACCACTGCCGGTCGGCGACATTCACCTCATTGCGGGTGGGGCTCGAGGAGCAGGTGAAGTCGCCCTTGGCATCGACGACCGACGCGCCCGAGTATTGATCCAACCCGGCGATGGCTCGTTGCAGGGCGCGCCGACAGGCCGGACCCTGGCTGCGCACGTCCGGCTGGGCGGCCAGACTCGTGAGGATCTCGCGCGACGCCGAGATCATGTTGACTTGTTCGGTCGCGGACAGCTGCGCGGCCTGCGCGAGATTCTGCTCCAGAATGCGCATGCTGCTGTTGTAGCTGGAGATCGCCTGCAACACGGCGAGCGCACCCGGCGCCAGCATGGCGATGCCGACGATCAGCACGAGACGCGGACGCAGGCCCGCATTGCGGCCAAACCAGGAACGCGGCGCGGCGACGATCTTGGCGCTCTTCAAGCAGCGACTCCCCGCAGCGAAAAACCCCCGGAGCTCAGGACACGCCCGAGCGCCGCTCGTTGCCTATATTGGACTCGCCGAGAGAGTTCACCGCGGGCAAAGTCCCGGTCACTTGAGTGGCGTCCTCGCCCAGCAGCTCGACCAGGCGATCGCGAGCACGCGCTATGCGGCTCTTGATCGTACCGACCGCGACCTGGCAGACGTCTGCGGCTTCTTCGTACGACAGACCGGTCGCACAGACCAGCACCAGCGCTTCGCGCTGATCCACTGGCAGCTCCTGGAGCGCCCGGTTCAGGTCGCGCAGGTGCAGCTTGGCGTCATGATCCGGCGCGATCGCCATCTGCGAGGCGCAGATGCCGTCCGGATCCTCGATTTCGAACTTCCGGTGACGCAGCTCGGAGTAGTAGCAATTGCGCAGAATCGTGAACAGCCAGGCCTTGAGGTTGCTGCCCGTCTGGAATTGCTCACGGTTGGTCCACGCCTTGAGCACCGTGTCCTGCACCAGGTCGTCGGCGCGGGCCGGATCGCCGCACAGGGAACGTCCGAACGCACGCAGGGCCGGCAGCAATGCCGTCACCTGATCGAGAAATTTATCCTGGCCGGTCATGGGCGGCGCTCCCGGTGCGCCGCTCAAGCGCCACGCTCCTTGTCTTCCAGCTGCTTCAGCAGCTGCTTGAACTCATCGGGCACGGGCTCGTCCATGACGTCGGTGAACATGCGCTTCAAGCGCGCACCGAGCCACTCGGGGACTTGCTCCGTCGCCGCGCTCGCAGCCGGTGCTTCGACGGGCTCGTCAGGCTTGGTTTGCTCACTCATGATCATGGCTGATTCAGGTAGTAGCACGGCTAAAGCCGGCAGGGTCGGTTCAGTTGGGGGAGGAAACGCCTGGCGTCGTGAAAAAGTTCCAGGGAGTAAGGAACCTTCCACCCCCTTCGTACATAGTATTGCTGCATTCTTCCTGGAGCGCCGCTGCGCGCCGCCAAAGAAACCGTATTAGGAGTCTCCATGGCCTTAGCTCACGCCATCGCCGAACACCTGCCCTATCTGCGCCGGTACGCCCGCGCGCTGTGTGGCACGCAGAAAAGTGGCGATGCTTATGTCCGGGCATGTCTGGAAGCGATCGTTGCCGACACTTCGGTTCTGGATGCTCGCCTGTCACCAAGGGTTGGCCTGTACCGCTTGTTCCACAAGCTGTGGAACAGCGCGCACATCGAGGTGCCCGCCGCCTCGGCGAAGCGCGATGCCGACGGCGTCGAACGACGCCTGAGCGAGCTCACGCCGGCGCGCCGCCAGGCGCTGCTGCTCACCGCGATGGAAGGCTTCAACATCAGCGACGCCGCCAACATCCTCAGCGTCGATGAAGAGGAAGTGAAGCAGATGGTCAGCCAGGCGGTGCGCGAGATTTCCAACCAGCCCAGCACCAAGGTGCTCATCATCGAAGACGAGCCCATCATTTCGCTGGACCTGCAGAGCATCGTGCGCGAGATGGGCCACACGGTCGCCGCGATCGCCACGACCCGCGACGAAGCCGTGCGCGCCGCGCGCAAGACGGAGCCGGGCCTGGTGCTGGCGGACATCAAGCTCGCCGACGGCAGCTCCGGCATCGATGCGGTCCGTCAGATCCTGAGCGAAGTGGATGTGCCGATCGTGTTCATCACCGCGTATCCGGAGCGCCTGCTGACAGGCGAGCGTCCGGAGCCTACATTCCTGGTGACCAAGCCGTTCGTGCCCGAGACGGTGCGCGTCGCGGTCAGCCAGGCGCTGCTGTTTGCCTGATAAAAAAGCGGGGCCTGTCGGGGCCCCGTCGTCATCTGGGATTCAAAAAAACGGGGCCTGTCGGGGCCCCGTTTTTTTACTCGTGTAATGGTCGTCAGACTGGAGGCTTGCCGCGCAATGCGCCACCCACCAGTGCGACCAGAGTCAGCACCAGGAAGATGAAGAACAGAATCTTCGCGATACCCGCCGCGGCGCCGGCAATGCTGGTGAAGCCCAGCACGGCGGCGATGATCGCGACTACAAAGAACGTCAGCGCCCAAGACAGCATGTGAACCTCCATACCCCTCGTTGAGAATCTCCAGCTCGCGAGGTCCTCCTTGCATCGCGCGCCGCTTCATTGTCGCAACGCGTGAGGTTATGTCCGGTTCCGGCTCGAAAATCCGGAACCCGGCGCGGGCGTAAACGTTTTTCTGACGGCTCCCCTTGCCCGATTACAAACGAAAGCGCCGGCCTGCGGGCCGCGGAGGAAACATCATGAAGACGACTGCGAAGCTGCTTTGGTCCGCGCTGCTCGCCGCCACGCTGAGTGTCGGTCTGGCCGCGTGCGAGAAGAAAGGTCCGGTGGAACAGGCCGGCGAAGAAGTCGATGAAGCCGTCGACACGCTCAAGAACGGCGGCGAGGAATCGAACGCCAACAAGGTCGACGATGCCATCGATCAAGCCCGTGAAGGCGCCGAAGATGCGGCCGATGAGCTGAAAGAGAAATAATCGATCGTTTGTTTCGCAACGAAGCCTGCGTCGCGCCAGCGGCGCAGGCTTCGTTTCATTTGGACTCGAGAAATTCTTCGATCAGCGCCGCGACTTCATCGGGTCGCTCATGGTGCAGCATGTGGCCGGCATCATGGACGGTCGCGAAGGTCGGGTGTCGATACAGCGCGCGCAGCCTGGGCTCGGCCAGCTCGTCGGCCATGCGTTTCACCAGCTCGGACTGATCGCCCAGCACGAACAGCAATGGCGCCTCGATCGCGCGCCAGCAGGCTTCGGCTTGCTCGCGCGAGTACAGCACGGGATTGGTGCGCTTGTGTCTGGGATCGGCGCGTAGCTCGATCCTGCCGTCCTCCCGGGGCTGTCCCCAGGAGCGCGCAATGAACTCCACTCGATCTCTCGGAGTGCGAGGGTTGCGACGCGCGAGCACGCGCACCAGCTGCTCGTAGTTCTCGTAAACGGCGAACTCGGTACCGTGCTTCACTTCATCGAGCCACTGCGCATAGCGCGCCGGTGCCTGGTCCGGCGTGGTACGCGCCATCCCGAACCCTTCGAGGCTGACGAGGCGGCGGACGCGCCGCGGCCGCACGCCCGCGTACAACATTGCGATGTTGCCGCCCATGCTGTGACCGACCAGATCGATCGGCGCGTCGGGCGCCAACTGATCCAGCAGCGCATCCAGATCGGCGAGGTAATCGGGAAACCAGTAGCCATCGGCGGGCCGGCCGGTGCGACCGAAGCCGCGCATGTCGATGGCGAGGCAGGTGCGGTCGGCGGCGAAACAATCGACCAGGAACTGATAGGTCTCGCCCGTATCGCCCCAGCCGTGCAGCAGGATCAGCGGATCGGGGTTGGTGCCCGGCCAGCGATACAGGTGGAAGGTCAGGCCGCGCGCCTGAAGCTGGAGGTGTTGCAGGGGGCGCAGCGATCGATACATCGAAAGCGGTGGGTCGGCGGGGAATGGCGATGCCGTACGCCTCGCGGAGCACGGCATCGCCCACTTACATCAGCGTGCGATTACTTCTTCTGCGGCGTGCGGACCACGGTCGCACCGGCCTTGCCGGCCTTCTTCTTGCTGGCCTTCTTGGCGGCGACCTTCTTCGTGCCGACCTTCTTGCTGGCGACCTTCTTGGTGCCGACGTTCTTCTTGGTGGCCTTCTTGCCAGCCTTTTTGCTCGCCTTACGCTTCGTTGCCATGATTCATTCTCCGGGTTAGTCCCAATTCAGACGGATTTCAGTTTTAAGTCACGTGAGTCACGTGCCTGGGCGCATATTACACGGTAGCGGCCCTCTGATGCATGATGGTAGGCGATGGAAAACGGCAAGAACATGCAAGAACAAGTCACGACCATCGTCGCGCACGCGCGTGGACTGAGCACGCAGGACCGTGGCGACTACGTGCGACGCGCCTGCGGAGCCGATGAAACATTGCTCTCGCACGTGATGCAGGCGCTTGGGGACGCGCTTGGCGAGAAGGCCGCGCAGGAGCAAGGCTTCTGGGATGACGTCGCTGCCGGCGAGAGCATCCGCACCGCGCCGCTGGAGACTCTCGAAGGGCAGCTGCTCGGTCGCTATCGCATCGTGCGCAAGCTCGGCTCGGGCGGCATGGGCGACGTGTACCTCGCCGAGCGCGCCGATGACGAGTATCAACAGCGCGTCGCGCTGAAAATCGTGCGCGGCGGGCTGTTCTCGCCGCAGATTCAAGGTCGCTTGCGCATGGAGCGGCAGATCCTGGCCACGCTCCAGCACCCCAACATCGCGCGCCTGCTCGATGGCGGGCGCGCGCCGGATGGCACGCCGTATCTGGTGATGGAGTACATCGACGGCGAGCCGATCGACACGTATTGCGACCGGCGACGACTGTCCGTGGCAGAGCGGTTACAGCTGCTGCGGACCATTTGCGGCGCGGTCCACTATGCGCATCAGAACCTGATCGTGCATCGGGATCTGAAGCCCAACAACATTCTGATCACGCCCGATGGCGTGCCCAAGCTGCTCGATTTCGGCATCGCCAAGCTGCTCGATTCGCGCCACTCGGCGCACACGCTCGCCGTCACTCATTTCGAATACCGGGTGATGACGCCCGCGCACGCCAGCCCCGAACAGGTGCGCGGCGATGTGATCACGACCGCCAGCGACATCTACGTGCTGGGCGTGCTGATGTACGAACTGTTGTGCGGCAAGCGGCCGTTTCACCTGGTCGGCACCAGCCTCACGGACATGGAGCGGATCATCTGCGAGCAGGAAGCGCCACCGCCAAGCGCCATGGTCGCGCGCGTCGCTGCGGAGTCGCCGGAATTGATGGCGGACCTGGCCTCGCATCGCTCGACGACAGTGGCCCGTCTGCGCAAGCAGCTGCGCGGCGATCTCGACAACATCGTCGGCATGTCGATGCGGAAGGATCCGGAGCGCCGCTATGCGTCCGCGGAGCAGCTTGCCGCGGACCTGGAACACCATCTGAATGGCCAGCCCGTCCTCGCCACCAGCGACACTTGGGTTTATCGAACCCGCAAATTCATCAAGCGTCATGCGCTGTCAGTCACAGTGGGCGTTGCGATGGTGCTTACGCTTGCCGCGTTCTCGGCAGTCACGTACGTCCAGGCGCAACGCATCGCCGAGGAGCGCGATGTCGCGACGGCCGAGCGCTCGCGGGCGGAGCAGATCTCTTCGTTCCTGGTTGAGCTGTTCGAGCTGTCCGATCCCTCGCGGAGTCGCGGCAATCAAGTGACTGCCCGCGAAATGCTCGACATCGGCGCACGCCGCATTCGCTTTGGCCTCAACGATCAACCGGAAACGCGCGCGACACTGCTCGGGACCATCGGGCGCGTGTACGGCAGCATGGGATTGCACGAAAGCTCGGTGGAGCTGCTGCAGGATGCGCTCGACTCGCGCATTCGTATTCATGGCGAGCGTCATCCCGAGGTGGCCCTGGCGAGAGCTGCGCTGGGCCTGGCGTTTTGCGAGCGGGGCCAGCTCGACACCTGCGCCGAGCAACTCGATCAGGCGCTCGCACTCCAGAAGGAACTGTCAGGCGAGGATGCCGTGGCGGTCGCTCCGACACTGCTTGCACACGGCCGACTCGCGCAGTTGCGGGGCGACCTGGATCGCGCCGAACGGTACTTCAACGACAGCCTCGCGATCTATCGCCACCATGGTCAGGATCGGACTTCAGCGGCCGCCTCGGTGATGAACGAGCTGGCCGGGCTGTACACCTATCGCAATGACTTCGAGCGCGCGGCCACTTTGTTTCGCGCGGCGCTGGATATCGATCGGCAGGCGCTCGGCAACGATCATCCGCAAGTCGGCGTCCATGTGCTCAACCTCGCGTTCACGTCGCAATCGCTCGGCAAGCTCGATGAAGCGGCGCCGCTCTATACGGAAGCGCTGCAAATCCTCGGCAAAGTGCTGGGCGAGACGCATCCGATGACCTTGGATGCCAGCGCGAACTACGGCCGCTTCCTGCATCGTCGCGGCGATCTGACGCAAGCGGAGCAGGTACTGGTGCGCGTCGTCGACCTGGATCGCAAGGCGCGCGGCGATCAGCACCCTTATGTCGGCCACGATCTGGTGAATCTCGGCCTGGTGCGCGTGGATGCTGGCGATCCAGCTCGCGCCCAGCAGGATTTCAGCGCGGCACTCGCGATCTATGGCGCCACTCTGCCCGCGGATCATCCCTTCGCCGCCTCCGCCCTTTCCGGCCTGGGCCGGGCGCAACTCGAACAAGGCCGCTTGAAGGACGCGGAAAAGACGCTGCGCCAGGCATCTCAGATCGCCACCAAATCGCTCGCCGCCGACAGCCCGCAGCTCGCCGCCATCAACAGCTCCCTCGGCCGCGCCCTCCTCGCGCAAAATCGCCCAGCCGAAGCCGCGCCCTTACTGCGCGAGAGCTATCCGATTCTCGCCAAGGCGCAGGGCGAAGACGCGGCGATCACGCAACGGACGAAGGAAGCGCTGGCCCTGCTGAAGCCCACCGAATGAGCGAGCGAGTGTCGCGACTACAGGCGGTTGTTGGATTCGTTGGTAAAGATCGGCCGCAACGGCCACACCGGACAGAGCTCCTCGATCACGACCATGAGCTCGTCCAATGCCTGATACGGATCGGCAGGCACGGGCGGAGGCGTATCCACGCCGCCCTCCGCAAAAAGAGGAGCGTCAGTCGATTTCTCGGAGCAGCTCATCGAGCAATCCCGTACGGTCGCCGCCGATCAGCGCGAACTGCGCATCGATGGCTCGCAGAGCCGCGGTGACTTCGGCGATCTGTCTTCCGAGACGGGAGACTGGCGCCGCCATCGCTGCTACCCGCCCAAGAACATCTTGTACGCCGAGTTGTCCGTCTCTTCGGCGCACACGTACTTCAGCTCGCGCACGTGCAGGTCGAACTCGGTGCTTTCGGCGGGTGGGATCTGGACACCGACCAGGACGCGGCCGTAGTCGGAGCCGTGGTTGCGGTAGTGGAACAGCGTGATGTTCCAGCGCGTGCCGATGGCATTGAGGAACTTCAGCAGTGCGCCCGGGCGCTCCGGGAATTCGAAGCGGAACAACCGCTCGTTGTCCAGGCCGCGGGCATGGCCGCCGATCATGTAGCGGACGTGCAGCTTGGCGACCTCGTTGTCGCTCATGTCGTGCACGTTGTAACCCGAGGCCTGCAGGGACTTGATGACCGCTTCCTTCTCGCGCCGGCCATCGCTCAAGCCCAGGCCGACGAACAACTGCGCCGAGGCGGCATCGCTGTAGCGATAATTGAACTCGGTGATGCTGCGCCGGCCGAGCGTTTCGCAGAAGCGCAGGAAGCTGCCCTTCGCTTCCGGAATCTCCACCGAGATCAGCGCCTCGCGCTGGCCGCCGATGTCGGCGCGCTCCGCGACGTGACGCAGCCGATCGAAATTCACATTGGCGCCGCAATTGATCGAAATGAAGGTGCGATCGCGGCACTGCTCCCGCTGCACGTAGCGTTTGATGCCGGCGACCGACAGCGCCCCCGAGGGCTCCACGATGGTGCGGTTCTCCTCGAAGATGTCCTGCATGGCCGCGCAGATCTCGTCGGTGCTGACCAGGACGATCTCGTCGACGTACTCACGCGCCAGCCGAAACGTTTCCTCGCCCACGCGCCTCACCGCGACGCCGTCGGCGAAGATGCCAACGCGATCCAGGGTGATGCGCTTGCCCGCCTGCAGCGACCTGGACATCGCGTCCGCATCCTCGGGCTCGACGCCGATGATCTTGATCTTAGGGAACAGATACTTCACGTACGCGGCCACGCCGGCGATCAGGCCGCCGCCGCCGACGGCGATGAAGATGGCATCGATCTGCTCGCCCGCGCACTGACGCAGCAGCTCCATGCCGATGGTGCCCTGGCCGGCGATCACATCCGGATCGTCGAAGGGATGAATGAACGCCAGCTGGCGCTCGCTCATCAGCTTCATCGCATGTTCGTAGGCCTGATCGTAGTCGTCGCCGTGGAGCACGACCTCGGCGCCATGATCCAACACCGCTTGAACTTTGATCTGCGGCGTGGTCTGAGGCATAACGATGGTTGCTGGAATACCGCGCCGTTTGGCGGCCAGCGCCACGCCCTGGGCATGATTGCCGGCCGAAGCGCAGATCACGCCGCGCCTGGCGGCGGTTTCCGACAGGTGTGCAATCTTGTTGTAGGCGCCACGAATCTTGAACGAGAAGACCGGCTGCAGATCCTCGCGCTTGAAGAGAATGCTGTTACCCAGGCGGCGGCTGAGCCGCGGTGCCGCGTCGAGCGGAGTAGCGATGGCAACGTCATAGACGCGCGCCTTGAGAATACGTTCCAGGTAATCGTGGGACATACAGGCCAGGATACCGCATTCCTGCAATAATGCGCGCCGCTCCAGACGCTACCAATAGATGACTTGGGCCGCCGCCACCGACTCACTTCTGAACGTCCGCATGAACGATTCGACCCACCGCCTGACACGCCGCGACCTGCTTGCCTCATCCCTGGTGACATCCCTGGGCGCCGCAGCCCTCGGTGCATCCACGCCCGCCACCGCCCAGCCGATCGGCAGCATGCCGGCCACCACCAAAGAGCTGTGGCAGTGGTTTCGCATCCAGCCGGTGCTGGACCTGCAACGAACCTATCTGGATGTCGCCGGCGCCGGCCCCACGCTGCGTGCCGCGATGGCGACCGAATATCGCGTGCGGGATTCGCACAGTCTGAACGTCGCCTCGTTCGGCGAGGCGCAGTGGGGCGTCGAGACCACACGCATGGCGACCGCTTTCGGCGGATTCGTCGGCTGCGACGCCGACGAGATCGTGTTCACCCGGGGCACTGGCGAAGCGCTCGCGACCGTCGCCAACGGCCTCGACCTGAACCCGGGCGACGAAGTCATCACCACCACTCGCGAGCATCCCGCCGCGCTCAGTCCCTGGCTGCTGCTCGCGAGACGCCGCGGCATCGTGGTCAAACAGATCGATCTGCCGGCACCATTGAGCGGCCCGGAGCAGGCGCTCGGCCTGTTCGCCGGCGCCGTCACGGATCGCACCAGAGTCATCATGTTCTCTCACGTGCAGTATGCGGACGGAACATTGATGCCGGTGGTCGAGCTGTGTCAGTTCGCCCGCCAGCGCAATCTGATCAGCGTGGTCGATGGCGCGCAGGCGCTCGGCATGCTGGATTTTCAGTTGCGCGAGCTGGGCTGCGATTTCTACGGCGCGTCGTTTCACAAGTGGCTCGGCGGCAGCAACGGCACGGGGATGTTGTACGTGCGCCGGGACATGCTCGATCGCATCTGGCCGTCGCTGCCGCGCGGCATCGATGCTTCGCCGCCGGTCGTCACGCCGACGCAATCGGCGGGTCATGTGGGCGCACCGGCCGCGCTGCATAAGTTAGGAAATATCGTGCCGCTGTGCTGGGCACCGTTGCGCGGCTCGGAAGTCGCGCTGGATTTTCAACGGCAGGTCATGCGCAGCAGGATCGAAGCGCGCATTCGAGAGCTGACGATCTACGCGCGCCTGCGCTTGCAACAGCTGCCCGGCGTGGAGCTGCTGACACCGAACCGTCCCGGCTCATGGGGCGGCATTCTCTCGTTCCACGTGCCCGGACGCCTCGCATCGGACATCACGCTCGGGCTGGTGCGCGGACATCGCGTGTTCGCGCGTGACATGCAGTGGCCCGGCAAGAGCGAGGGCGCGGTGCGCGTCTCGCTCGCCGCATTCAATACGCACGATGAAGTGGACAAGCTGTTCGCGGGTCTGCAGCAAGTGCTTCGTTAGGCCCGCGAGACCATGGTCGAACTGAGCTATCTGCTGATCATGGGCAGCCTCAGCGGGCTGGTCGCCGTGCTGGCCCATTCGGTGCTCCATTCTCTTTATCAGCTGGTGCACGCGGGCGACTCGCCCGCCAGCGCGGTGAGTTTCACGGATGCCTTCCTGCACCTGGTCTGCGGCACCGGGCTCGGACTGTTGTTCTGGCTCAGCTGGGGCCTGGCGGGCATCGTCGACGTGCCCTGGTGGATTCGCGGGCTGTCGTTCGCGATGCTGTGCTGGGTGCCGGTCTCGTTGCCCGCGGTGATTGCCGCCTGGCTCAGTGCCGCGCCGGGACTGTCGACGAAAACGATGGCGCTGATGGCGTCGCGGTGGGCGACGACCTGCCTGATCGCAGGCCTCGCCTTTGCATGGAGCTGGGAGCGCTCGGCCTGAGCGCTTCCAGCCAGTGGCTCAACGGTCGAAGAACTCGCGCGCCACGGAAGTGAAGCGCTGCGGAGCTGCGCTCAGGAAGCCCTGACCGTAATCCGGCAGATCCAGCATCGAGCCATTCGGCAACGAGGCGCGAGCGCGGCCGCAGTGCTCGAAGAATTCATCCTTCAAGCGCAACACCAGCGCCGACTGTTTGACCAGAGGCAAGCGCTCGGACGCGGGATACTCGACCATCGCAACGAACGCTCGCGCGCCACTGCTGCCGGCGCGCAGCCGATCGCTCAGCTCGTCGGTCAAAGAGCCGATGGGCGCACCCGGTCCGCGACGCTCGAGTAGCCGCTGCCACTCCTCCGACACATCGCTGCCGTCTTCACGCGAGCCCGGCGCAGCCACGTTCTGCAGAAGCGCGGCGCGATCTTGAGCAGAATAGGACGGCACGCCCCACAACATCACGCGACGGATCAGCTGCGGACGCGTGATGGCGAGCTCGGCCGCAACCAGCGCTCCGAGCTGATAGCCAGCGAGATCGACGCTGCGCAGACGCATGCCGTCGAGGAAATCGCCGATCGACGCGGCCAGGTCGGCGACGGTCGCCTTGCTGCTGGCCGGATCGGAATTACCGTGCCCGGGTAGATCGGGCGCGTAGACGCTGCGGTCATGTCCCAGCTCGCGCAGGATGGGCGCGAACAACCGGCCCGAGCCGCCGCTGTGATGCAGGCAGATAACCGGTGTACGCTCGTCGAAACCGCCGCCGGATGGGTAAGCCGTGGACAGATGAATCTGGCCGTGGCGGCTCTCGGCGTAGGAGCGACGCACGTGCACGACAGCGGGCTGAGGCAACGGCAGGCGATTGCGATACTTGGCTTGGATCACTCGAAGTCCCCTATTCTGACGCTCCATGCGACCGACGCCTCCGTGCGAGTTGAGCGTGGCTCTCGCGAGCCGTGACACGGGCACGTATTCAAACGGGACCGTGCACTTGCTGGACAGTCGAAAGTGTACGTAGCGATGCCAGCCAAGAAATGGACTTACTTCTCAGCTTGCACAGTACGCTCGGATGCTTCGCTAGACTAACCAGACTAATGTCAATTGCAGGACCCGATTCGAGAACAGCAAGAGGCACACCGATGATCCGCATGCCGCCCCTTAGCAGACACGAGCGCAGTCGTTGTCATAAGCAAAATTCCCACACGCTCACTGTGGTCGCACTCATCGCCGGCATCGTGCTCGCGACTGCCGCGCACGCCGAGCCTTACAGCGCCGCGGCGATGTGGCAGCTGCAACGACTCGGCACTCCCGATATTTCTCCCGATGGGCGACTCGCCGTCGTGCCGGTCACGCGCTACGACGTCGACAAGAACAAAGGCGACACCGATCTGTGGCTGGTGCCGACCAAGCCCGGCAAGGCTCGCCAGCTCACCAGCTCCGGCGGCTCGGTCTCATCGCCGGTGTGGAGTCCGGATGGCGAGATGATCGCGTTCGTCGCCAGGCGCGGCGACGATAAACAACAGCAGCTTTATGTCATTGCGGTCGATGGCGGCGAAGCGCGGCGCGTGACCAACGTGCCCACCGGCGTGATTGCGCCGAAGTGGTTTCCGGATTCCAAGCGCATCGCGTTCCTGTCGCAGGTGTGGCCGGATCTCGCGAGCTGGTCGGAGATGGAGCGGCGCATGACCGAGCGCAACGAAGCGAAGATGACCGCGCGCGTCTGGGACAAGGCGCCGGTCAGTCACTGGGATCACTTCCTCGACGATCGCGACACGCACATTTATTCGGTCAACATCGACGGCGGCGAGCCGCAGGCCATCACTCGCAACGCCGGCGTCTCGCTGGATCGCGGCGAGCCCGACGCGAGCTCTTACGACATTTCGCCGGACGGCACCGAGGTCGCCTTCGCGGTCAATACCGACAGGACCGGCGTCGATCCGAACTTCGACATCTTCACGCTGCCGGTGGAAGGCGGCTCGGCGGACAATCTGGTCAACCTGACCCAGGACAATCCGGCCGACGACACCGCGCCGCTGTACAGTCCAGACGGTCGGTCGCTGGCGTTCCGTCGTCAGACCATCAAAGACTTCTACGCCGATCGCGCGCGGCTCATGTTGTACGACCGCCGTGGCAGCAAGCTGCGCAACCTGACCGAGAACTGGGATCGCTCCGCCGACGGCCTCGTCTGGTCCCCGGACAGCTCGGCGCTGTTCGGCGCCATCGACGACGCCGGCACACGTCGCATCTATCGCTTCGACATCGGCGGCGGCGAGCCGAAGCCGGTCACTCGCGAGCGCAGCTTCGATTCGCTCGCGATCGCGGGCAGCGGTCCGGTGATCGTCGGCCTGCGCCAGAGCTTCACCGAACCGCCAACGCTCGTGAGCATCATCGCGCGCACCGGTGCGGCCACGAAGCTGTCGGACTTCAACGACGCCGTGCTCGCGCGCCTCACGCCGGGCAAAGTCGAGAGCGTCACGTATAAAGGCGCGAACGACGAAGACGTGCAGATGTGGGTGGTGTATCCGCCGAACTTCACGCCGGATCGCAAGTGGCCGCTCTATCTGCTGCTGCACGGCGGCCCGCACAACGGCGTCACCGACGCTTATCAGTGGCGCTGGAATGCGCAGGTGTTCGCCAACTGGGGCTATGTCACGGCCTGGCACAATTTTCACGGTTCCAGCGGCTTCGGCCAGGCGTGGACCGACTCCATCACCAAGGAATGGATGCCGCTGCCGTACGAGGACACCATCAAGGCGGCCGACTGGTTCCGCGCGCAGCCGTGGATTGATAGTGAACGAATGGCCGCTGGCGGTGGCAGCTTCGGCGGGTATCTTGCGTCTTCGTTGCTGGGCAAGCCGCATCCATTCAAGACCCTGGTGGCGCACGCAGCGGTGTACAACCAATACACTCAATACGGCAGCGATTACGGCGCGGACAGGAAACGTTTCGGCGAATTCTGGGAAGACGCCGAGCGCTTCGCGCGCAACTCGCCGCACACCTTCGCGGCCAATTTCAACACGCCGACGCTGGTGATCCATGGCCAGCTCGACCGGCGCGTGCCGGTGAACCATGGCCTGGAGCTGTTCAACGTGCTGCAGAACCGTGGCGTGCCCAGCAAGCTGGTGTACTTCCCCGACGAGAACCACTGGATCCTGAAGCCGCAGAACTCGCTGTTCTGGTACGAGACTTCACGCCAGTGGCTGGAAAAATACGTGCGGCCCGGCCCGGGCGAGGCCAGTGCGGTATCGGCAGTTCCGAGCGCGTCCACTCAGAACAAGGTGACCCAATGAGCATCAATCGACGTGAAGCACTGTTGATGGCGGGCGCGGCAACGCTGCTCGCGGGAGAAACATTCGCCGCGCAACCCAAGGTGAAACCGATGAAAGTGCTGATCCTCGGCGGCACCGGCATCAGCGGTCCGCATCTGGTACGCGAGCTGCGGGCCGCCGGTCATCAGCTCACGCTGCTGAATCGCGGCAAGCGCAATCCCGGCATGTTCAAGGATGTCGAAACCCTGATCGGCGACCGCGCCGGTCCGCTCGACGTGCTCAAGGGACGCGATTGGGACGTGGTCGTGGACAACTCCGGCTACTTCCCCAAGCACGTGAAAGCGAGCGCGGAGCTGCTCAAGGGTCACACTCAGCACTACATATATGTGTCGAGCATCTCGGCGTACGTGAATCTCACACCGCCGGGCATCGACGAGGATTACCAGCTCGCCGAGCTGAAAGATCCCGATGCCACCCAAATCACGAACGACAACTACGGTGGACTGAAAGCGGCCTGCGAGAAGATCGTCGAGCAGACGTTCGGCGCGCACCAGGCCGTGATCCGTCCTTCATACATCGTCGGTCCCGGCGATTCGACGGATCGCTTCGGCTACTGGCCGGTGCGCGTGGCGCGCGGCGGCGAGATGCTGGCCCCCGGCACGCCGGCGGACACCGTGCAATTCATCGATGTGCGCGACATGGCCGACTTCATGCGCGCGTGCGTCGAGCGCAAGATCCAAGGCCGTTACAACCTGTGCAATCCGCCGGGTTCGGTGACCATGGGTGAGTTGCTCGAAGCCAGCAAGCGCATCTCCAGATCGAATGCGTCGTTCATCTGGGCGAGTCAGTCGTTCATCGAGCAGCATCAGTTGCAGGAGAAGGGCGAGATTCCGATCTGGGCGCCGCCGGTCGGCGAGCAAGCCGGTGCGACATTGGTCAGCTCGGCGCGAGCGGTGGCGCAAGGGCTCAGGTTCCGCGATCTGGACACCACGATCAAAGACACGCTGGACTGGCACGAACAGCGCCCCGCTGCCGAGAAAGCCAAGCTGCGCGCGGGGCTCAGTCCGGAACGCGAAACCGAGCTGCTGAAGCAATTGAAAACGTAACGACCGATGTGACATATGGTTGCCAGCCATCACGAATGGCTGGCAATCATCCAACTCTTCGGGCGGGCCGAACAGAAGAGATGGACTCGCGTCGCCGCTGGAGTGACGATAGAGATCTGCTTATGGAGACTTGCCATGCCGTCACTCGTCATCCGCCCGGCAGCCCGATTCCTGACCGCTCGCGTCGCTTTCAGCTGTATTGCGCTGGCCGTGCTCGGTGCCTGCAATCGGGGTGGCGAACCGACCACCGCGTTACCGAGCGAGCCGGCGGAATTGACCTGGGCGCGCGCCGCGCTGGAACGCAATCCGCGTTACGAAGTGCTGGCCAGTGACACCCAGACGCGAGTGTTCACCGTCCGTGATCGCTCGACCGGCCAGGTGCAGACCATCAACCTGAACGACCTGGCCGCAGCACCTCTCGCACAGCTGAAATCGCCGCCGCCGGCGGTTTCCGCACCTTTGCCCGCGCCCGCGCCGGAAGCGTCGAGCGCGGCCGTGCCGCCCACTCCTCCTGGATCATCCGCGACACCGCCCTCTGTCGGGCCTGCCGCGAGTCCTCCGGCAAGCGCCGCAGAGTCCGCGCCGGCAGCAAAAGTCGTCGACAACTCCCCCGCGGCCGCAGCCGAACGAGCGCAAGCCGCCGAAACGAACTACACGATCGATCGCAGCGGCGGAACGCTGCGCGTCTCCGGCCCTGGCGTCAGCATCGTCAGCACCGGCAGAGGCGAAGCGTCGGGCCAATCGAACGCCGCCGGCGTGCGCGCCAGCGAGCCCATCATCTGCGAGGGCAAGCGCATGCTGAAGCTCGACGACCGCAAGATGTACGTGGAAGGCGATGCGATCATCGCCCGCGGCGGCTGCGAGCTGTACATCACCAACAGCACCATCGTCG
Organism: uncultured Steroidobacter sp.; assembly: GCF_937958065.1. Lineage (GTDB taxonomy): Bacteria > Pseudomonadota > Gammaproteobacteria > Steroidobacterales > Steroidobacteraceae > Steroidobacter. Next base: position 38,790 of record NZ_CALFXI010000011.1, read on the forward strand.
CGACGGGCACGGGCCTGATCGTCGAAGACGCCATCGTGCATGTCGCCAACAGCCACATCGAAGGACTGAACGGCTCGTTCAACGCCACCGACCGCGCCAGGATGTTCGTGCGCACCTCCACCTTCCAGGGCGTGCCGCGCCGGGCGGAATTCGCGAGCGTGCTGGATCAGGGCGGCAATCAGTGGCGCTGAGGGGCGCTGAGGAGCCGATGATTGGCGATTGATGCCGTGGCGGCACTAAACTACCGCCGCCGTGCAAGCTCCGACGAACGAATCACCCCCCGCGCCGAAGCGATTTTCGACTGCCACTAGAGTGGCGGGCCTGCTCGTGCTCGCCGGGCTGGTGTCTTGGCCCGTTCTTCGCAGCTGCACGCCGGAAACACCGGAGCCCACCGTCCCTCCTCCGCCCGTGCGCGAGGAATTCCACGCCTCCAAGCCTCTGCGCCTGCAATTGCAGAGCGAGGCGGAAAACGCCGACATCGCGTGGCTGCGCTACGAGCTCAACCACCTGCTGACTCGCGGCAAGATGCACATGGCCGCGGTCTCGATCGATCCGGCCGTCGATCCCAAAGTGTTCACCTTGCGCGTGACGCTGAGCGCCGATGGCAAGCAGGCGAAGCTGGTCCTGCTCGCGCCCGATGGCGACGTCGATTCGGAAACTGCGTTGCCGCTGCCGGACGACACTCGTCTGGCAACCATCAGCGCGTTCGCGACCACCCTGCCGCGTTTTCTGAATGCCGCGCATACGACGGGCGACTGGGTCGCACTCATCGGCACCGACGATGCCAAGGCGTACGACACGTTTCTGAACACCTCGCTCGAATGGTTGGGTACGCAGAGCGCCGGATTCACGGAGCCGCCGAAGGCTCCGGCCCGCGCACGTTCGGTGGAGCGACTCGAGTCTTTGATTCGCAGCGAGCCGAAGTTCGCCCGCGCCTGGGGCGCGCTCGCCGCCGGCTATCTCAGCCTCGGCGGCGAAGATGAAACCTCGCTGACGCAACTCGCCGAGACCAGCGCCGAACATGCACTCAGCCTGGACGATGGCATTGCCGATGCGCATGCCGCGCTCGGCCTCACGCATCTGCGCCGTAACGAATGGATTGCCGCTCGCGAGCAGTTCGAACGGGCGTTGACGCTCGACGCGCAAACGGGCGCGGCGCTCGAAGGTCTCGCGTGCCTGCTGGTGGATGCCGGCAGATATCAAGAAGCGGCGCCGTTCGCCGCGCAAGCGGTCGCCATACAGCCCCACAACATCGGCGCGAACGAATGTTTCTCATACACGCTCACGACCACACCCGCGCCGCCCGCGATCCAGGCGACGCCGTCGCCGGTGCGCGCGCTCGAAGCCATACTCGCGGGCGATGATTCTTCCGCAAAAGAAATATTGCGCGGCTCGCTCAGCACTCAGGACTTCAAGCGCTGGGCCGAACCGCTGTTGCTCGCGGCCGATAATAAACGCCGCATTCCACAGGCCCTGCAGGCAGTGACGCTCGCGGCGAGCGAGCAGCAGATCGATCCAGCCACCGAAATTCTGTGTGGCACGGCGCTACGACAAGCCGAGTTCGTTTTCAATCGCATGTCCCGGCTGCAGCGCCAGGGCGAACGCTCGCCGTTGCGCGTGCTGTGGATGCCACAGACAAAATTCCTGCGACAACATCCGCGCTTCGAGCAAGTCGTGAGCGCGGCCGGCCTGCCCGCTTTCTGGCAAGAGCAAGGCGTCGCGGATGTGTGCGCATCCGAACCGGGGCTGTACGGTTGCAAGCTCCACTCGAGCCCGGCAAGCAAGCCCGGCCGGCGCTGACTGTCCGACCGCCGGACAGCGCTAAGTCCTTGATCGCAGGTTCAACTCCGACCCGCGCTGCGGAATACTTTGCACTGCGGTAAAAGCCGCGAAAGTGCGCCATAATGCCGCTCCCGCGACGAGCGACAAGCAGAGCGGATCGAAATCCTCTGCCGCGTCATTCCGCCTCGCGGACCGCTCAATCAAGTAACCAGGAGACGCACCGATGGGGGCAATCAACGCCGTGACCGACCTGTCCGTGGAAGACGGGATCGCGATCATCACAATCAACAACCCGCCCGTGAATGCGCTGGGACATGCGGTGCGCGACGGCATCGTCCAGGCGATGCAGAAGGCGAATGCCGACGCTTCGGTGCAAGCGGTAGTTCTGATTTGCGAAGGCCGCACCTTCCACGCGGGCGCGGACATCACCGAGTTCGGCAAGCCGCCGAAATCGCCGTGGCTCCCCGAAGTCGTCACGGAAATCGAGAATGTTAGCAAGCCGGTGGTCGCCGCGATTCACGGCACCGCGCTCGGCGGCGGTCTCGAAGTCGCACTGGGTTGTCATTATCGAGTTGCCGTTGCTTCCGCGAAGTGCGGCTTGCCTGAAGTTCATCTCGGCTTGTTGCCGGGCGCCGGCGGCACGCAGCGCCTGCCTCGCATCGTCGGTCCCGAGAAAGCGCTCGACATGGTCACGTCCGGTGCGCACATCGATGCCAAGACCGCCAATGCTGCCGGCCTGATCGATGAGATCGTCCCGGAAGGCAGCCTGCGCGCCAGCGCCATCGCGTTCGCGAAGAAAGTGGTCGCGGAGCGGCGCCCGCTCAAAAAAGTGCGCGACATGAACGACAAAGTCGAAGCCGCGCGCGGCAAGCCGGAAATCTTCGCCGACTTCCGCAAGGCCAATGCCCGCAAGTTCCGCGGCTTCCTCGCTCCCGAATACAACATCCGCGCCGTCGAAGCCGCGGTGAATCTGCCGTTCGATGAAGGCATGAAGGTCGAGCGCGAGCTGTTCCAGGAGCTGATGGGTGGCGTGCAATCGGCTGCGCAGCGTTACGTGTTCTTCGCCGAGCGCGAAGTGTGGAAGATTCCCGATGTGCCGGCCGACACACCGACGCTGCCGATCGCCAAAGTGGGCATCATCGGCGCCGGCACCATGGGCGGCGGCATCGCGATGAACTTCGCGAACGTCGGCATCCCGGTGACCATCGTCGAAACCAGACAGGAAGCGCTGGAGCGCGGCCTCGGTGTGATCCGCAAGAATTACGAGACCACCGCCAAGCGCGGCAAGCTCAAGCCCGAAGACGTCGAGAAGCGCATGAGCCTGCTGACCGGCACGCTCGAGCTCGAACAGCTCGCGGACTGCGATCTGGTCATCGAAGCCGTGTTCGAAAACATGGACGTGAAGAAGGACGTGTTCGGCAAGCTCGACCGCATCGTCAAGCAAGGCGCCATCCTCGCGTCCAACACTTCCTATCTGAACGTCAACGAGATCGCCGCGGCTACCCAGCGCCCCGAATGGGTGCTCGGCCTGCACTTCTTCTCGCCCGCCAACGTGATGCGGCTGCTCGAAGTCGTGCGCGGCGCAAAGACGTCGAAGCAAGTCGTCGCCACGGCGATGCAGCTGGCCAAGAAGATCGGCAAGATCGGTGTGCTGGTCGGCGTATGTCACGGCTTCGTCGGCAATCGCATGCTCGCCGCCCGCCAGGCGCAAGCGCAGGCGATGCTGCTGGAAGGCGCGATGCCGTGGGACGTGGACAAGCCGCTGTACGACTTCGGCCTGCCCATGGGCCCGTTCGCGATGGCCGACCTCGCCGGGCTTGACCTCGGCTGGAGCAAAGAAACATCGAAGAGCTCCACGGTGCGCGAAGTGCTGTGCGAAATGGATCGCCGCGGTCAGAAGACCGGCGCGGGTTTCTATGACTACGACGAGCAGCGCAATGCCAGGCCGTCGCCGGTCACCGAGAAAGTCATCAAGGACTTTGCCGCCAAGGCCGGTGTCACGCCGCGCCAGATTTCCGAGCAGGAAATTCTCGAGCGCTGCATCTATCCGATGATCAACGAAGGCGCGAAGATCCTCGAAGAGAAGATCGCGAGCCGTCCGTCGGACATCGACATCGTGTGGATCAACGGCTACGGCTGGCCGAAGTATCGCGGCGGCCCGATGTTCTACGCCGATACCGTCGGCCTCGCGAACGTGGTCGCCAGGCTCAAGGAATATGCGCCGAAGCTGGGCGCCGGCTTCAGCATCTCGCCGCTGCTGGAAAAACTGGCCGCCGAGGGCAAGCGCTTTCAGGACCTGAAGTAGTTCGGTGACGTGAGGAATTTCCCATGCGTGAAGCAGTCATTGTCTCCACCGCGCGCACGCCGATCGGCAAAGCGTATCGCGGCGCCTTCAACAACACTCAAGGTCAGGAGCTGGCCGGGCACGCGATCGCCGAAGCGGTAAAGCGCGCCGGCATCGACGGCGCTCTGGTCGAAGACGTGATCCTGGGCTGCGCCTTGCAGCAGGGCTCGACCGGCGGCAACGTCGCTCGGCAGGCACTGCTGCGCGCCGGCCTGCCGGTCACGGTCTCGGGCATGAGCATGGACCGGCAGTGCTCGTCGGGCCTGATGGCGATTGCCACCGCGGCCAAGCAGATCGTTCACGACGGCATGCAGATCGCGATCGGCGGCGGCGTCGAATCGATCTCGCTGGTGCAGAACGACAAGATGAACAAGTTCCGCGTCGCCGATCCGTGGCTGGTGAAGAACATTCCCCAGATCTACATGACGATGATCGAGACCGCGGAAATCGTCGCCGAGCGCTACGGCGTGAGCCGCGAAGCTCAGGATGAATATGCAGTGCAGTCTCAGCAGCGCACCGCCATCGCTCAGTCCGAAGGACGTTACGACGCCGAGATCGCACCGCTGCCCTCGACCATGATCGTGACCGACAAGGAAACCGGCGCGACTTCGGAGAAGGCGGTGAACCTGAAGCTGGATGAAGGCAATCGTCCGCAGACCACGCTCGCCGACCTGCAGAAGCTGCAGCCGGTGTTCAAGAATGGCCAGCGCATCAAGGAAGGCAGGTTCATCACGGCCGGCAACGCCTCACAGCTTTCCGATGGCGCAGCGGCGCTGGTCCTGATGGAAGCGAAGGAAGCGGAGCGGCGCGGACTGAAGCCGCTCGGGGCGTATCGCGGCATGATGGTCGCGGCATGCGATCCGGACGAGATGGGCATCGGCCCGGTGTTCGCCGTGCCGAAGCTGCTGAAGCAGCACGGGCTGAAGATGGAGGACATCGGCATCTGGGAATTGAACGAAGCGTTCGCGAGCCAGGTTCTGTATATCCGCGACAAGCTCGGCATCCCGAACGACAAGCTCAACGTGTCCGGCGGTGCCATCTCCATCGGCCATCCCTATGGCATGTCGGGCGCGCGCATGACCGGGCACCTGCTGATCGAAGGCAAGCGTCGCGGCGCCAAGTACGGCATCGTGACCATGTGCGTCGGCGGCGGCATGGGCGCTGCGGGATTGTTCGAAATCTTCTAAGCTGCGGAACCAAACCAGGGACCTGCCGGTCCCATCGGCAGGCAGGGGGGCGGGGAACAAATCCCGCCCCTCGGAGATCACCGCGGATGTCTGCTTCGGACAGAGAGGTCACAACGTCAGCGTCACGCGCGCGGCCCCGCAAGACAAGTGGCGCCGATACCAAGTACGCGCGCAAACAACAGGCAATCATCGCCGCTGCCAGCGAAATCCTGAACCGCGACGGCGTCAAAGGCATGACACTGGCGAGCGTCGCCAGCCGCGTTGGCCTCATCACCACTAGCGTTACTTATTACTTCCGCAAGAAAGAAGAGCTGGCGGTCGCGTGCTTTCTCGACGCAATCGCCCGGGTCGATGCCTTGGTCGAAGCGGCGGCGCGCGAATCCGATCCGCCGGCGCGCGTGCAGCGGCTGCTGAAACTGTGGGTGGAGCTGCGCCACAAGGTCATTAGCGGCGAGGAGCCACCGATCGCCCTGTTCGGCGACATGCGCACACTGCAGAAACCCCAGCGCACCATCGTCGGCGATGCCTATCGACGTTTTTTCGCCAGGCTGTGCGCGCTGTTCGAATCTCCCGAGCTCGGCTGGCTGACACCGATGCATCGCGCCGCCCGCGCGCACATTCTCAGCGAGCAGATCCTGTGGGGCGTAATCTGGCTGCGCCGCTACGATCCCGACGACTTCGGGCGCGTGTACACGCGCATGTGCGACATTCTGCTGCATGGGTTTGCAGGGCCGGGGCGCACCTGGCAGAACCAGCAGATCGCCCTGGATGAGATGTTGCCGGCGGCTCAACCATCCGCCGCCCAGGAGACGTTTCTGATCGCCGCGACCCGATTGATCAACGAACGCGGTTATCGCGGCGCCTCGGTCGAGAAGATTTCCGAGCGACTCAATGTCACCAAGGGCTCGTTCTATTACCACCACGATGCGAAGGACGACCTGGTGGTTGCCTGCTTCAAGCGCAGCTTCGAGACCATGCGAGCCATCCAACGCGCGGTGCTGGCGCGGAGCGACGATCATTGGGAACAACTGATGACGCTGGCGGCCGCGCTGTTTGCGTATCAAATCTCCGAGCGCGGGCCGCTGCTGCGCACATCGGCACTGGTCGCGCTGCCGTTATCGATGCGCCAGGAAATGATCGAAGCGTACGGCCAGGTCTCGAATCGTTTTGCGGGCGTGATCGCCGATGGCATTACATCCGGTGCGATGCGCGCGGTGGACCCGATGATCGGAGCACAGATGTTCTCGGCGACGCTGAATGCCTCGGCGGAATATCGCTGGTGGGTGCCCGGCGCGACGGGCGAGCAGATCCACGAGCTCTATGCCAAGCCCATGCTGGTGGGCATGTTCTCTGAATGAGAAAAACGGGGCTCGCTCAAGCCCCGCTCGTCATTAGTCCACCGGCTCAGCGATTGGCCTCTCACGGGCAGCAGCATCTTCGAAGAGTGAATTCGAAAAGCGCGCCGACCGGACGGTCGGCGGCGTTCAGAACATCTCGGAGGCGTCCGGCGGACTGATCTGGGTCGGCGAGTTGCGCGACGCGATGTGCTGGCCGGTGATCATCTCGTCATAGGCCTGACCCGGGCCCACCATGGGATAGACGCCGGCGTCGGGGTCGATCATGACTTCGAGGAACGCCGGACCTTTGAACTCGATGAACTCGCGCACCACGCGCTCGACGTCCTGCTTGCGGTCGAGGCGCACCGCGTACGGGAAGCCGTCGGCCTGCGCGGCCTTGATGAAGTCTTTCTTGTGGAGCGACTTGTCGCTGGCGGACAGACGTCCCTTGAAGAACAGCTTCTGCCATTGCTTCACCATGCCGTCGCCGCAGTTGTTCAGCACCACGATCTTCACCGGCAGGTCATAGGTCGTGACCGTTTCCAACTCGCCCAGATTCATTCGAATGCTGGCATCGCCGTCGATGTCGATCACCAGCTTGTCGGGATTGGCGACCTGCGCGCCGATGGCGGCCGGCAGGCCGAAACCCATCGTGCCCATGCTGCCCGAAGTGAGCCACAGGCGCGGGCTGCGGAAATCGAAATACTGCGCCGACCACATCTGATGCTGGCCGACGCCGGTGCTGATGATGGCGTCGCCCTTGGTCAGCCGATTGATTTCCTCGATGACGTGATACGGCTGAATCAGCGCGCTGTCGCGGTCGTAGTTCATCGCGTGATCGCGACGCAACTGCGCGCAATGCTGCAGCCATTCGGACCAATCCCGCTTGAAGTTGGCGCGGCGACCGTACGCCAGCAGGGTGCGCAACGCTTCCGGAAGCGTGCCCACGTGATGCCATTGAACCGGCTTCACTTTGTTCACTTCGGATGCGTCGATGTCGATCTGCGCGATGCGCGCGTTGGGCGCGAACTTCGAGGGATTGCCCGCGACGCGATCGTCGAACCGCGCGCCGAGCGTGATCAGGAAGTCACAATCGTCGACCGCATAGTTTGCGAACGCAGCGCCATGCATGCCGAGCATGCGCATCGCGAGCGGATGGGTCGTGTCGAACGCACCGAGCCCCATCAAGGTGGTCACGACCGGGATGTTGAATTCGATGGCCAGCTCACGCAGCACCGCCGAGCCGCCAGACTGGATCACACCGCCGCCGGCGTAGATCAAGGGCCGCTTGGCTTCGCCCAGCATGTTGAAGAACTCGGCGCACTGCGCATCGGACAGCACGTTGCGCAACAGGCGATTCATGCGGTGGCGATAGCCCGGCACGGGCAATCGGCCGGTGCCCTGGAACGGGCCGCGCCAGTTCTGCACGTCCTTGGGAATGTCGATGACGACAGGACCGGGCCGGCCGGTGCGCGCGATTTCGAATGCAGTGCGCACCGTGGCTTCCAGCTTGGTGGCGTCGGTCACCAGGAAAATGTGCTTGGCGACCGAGCCCATGATGCTGGCCACCGGCGCCTCCTGAAATGCGTCGCTGCCGATTGCCCCGGTGGGCACCTGGCCGCAGATCACGACGATGGGCACCGAATCCGCCATACAGTCACGAACCGGCGTGACCGTGTTGGTCGCGCCCGGACCCGAGGTCACGACACACACACCGACCTTGCCGGTCGCCCGGGCATACCCCGCCGCCATGAAGCCGGCGCCCTGCTCGTTGGCCGGCACGACCAGCGGCATGGGCCTGGCACCGGCCGCCACGCCGTCGCGGTTGTGGACGAAGATCGCGTCGTATGTCGGCAGAATCGCGCCGCCGCTGTAGCCGAATACGGTTTCCACGCCTTCATCGGCGAGCACCTGGACGATGATCTCGGCGCCCGACATCTGCTTGCCGGCGAGCGGATGGCCGGCGACGGAGAGCGCGGCAGGACTGTGTTTCACGACGGTTTCCGGAAAAAAATGCGCCCGGTGCGCCCCTGGCGACCGGGTTTATGCGACAAAGGCAGCCTACAGCATGGTTGGCGCAACGTCTATTTGCCCCTATGCTTCCGAGCCCTTTCGCGCGCAGATCGCTCCGGCGAACCGATGACTACCCTAGTGACGCCCCAGCCCGGGGAATGGACCAGCCCAGCCAACTCGAAGGCCACCGCGATGAGCTCCCGCAAGCGCCACATCGTCTCCATCCTGTTGCAGAACGAAGTCGGGGCGCTGACGCGCGTCGCCAGCCTGTTCTCGACGCGCGGCTATAACATCGAGTCGTTGAACGTCGCGCCGACCGAAGATCCGACCGTGTCGCGCCTGACGCTGGTCACCACCGGCACCGAGGCCGTCGTTCAGCAAATCGTCAACCAGTCGCTCAAGCTCATCGATGTCGTGAACGTCGATGACGTGACGCGCGACCAGCACGTCGAGCGCGAATTGTTGTTACTGAAGTTGCGTGTTCCAGCCTCGCAACTCGCGGCAGTCAACTCCGCCATGCAAAAGGCCGGCGCTAGAGTCTTGTCGGATGACTCGGAAAGCTATACCGTCGAACTGACCGATAGCGAAGCGCAGATCAACAGGTTCATTGCCGAAGCGGGGAATCTCGGCGAAGTTCTCGAAGTCGTGCGCAGCGGTGCCCTGGCAATGTTGCGTGGAGCGACCACGCTCCGCGCCTGAGCGGCATCCGCATCGCTGCGGCGCCCGACCAGGGCGACCAAAGTCTCTGCAAACATCACGGGCAGGATGTTTTCGGGGGCGCGTTCATTCTTTTGAGCGCGTTCTTGGAACCTACGCCTGCGCACCATGATGATTGGAGAGACGATGTACCGCCTGTATGACTATCTGCCCTCCGGCAACGGCTATAAAGTGCGCCTGGTGCTCAAGCAGCTGGCGCTGCCGTACGAGCTGATCGAGCTCGACATCAAGACGGGCGCGAGCCGCACTCCCGACTTCCTGGCGAAGAATCCCAACGGCCGCATTCCGCTGCTGGAAATTCCGCAGAAGGGCTACCTGGCCGAGAGCCACGCCATCATCTCGTATCTGGCCGAAGGCTCGGCGCTGATTCCCGACGACAGCTATCAACGCGCCCGCATGTGGCAATGGCTGTGCTTCGAGCAGTACAACCTCGAGCCCAACCTCGGCACGGTGCGTTTCTGGCTGAAGATGCTGGGCAAGACGCGAGTCGAGCTCGGCGAAAAACTGATCGAAAAGAAAAAGAGCGGGTACGCGGCGCTGGACGTGCTCGAGGACGGTTTGCGCGAGCGTAACTTCCTGGTCGCCGATCAGTTCACGCTCGCCGACATCGCGCTGTACGCGTACACGCATGTCGCGCACGAGGGCGGCTTCGATCTGGCGCCCTATCCGAACATTCGTGCCTGGTGCGACCGTGTGTCGTCACAGCCGCGCTGGGCACCGATTACTGCGATTTAAGGCAACAAGACGGTAGAGCCGGTGGTGCGGCGGGCTTCGAGATCGGCGTGCGCGCGCGCCGCTTCCCTCAGCGGATAGGTTTGACCGATTTGCACTTTGATCACACCGCGCGCCATCAGATCGAACAGCTCATTCGCGGCGCGCGTCAGCGCCGGACGGGTCGCAGTGAAATGAAACATCGTGGGCCGCGTCAGATACAGCGAGCCCCGCTTCGACAACTCCAGCGGCGAAATCGCCGGCGGCGCGCCCGAAGCATTGCCGTAGCTCACCATCAGGCCGCGCGTACGAATGGTATCGAGCGAGCTCATGAAAGTGTCCTTGCCCACCGAGTCGTACGCGACCGCAACTCCGCGCCCGCCGGTGATCGCTTTGGTCTGGCCAACCCAGTCGTCGTCGCTGAGCAATGCGTGCTGCGCGCCCAGCTCGCGCACCAGATCCGCTTTGGCGGCGGAGCCGACGATCGCAATCACCGTTGCGCCGAGATGACGGGCCCACTGCACGAGAATCGATCCGACGCCACCGGCTGCGGCGTGAATCAGCAGGGCATCGCCCTTCTTCACGCGATAGACCTGGCGCAACAGCATCTGCGCAGTCAGACCTTTCAACGTCGCCGCGGCCGCGGTCCGATCGTCGATGGCATCAGGCAGCTTGACCAGATCGTCGGCGGGCATGACGCGCGCTTCCGAATAGGCGCCGGAGCCTTGCGCGTAGGCGACCCGATCGCCGACTTTCACATGTTTGACGCCGGGACCGACGGCCTCGACGATGCCGGCCGCCTCCTTGCCCAGGGTTGCAGGCAACGACTTCTGATACAGGCCGTTGCGCTCGTAGACGTCGATGAAGTTCACGCCGACGGCGCCGTGCCGCAGTCTCACTTCGCCGCGGCCGGGCTCGCCGAGCTCGATGGATTCCCAACGCAGGACGTCGGGGCCGCCAGTTTCATGGAATCGAATGATGCCGGTCATGGCGTTAGTCTAACGCCATCGCAGACACATGCATGTGCCCGCCACCGCAAGGTGGCGAGCGTCGCCGTTCAGAGTGCCTGGTCGTCGGCCTCACCGGTGCGGATGCGCAGCACGCGCTCCAGATCGGTGATGAAGATTTTGCCGTCGCCGACCTTGCCGGTCTTGGCGGCATTGATGATGGCCTCGGTCACCTGGTCGACCAGCGAATCCTTCACCGCCACTTCGATGCGGGTCTTGGGAACGAAGTCCACCACGTACTCGGCGCCACGATACAGCTCGGTGTGACCGCGCTGCCGGCCGAAGCCCTTCACCTCGGTCACCGTCATGCCCGACACGCCGATTTCCGACAACGCGGCACGAACGTCGTCGAGCTTGAACGGCTTGATGATTGCGCTGATGAGTTTCATTCCCCGTGGCTCCTGTCTCTCGCTTGCCCTGTGGGTTTTTCATGTCCGCCGGGTCGCGTGGCGTGGCCAGACACCTTGCACTACCGCGGCGAAGCTTTGCAATGCACGTTCCATGCCGCGGGTGGCGGCCGGACGCAACCGCTAGCCTGCAGCTTACCAGCCGCGTGAGGGCAAAAAACCGATCCGGACCGCACCAGTTTAGCGCGCGCATTCGGCGTGGCGCGCGTGTTTGGTGCAACTCCCGGTGACGCCGCCCGGATCCGGGCCAAAGCTGAAAAACCAGCGGCGTCGGACGCGCCGGCCGAAGCTTTATGGCTCGAGTCGGTCACTTGTTGGAAATCGAACCTTCATCGCAGTATTGAAAGCTTGCGCGTGACCCACATCGCGTCTCGCGCAAATGGCCCGTTGGTGCTGTTGTGAGCTCAAGAGCGCTGTGCGAAAAGGTGCGCCGTCATGACAACAGCGGGTTGAGAATCGGCAATGGGAGGCGGCACGCGCAGCGGCGCCAACAGGTTCCTGGGCGGACGTGCTCACTGGCTCGCGGCAGTCATCTGCAGCGCTGTGACGGGTTCCGCATTTGGCCTGGAGCGCGCCGACTCCCAGATTCTCTATTTCGAGCCGCTGCAGCTCGCCGCACCGCTCGCCGCCGGTCAGCAGAAGTCTTCGCAAACGCAACGGCTGCAGTTCGACGCGTATGGCCGCCGCTTCGTCGTCACGCTCGAACCGAATGAGAAGCTTTCACCGCTGCTGCCGAGCCAGTCCGGCAGCAGCGATCTCGCGCTGTATCGGGGGCGTGTCGATGGTCTGGCCGGATCCTGGGCACGCCTGTCGATGGCGGACGGCAAGCTCGAGGGAATGATTTGGGATGGCGCCGAGCTTTACGTCATCGAGCAGGTCGAAGCGCTGCGCGAGTCGCTGCCGGCGAATACATCGGCTGATCCGAACGCCACGGCGATCTTCCGACTCAACGATGTCGTGATGGCGCCCGGCGCGGCCTCGTGCGGTTCCGATACCAATGTCGCGGCCAGCAAAGGCTCGGACACGTACGACTCCATGCTCGCCGAGTTGAAAGCCTCGCCCACGATCATGCAGGCGGTCGGCGCGACCAGGCGTCTCGAAATCTCCGCGCTCGGCGACAGCTCGTTCATGAACCGCTTCGGCAACGAGACCCAGGCACGCACGGAAATCCTGCGACGATTGAACAACGTCGATGGCATTTTCAGCTCGCAGCTCGGCATCGAGATCAACGTGCCCAGCATCGACATCGGCGCCGCGCTGTCCGCGACCACCTCGGCAAAATCGCTGCTCGACGAGCTGGGCGCTCTGCGCAAACGCTCGCCGAACCTGTACTCGCGGGGCCTGACGCATCTGTTCACCGGTCGCGATCTGGATGGCAAGACGGTGGGAATCGCGTTCGTCGGCTCGGTCTGCGATCGTCAGTACGGCGCCGGGCTGACCGAATCGAGCAACTCGCCCTGGATCGAATCGTTGATCGCCGCCCATGAGATCGGCCACAGCCTGGGCGCGCCGCACGACGGCGATTCGAGCCAGGCCTGCGCCGGCACGCCGACCGGTCAGTTCCTCATGTCTGCGTCCATCAACGGCAGCGACAAATTCTCCGCTTGCAGCTTGAACATCATGCAGGCGCGAGCCGCGAGTGCGAGCTGCATCACCGCGCTGGCCAGCGCCGATGTCGCGGTGGACGCCGATCTCGGCTCCTTGCAGCGCTCGCTCGATACACCGTTCGAATGGAATGTGACCATCCGCAATGCCGGAGGCATCGCGACCACGAACGCGCGCGCCGAGATCGCGCTGCCATCGCAGCTCACCATCGCAGAAGCTTCCGTGCTCGGCGGCACGTGTGTCAGTGGCGCCGGGATGATCACGTGCGAGCTGGGTCCAATTCCCGGCGGCAACAGCGCAGTGATCAATGTTTCTCTGCGCAGCGAGATCGCGATGTCACACGCCATCACGGTCGATGTCAGCGCCGCCAACGAGAGCAATCTGAACAACAACCATGGCGTGGGCACGATCAGCACCCAGCCGGAAGTGGATCTGGCAGTGAGCTTGCAGGCACCGCCCTCCATTGCGGCGGGCACGTCCTTCAATGCGCAGCTGCAGGCGACGAACTTATCCGACAAGGACGCCGACTCGGTGACTCTCACGATCGCGTTGCCCGTCGGCCTCACCGCCTCCAGCGCGAGCTTCGACGGCAGGGCCTGCGTGCTGGCTGAAGGCGCGATCACGTGCTCGCTGCCGGCGCTGCCGGCGGGCGCACGTGTGACTGGAACCGCAGCGCTGACCGCGACTGCCCCCGGCGCCGGGACGTTGCAGGCTCGGATTTCGAGCGCACAGATCGATCCGGTCCCGGCCAACGACACGGCGGCAGCGACAATCAGTATTACGGGGTCGGTCATGTCGAGCGCACAGTCGTCCTCGTCGGGCGGCGGCGGTGGCGGCGGTGCCGCCGGCCCCGGCCTGCTGGCGCTGCTGCTCGGCCTGCTCGCCTTGAAAACTCCTCCACCGCACCCCACCCGCCCGCGACGCCGTCCTTGACGGCGCAGGCCCGCGCTTGAAAGCGCGGTTGCAAGCGCCATCTACGTCGCCATACACGGACAATCCGTGCCCCATTCGGTGGGCGGCATTAGTATCGGTCCCTTGCAATTGCCCGACGCTGAGCGGGCGTGAGGTGTAGTTTCGCCGTGCCTGAATACAAGGACTACTACAAGATCATGGGCGTCGCCCGCGACGCCAGCCAGGACGAGCTCAAGCGCGTCTATCGCCGGCTCGCGCGCAAATATCATCCCGACGTGAGCAAGGAAAAGGACGCCGAGGCCCGCTTCAAGGAAGTGCAGGAAGCCTACGAGGTCCTGAAGGACCCGCAGAAGCGCGCCGCTTACGACCAGCTGGGCAGCAACTGGCGCCAGGGCCAGGAGTTCCGGCCGCCGCCGGACTGGGGTCAGAACTTCGAGTTCTCGACCGCGTTCGGCGACCAGGAAGGCGGCTTCAGCGATTTCTTCTCGTCGCTGTTCGGCGGCGCTGCGCGAGGCGGCCGCGGGCGCGGTGCTGGCGCACGAGGCTTTGCGATGGCCGGCGACGACCAGGTCGCGTCCATCGAGATCGATCTCGAAGATTCGTTCCGCGGCGGCACCCAGACGATCGAGCTGAAGAGCCGACCGGGCGCGGCGCGCACGCTCAAGATCACGATCCCGCAAGGCATCGTCGAAGGTCAGCGCATTCGTCTCGCCGGCCAGGGCAGCCCCGGTCATGGCGGCGGACCGGCGGGCGACCTGTATCTCGAGGTGCGCTTCCGCAAGCACAAGCTGTATCAAGTCGAAGGCCGCGATGTGACTTTGACCTTGCCGGTCGCACCGTGGGAAGCGGCACTCGGCGCAACCGTGCCGACGCCGACATTGGCGGGACCGGTCGACCTGCGCATCCCGGCGAATGCGAAAGCGGGCCAGCGCATGCGACTGAAGGGTCGCGGACTGCCGGGCGCAACCCCCGGGGATCAATATGTCGTGCTGAAGATCGTATTGCCTCCGGCCGATACGCCGCAGGCCCGCGAGCTATACGAACGCATGCAACGCGAGTTGCCGTTCGATCCGCGCGCCGAGCTGCAGTAATCCTCCGGAGAGATCGATCGTCGGCGCGAGCCGATCAATGCACGCCCGTGGCATCGGTGGCGTGCTGCGAATGATCGAGCAGATAAGCGACGCGACGCACGATGGAGTAATCCACGTGCGTCTTCTCGATGAAATCCACCGCCCCCTCGCGCATGGCGGCCACGGCGGCGCGTACATCCGCATCTTCTCCCAGCAGAATAACCGGCGTGGACGCGTGATTCGCGCGCAGGCGCTTGAGCAAGTCCAGCCCGGACATGCCGGGCAGGCTCATCTCGGTGATCAGACAGCTGCCACGAACCCCGAGCGGCGAGGCGAGATAGCTCTCGGCGCTGTCGTAATCCTGAACATCCGCGTTCAGATTACTCAACATCGAACAAAGCAGTCTGCGGTCCGTTGCGTCGGCTTCGATTACTGCAACGATGGGGCGGGGGTACGACACGACAGGAATGACAATCTGATTTGCGCTGAGTGAAACGCGGCCACGGCCACTGTGCTAGGGAGGCCCGAGCCGCAGGGAGGATTGGGGGCGGCGGACTCGCCTGTGGGCCGTGGTCGCATGGCGTTATCTTGGCCGAGCGCCAACCATGAAAAAGTCGCACTTGTACTTAAGGAAGGCCGCGTGTGGAACGCAGCTTCGTGCAGGGTTTTAAGGGTTTTTTCTAGGGTCGATAACGCGCGTCATCGACCTGTCCCAAACCACCGTCAGCCGAAGCAAAATCATATCCGCCATATGCTCGAATGCACGCGCCCTCACACCTGACCGACTTCCAGCACCATGCGCACCAGGTGCGCGAGCGAAGACGCCTGCATCTTCTCCATCACGCGCGCGCGGTGGATCTCCACGGTGCGTTGACTGAGCTTCAGATCGCCGGCGATCACCTTGTTCGCTTTTCCGTGCACGACCAGGTCGAGCACTTCGCGCTCACGCGGCGTCAGCGTTTCTAAACGCCGGCGAATGTCGTTGCGCTCGCCGAGCGCGGCCCGATTGCTCGTGTCCTTCTCCAGCGCCTGGTTGATGCGATCGATCAGGTCCTGATCGCGAAACGGTTTCTGGATGAAGTCGACCGCGCCGGCCTGCATGGCTTCCACCGCCATCGGCACGTCGCCGTGGCCGGTGATGAAAATGATCGGCAGGATCGAATGTTTTTCGTTCAGCTTCTGCTGCAGCTCCAGTCCCGACATGCCCGGCATGCGGATGTCGAGCACCAGGCAGCCGGGCCGATCCTCGCTGTACGCTTCCAGAAATTCCTGGCCGGCGCCGTAGGTCTCGACCGATTGCCCGACCGAGCGAAGCAGCAGCTTCAACGCGTCGCGCACCGCCAGGTCGTCGTCGACGACGAAGATCGTGGGGCGCTGGTTGGTGACGCTGGCTCTCATCATTGCTGACTCCCTGCTGACGCCGGCACGGCCGGCAGTGTGAAAAAGAAGCGCGCTCCGCCGCCCGGATTGGCGCTGCACCACAGCTTGCCGCCGTGAGCGCGAACGATGGACCGGCTGATCGACAGCCCGAGTCCGGTGCCACCGGGCTTGGTGGTGAAGAACGGATTGAACAGCTCGGCCATGGCCGCCGGGTCGACGCCGGTGCCGCGATCGGCCACCATGAATTCGACGTCGCCTTCACTGTCCACCGAAGTCCGCAACAGAATCTCCCGGCGCACTTCGGGCACCGTCAGCATGGCATCGATGCTGTTGCGGATCAGGTTCAAGACCACCTGTTGAATCTGTACCGCGTCCGCCTGCACCTGCGGCGACAGCGGCGAGGGCTCGAGCACCAGTCGCACCCCGTTGTGGCGCGCGTCGGTCTGCGCCAGGGTCACCACGTCGTCGAGCAGGCGATTCGCTTCGATCAGCTCTCGCCGCACTTCCCGATTCTTCACGAAGGTGCGCAGCCGACGAATGACCTCGCCGGCACGCAAGGCCTGCGCGCCGATGTGATTGAGCGCCGCCTCCACTTCCTCCTGCGAGAAGTCGTTGGCGGCGATCAGCCGTTGACAGGCCTGCGCATAGGTCGCAATCGCCGTCAGCGGCTGGTTCACTTCGTGCGCAATGCCCGCGGCCATCTCACCCATGGTGGAGATACGCCCGAAGTGGGCGATTCGATCCTGCATCTGGCGCGCTTCATCCTCGGCGCGACGTCGATCGGTGATGTCGTGCAGTGTTCCCACCTGTCTCAGGACCCGGCCGTCGGGCCGTCTCGTTGTCTGAGCAATGTGGTGCACGTAGCGCAGCGAGCCGTCCGGATGGATCACACGATACTCGATGTCCATGGAGCGGGCGCTGGTCTCGAGCTCGTCGCGCGCCGCCTGCCAGCGGGCGCGATCGGCCGGATGAACCATGGGCTCCAGGTACTCGTACACCCCTATATACGGCTCGCCATAACGGCGCCCCAACACACGATAGAGGTGCGGCGACCAGTAGTCTTCGAACTTGCCATCGGCATGCACCACATAGTTGCCGAGATTCGCGATCTCCTGCGCGATGGTCAGCTGCGCCTCGCTGCGACGAAGCGCTTCTTCGGCGTTCCTGCGCACGGTGATGTCGCGAATGAAACCGACGAAGCGCGGCGGATCGGTGCCTTGAACCCGGCCGACCGCGAGCTCCGCGGAGAACTCGCTGCCGTCGCGACGCTTGGCGAGCAGCTCGCGGCCGATGCCGATGATGCGCGGCTCGCCGGCTTCGATGTAATGGCGCAGGTAGTCGTCGTGCTGCGAGCGGTACGGCTCGGGCAACAGGATGTTGACCTTCAGCCCGATGACCTCCTGTTCGTTGTAACCGAACATGCGCTCGCCGGCATGATTCAACAGCTCGATGCGGCCCTCGTGATCGAACAACACGACGGCATCGACGGCGGCGTCCAGCACTGCCTGGAATTCACGCTCCAGCCTGTGTGCGCGCTCTTCTTGGGGCTCGGCGACTCGCAGTAGCGTCATATGCTGCATCTAACCACGCATGGCAGCAGCCGTGGAAGTAGTGCTGCCCGCGATATACTTCGCGCTCCCTTTTTCCGCAACCATCTTGCGACCGGCCGGCCGGTTTCGATCCAGGGGAGCGGGAGAACTGGCTGCGGAGCGTAGCGGCCGGCAGCCAGAGCATGACTACGCGGGCCTGCCGACCGATATCACGGACGCGCACGAGTCGTCCGGCGACGGCAACAGTGCCGGGGACGAACGGATCGGGCAACTCGCGCAGTTTTGCAGGGCGCGCCGCTCGTTGGACTCGAGCGGCGCGTTGTGATCAGGCCAGCACCACCAGCAGGTCTTTCGCGTCCACTGCCTCGCCGTGCTTGGTGACGACCTCGGCGATGGTGGCGTCACGATCCGAACGCACCGATGTTTCCATCTTCATCGCTTCGATGGTCAGCAGCACATCGCCGCGCTTCACCTTGTCGCCCTGACGAACGGCCACGGTGGCGACCGTGCCGGGCATCGGTGCGCCGACCTGGTTGGCATCGGCAGGCTCGGCCTTGCGACGCGGCGGCTTCAACGCCACCTGGCTGCGATCGGGCACTTTCACCGAGCGCGGCTGACCGTTCAGCTCGAAGAACACCGTGCGCGTGCCGTCTTCGTGGCTGTCGCTGACGGCGATGAAGCGGACGATGAGCGACTTGCCGCGCTCGATCTCGACCGTCACCTCATCGCCCGGCTCCATGCCGTAGAAGAACAGCGGCGTCGGCAACACGCTGACACGGCCATAATCCAGCCGGTTCTTCATGTAGTCGAGGAACACCTTCGGATACATGAGATACGACGCGAACTCCTCGTCCGTGATCTCGCGCCAGGTCTTGCTCTGCGCTTCGTCGCGCGCCTTCTTCAGATCGATGGGCGCCAGCACCTCGCCAGGCCGGCCCGTCATGGCGGGCGCGCCCTTCAGCACCTTCTCCTGCAACGCCGCCGGGAATCCGCCGTAGGGCTGACCCAGATCACCGCGGAACAGCGAGACCACCGATTCGGGGAAGGCGATCTCGGTGTTGGGATCGAGCACCTGCTCGGGAGTCAGATTGCTGGTGACCATCATGATCGCCATGTCGCCGACCACCTTCGACGTCGGCGTGACCTTGACGATGTCGCCGAACATCTCGTTCACCTTGGCATAAGCGCGCGCCACTTCCGGCCAACGCACATCGTCGATGCCGAGCGAGCGCGCCTGCTCGCGCAAGTTGGTGAACTGTCCGCCGGGCATGCCATGCACGTACACCTCGGAGGCGCCCGAGCGCAGATCGCTTTCGAACGCGCTGTAGCAATGACGCACCTGTTCCCAGTAGCCCGAGAGCACGCGCAGATTTTCCGGATTGAGCCCGGAGTCGCGCGGGCTGTGGCGCAACGCTTCGACGATGGAGCCGAGGTTGGGTTGCGAGGTGAGGCCACTCATCGCGTCCAACGCGCCGTCGACAGCGTCCGCGCCGGCCTCGACCGCGGCAAGCACGCTCGCAGCGGCGATGCCGCTCGTGTCGTGCGTATGGAAATGCACCGGCAGACCGATCTCTTCTTTCAGCGCCTTGACCAGCGTGTAAGCGGCCCGTGGCTGGCACAGACCCGCCATGTCCTTGATGCCGAGAATGTGCGCGCCCGCCGCCTTCAACTCGCGCGCCATCGACAGGTAGTACTTCAAGTCGTACTTGGTCTGGCGCGGATCGGACAGATTGCCGGTGTAGCAGATCGCCGCTTCGCACAGCGCGCCGGACTCGCGGACCGCATCGATCGCGACGCGCATGTTCTCGACCCAGTTCAGCGAGTCGAACACGCGGAACAGATCGATGCCCGACTGCGCCGCCTGGCTCACGAAGTAGCGCACGACGTTATCGGGGTAATTCGTGTATCCGACCGCATTCGCCGAACGCAGCAGCATCTGCAGCAGCAGGTTCGGCATCGACTGGCGAAACTCCTGCAAGCGCTCCCACGGACATTCGTTGAGGAAGCGCATCGCCACGTCGAACGTCGCGCCGCCCCAGCACTCCACCGAGAACAGATCCGGCAACAAGCTCGCGTAATACGGCGCGATCGCTTTCATGTCATAGGTGCGGAAGCGGGTCGCCAGCAGCGACTGATGCGCATCGCGCATGGTCGTGTCGGTCAGCAGCACTCGCTTCCGCTCGAGCATCCACTGCGCAAACTTGTCGGGCCCCAGCTCGTCGAGCTTCTGCTTGGTGCCGGGCGCCGGCGCCGGCAACGCGATCTTGGGCAGCTTCGGCGTGACCAGCCGCTGCGGACGCGGCCGCGACTTCACTTCGGGATTGCCGTTCACGACCACATCGCCGATGAAGTTCAACAGACGCGAGGCGCGATCCTTCTTGCGCGGGAAGCGGAACAGCTCGGGCGTCTGATCGATGAACTTGGTGGTGTACTCGGCCGAGGCGAACTGCGGATGCAGGATCAACTGATCGAGGAAGCGCAGATTCGTCACCACGCCTCGGACACGGAACTCCCACAACGCGCGATGCATGCGCGCGATGGTTTCAGCGGGCGTGGGCGACCAGGCAGTCACCTTCACCAGCAGCGAATCGTACGAGCGCGTGATGATGGCGCCCGAATACGCCGTGCCCGCATCCAGACGGATGCCGAACCCGGCCGGACTGCGATAGGCGGTGATGCGGCCGTAATCCGGAATGAAGTTGTTCTCCGGATCCTCGGTGGTGACGCGACACTGCATCGCGTAACCGTTGAGCCGAATGCCTTCCTGCTTCGGCACGCCGCTCTCGGGGTCGCCGATGCGCGCGCCTTCGGCGATCCGGATCTGCGAGCGAACGATGTCGATGCCGGTGACCGCTTCGGTCACGGTGTGCTCGACCTGCACGCGCGGGTTCACTTCGATGAAGTAGAACTTGCCGGTGTCGGCATCCTGTAGGAACTCCACCGTGCCGGCATTGAGGTAACCCACGGCGCGTCCGATCTTCAGGGCCTCTTCGCACAGCGCCTGACGCTGTTCGTCGCTGAAGAACGTGGCGGGCGCGCGCTCGATGACCTTCTGATTGCGACGCTGAACCGTGCAGTCGCGCTCGAACAGATGCACCAGGTTGCCATGCGCGTCGCCCAGCAGCTGGACCTCGATGTGGCGCGCGCGACGCACCAGCTTCTCGAGATAAACCTCGTCGTTGCCGAAAGCCGCCTTGGCCTCGCGCCGGGCGGTGGCCACCATTTCGGACAGCTCTGCTTCGGTCTCCACGATGCGCATGCCGCGCCCGCCGCCGCCCCAGCTCGCCTTGAGCATGACCGGAAAGCCCACTTCGCGCGCCATGCGCAATGTTTCTGCTTCGTCGCGCGGCAGCGGCGGCGTCGCTGGCATCACGGGCACACCCGCGGAGACAGCGAGGTTGCGCGCCATCACCTTGTTGCCAAGTCGACGCATGATCTCCGGCGTCGGCCCGATGAAGATCAGGCCGGCGGCGGCGCAGGCTTCGGCGAACTCGGGATTCTCCGACAAAAAGCCATAGCCGGGATGGATCGCATCGACCTGCGCGGCGGTGGCGATGCGCACGATGTCGGCAATATCCAGGTAGGCTTCGACCGGCGTTTTGCCGGCGCCCACCAGATAGCTCTCGTCCGCCTTCATGCGATGCAATGAGAAGCGGTCTTCCTGCGAGTAGATCGCGACGGTGCGAATGCCGAGCTCGGCAGCCGCGCGCATCACGCGGATGGCGATCTCGCCGCGATTGGCGATCAGCAGGCTCTTGATCTTCTGAGGCATGACAACACTCGCCGCCCGTGCAGCTGCCGGGCTTGTAGTAGTCGATGGATGGGGCTGCCGTCGGCAGCGAGATCCAGGGATCATAGCCGCAGGGGGCTCCCCTGCAAGAGCGGGGCCAATAGGGTTTCGAGATCAAAGTATCGGCGGCGACGATGACACCGCTGACACGAGGACAAACGCAGGCGAGCGCGCGGACCGGGTTGCTCAGTGCGCGGCGCCCGCGGCTTCCTTGCGAAACGAGCCGGTGGTGAGCTGGCTGTATTCCTTGTCCATGATGACGATGCAATTGCGGCCACGCTCCTTGGCCGCGTACAGCGCCTCGTCGGCGAGCTGGATGAAACCGTAATGACTGCGGTCGCTCATCGGCTGGACGCACGCGATGCCGATGCTCACCGTCAAGCGCTTGCTCGCCGTCGGTGCCGCGCTGTGCGCGATCGCGAGCGACTCGATGCCGGATTGAATCTGCCGCGCCATATCCTCGGCATGGTGACGAGTCGCATCGTAGAGAACCATGGCGAACTCTTCACCGCCATAGCGCGCCGCGATGTCCAGCGGCCGGCGCGCATGACTGCTCAACGACCAGGCGACGCGACGCAGGCACTCATCGCCGGCCTGGTGTCCGAAACGGTCGTTGTACGCTTTGAAATGATCGATATCGATCATGAGCAAGCTCAGCGGCCGCCCTTCGCGGGCCGCCTGCGCCCAGACCCGATCCACATGCTCGTCGAAGGTGCGGCGATTGGCGATGCCGGTCAATCCATCACGGCGCGCCGTTTCCATCAGCAGCTGCGATTCCAGGAAGTTGGTGCGATTGGCGCGCTCCAGCGAATAGCAAACGATGGCCCCGATGGCGTTGGTGAACAGCAATACACCTACATCGACCAGCCGCTGCGAGGCCGGAATGCCGGCGAGCGTCGCGATGATGGGATAGGAGGCGAGCACCAGCAGCGAGGAGCTCAACGCCGGCCGGAACGCCAGCCCGAGCATCAGATAGTTGTAGATCATCGCCAGCACCACGGACGCGATCAGGCTGACGCCCTGAGTCGCCGCGATCACGGCGAGCACCACGACGCCGGTGCCGAACAGCGTTGCGCCGAAGGGACATACGATGGGGTACCAGCGCTGATACAACCTGCTGTGCACCAGGATCAGCGCGCTCAGAAATATCGGCCCGAGCACGCTGACTCGAATCAGGTCCAGCGTGCGATTGACGGCCGTCGGCAGCACCAGGTGAGTGAGCGCCGAGAACCCGATGACGAAGCCGATGCCCAGCAACAGGTTGCGACTGATCCGGGCACGAGTCCTGGCCAGATGCGCGCGTCGAAAACGCCGCTCGAGGCCGGCATCGTCGAACTTCAGCCGCGGAAATCCGCGCTGGAGCTGCAGGGCGTAAACAGATTGGGGCGGCGCATCTGCACCGCCCGTGCAACCCGTTGCCGCCGGCTCGGGGATCAGTTCGAGTCCTGATGTTTGCGACGATCGCGCGCGTCCTTGATCAAGCGGCGCCATACTTCGTAGGCATCCCAGCCTCCGGTCGATTCGATGGTGGGCTCGACCACCGAGTCCATGCCGAGCTCCGGCGTCGTCATGGCGATGGCGTTGCCGAGCTGATCGGCGTTGGCCGCCGATCCTGCGCTGATGATCTGGCTGACGACAGGTTTGATTAGTGTGCTCATAAAAGTCGGTCGGCGCAGCGCGCTCATGCGGATTCGGATGAAAAAAACGTGCCCATGTTATTTCTCACCCGACTGCACGAGCGTGCGCATTCTCAGTTTCGGGACCCTGGGCGTCTTCGCTGAGACTTCCGTGCGCGAGACACTAGACAGACGTGGGGACGCGTTTGAAACCGCTCGATTATGTTCAAGCGACCAACGCGCTGGCCAGGAAGTCGAATGTAACGCTCACTGTTAACTTGTGCTAGTCGGTGCGAAAAATAAAACTCACCCGCTAAATCGCGGCGCTGCGATATCTGGATTCGTCAGGCTGTTTGAAATTGACCTGCTGCCGATCGGCAGCCCGGCATCAGACCCGTGCGACTCTAGCGCTGGAAATATTTCACCAGGAACTGGTCGAAAGTCATGACGTCGGCAGCTTCGATCGCGGCCTGGCGCTCGAGCGACTGCTCGGCTTCGGCAGCAAATTCCGCCAGGCGCTGTTCGTTCGGCGGATACAGGTCCAGGAAATAGGCCTTGTGCACGCGAGACATCCGCAGCGCGAACTGCGCAAAAGTTTCACCCGTGGTTCGTAACTCCTGCAGACTGCGCGCCGAGGGCGTGCGCTCCACGTCGTCGATCTTGGTCTGTTGCAGATCCAACGCAGCCGTGTACGGCTTACGCTCGTCGCCCTCGTCCAGCAGCTCGCAGATGCCGCGCATCGAATCGATCAGCTCCAGCGCCCAGGTCCGCAATTCTACGGGCCGCCCATTGCGATTTAGTTTCAATCCCGGCTCGCGGCCGCGGCGCGCGACCAGGGCGTGGTTGGCATCCAGGTGCGCCTGCTCGCCGGCGTCGATCGGCTCGCTCTGCTTCAGCACACACAGCGCCGCGAATGCCTCCAGAAAGCGCAATTTGTTCTGATTGACGCCGACCGGATCGAACGCGCTCACGTCGAGCGCGCGAAATTCCACGTATTCGACGCCGCCACGGCGCAATGCCTGCGAAGGATGCTCGCCGGAGCGTGCCACGCGCTTGGGCCGGATGTAGCTGTAATATTCGTTTTCGATCTGCAGCAAATTGGCGTTGAGCTGCCGGTATTCGCCGTCCACCTTGACGCCAAGCTTTTGATATTCCGGATGCGGCGTGCTGACCGCCGCGGTCAGGTCGCGCACATACTCATCCAGGCTGTTGACCGAAATCTGCACGCCCGCCTGGCTCTTGTTGCGATAGCCCAGATCGCTCATGCGCAACGAGGTGGCGTGCGGAGCATAAAGCGTGCCGGGCGCGAATGTTTCCAGCTGATGATCGCGGCCACGCACGAACGAGCTGCACAATGCCGGCGAGTTGCCGAACAGATACAGGATCAGCCAGCCATGGCGCCGGTAATTTCTGAGCAACGAGAAATACTGCTCCGAGATGAAATGCTGATCGGCGCGCGGCTCCTGCAAGACTTCGGCCAGCACCGGCCAGAACTGCTGCGGAAAGGAGTAATTGAAATGCACGCCGGAGATGGCCTGCATCATCCGGCCGTAACGGTTGCCCAGACCGAGCCGGTAGACCTCTTTCAACTGCCCGATGTTGGAGCGCCCGAAGCGTGCAATGGGAATTTCATCGTCGCCGCTCAGCATGCAGGGCATGCTGGTTGCCCACAGCAGCTGCTCGCCGAGGTGGCGATAGACGAACTGGTGCAGGTCGCACAGATATTGCAGCAGTTGCCAGGACTCGCGGAACGCGGGCGTCACCAGCTCGATCAGACTTTCGGAATAGTCGGTGGTTATATGTTCGTGAGCGAGCGCCGAACCCAGTGCCATCGGATGCGGACTGTGCTCGAGGCGGCCGTCGGGCGAGACGCGCAGCGATTCTTTTTCCACGCCCTTCAAGCCGTTCTGCAGGACGCGCGGCTCGCGGGTATTGATCAGCGTCGCCAGGCGACGCTCGAAGGCGCGATCGATGCCGGAGCTGCTCATGTCTCATCAGAACCGTAAGTGGCCGGCAAGTTTCACGAGGTGCGCTGCATGCGTCAAGCGCCCCGCCAGGCATTACACAAGTGAATGCCCGGCCGCGTTCCGTATAGTCTGATACCGCAAACGCGGCCACTATGCTCTGATCGGCCCATTCCGACGAGCGCTGGAGATCCGTGGAGCTGCCATCCATCTTCGCTGTCGAGCTCGCCCCCTTGCATCTGCCGATCGGAGTGGTCGCAGCCCTGGCGCTGACGGCCGTTGCCGCTTTGGCGCGCACCCTAGTACTGCACGCCCGCCTGGCCCGACGTACCCGGGAGCTGGAAAAGGAGCTGGCGCAACGTCAGCGCGCCGAGGCGGAGCTGCAAGCAATCCGTGACGATCTGGAGAACCGCGTCCGCGAGCGCACCCATACGCTGGAGGCGCGCAACGAAGAACTGAGCCGGCTCAAGGTCGCGATGGAAACGGTCAATCGACGCCTGCGGCGGCTGGTCACCATCGACGCACTCACCGGCATCGCCAATCGGCGTCATTTCGATCGGGTGCTGGATCGCGAAGTGCGCCGCGCGCGTCGCGAACAGCTGCCGTTGTCCTTGATCTTCCTAGATCTCGACGAGTTCAAGCACTTCAACGACACCTATGGCCACAGCCACGGCGACGAGGTGCTGCGTCGGGTGGCGCGGACCCTGGATGAAAGCTTCCGTCGCGGCGGCGATCTGGTCGCCCGCTACGGCGGCGAAGAATTCGCGGTCATCCTGCCTGGCGTGGATGCGCACCGCGCCGGGCTTTATGCGGAGCGCCTGCGCCGCCGGATCTGGCGCATGGCGATTTCGGTCGGCCCGAGCCAGGCCGGCGAACGCATCACCATCAGCGGCGGAGTTGCCGCGCTCTCGCCGGGCACCCCCGGCCGCCACGATACAGCCGCCGATGCATTGCTACGGGCCGCCGACCAGGCGCTCTACAAAGCCAAGTGCCAGGGGCGCAATCGGATCGCAATGAGTGCACCGGCAACGAGCACTGGCGAGCGGGCCACGATCGAGCTCGCCTCCTGAGTTTTCCTGCCCTTGCGCCAGCCACACGCGGTCGGCGTATAGTCGATTCGTCGCATTCATCCTCGAAAACAACAGCTACAGGGACTGCGGGTCGCGGGCGATTGGCATTCCTTCGGAAGGGAGAATCGCATGACGGACAGGAAGACCATCGGCGGCGTCACTTATCAGAACGCCGCCAGGGACTACTTCGAGAAGCGGGGCCTGAAACGTCACGCCCGAGTCTGGTCGCTGTGGGCGCTGGGCGTCGGGGCCGTCATCTCGGGGCACTTCTCCGGCTGGAATCTGGGTATCGGCGCCGGCGGCTGGGGCGGCCTGTTCATCGCGGCCATCATCATCGCGATCATGTATCTCGGGCTGATCTTCAGCCTGGCGGAAATGTCGCCAGCACTGCCGCATACCGGCGGCGCCTATTCATTTGCTCGCAGCGCCATGGGTCCCTGGGGCGGCTTCATCACCGGCCTGGCGGAGAGCATCGAATACATCATGACGCCGGCGGTCATCGTGTTCTTCATCGGCTCCTATCTCACCGGCATCTTCGAAACTCCGGTCGCGTATCAGCCGTTGTGGTGGATCGGCTGTTATCTCGTGTTCGTGCTGCTCAATTACGCCGGCGTGGAGCTGTCATTCAAAATCTCGGTCGTGGTCACCGTCATGGCCCTGGCGGTGCTGGTGGTGTTCTGGGTCAGCGCCATCCCGCATGCGGATTTTTCGCGCTGGGCGTTGAACATCGCCGCCGGCCCCGACGGCAAGCCCATGGAGCTGGTCCAGGGCGGCGGCAGCCTGCTGCCCTTCGGCTGGCAAGGGGTGCTCGCCGCCCTGCCCTTCGCCGTCTGGCTGTTCCTCGCCATCGAGGAATTGCCGCTGGCCGCCGAGGAATCGGTGGATCCGAAGAAGGACATGCCGAAAGGATTGATCTTCGGCATGTTCACGCTGATGGTCTCGGCGCTGATGATCATGCTGCTGAATGCATCGATCGGTTCCGCCGATGAAGGCAAGCTGCACGGCGCGTACTCGCTCGCCACCTCGGCCGAGCCGCTGCTCGACGGCTTCCGCGTGATCTTCGCGGGCGACATCGCGAAGTTGCTGTCATTGCTGGCGGTCATCGGCCTGATCGCGAGCTTCCACACCATCATCTTCGCGTTCGGACGCCAGATCTATTCGCTGTCGCGTGCGGGCTATTACCCAGCGGCGATGTCGTTGACGCACGGCTCGCGCAAGACACCACACATCGCCTTGTTCACCGGCGCATCGATCGGGCTCGCAGTGATCCTGGCCGTGTGGTTCTCGCGCGGCGCGGAGCAAGGCGGCGCAATCATCGGCGCGACATTGCTGAACATGGCGGTCTTCGGCGCGATGCTCTCTTATGCGTTCCAGGGGATCTCCTTCATCCTGTTACGCAAGAACATGCCCAACATCGAGCGGCCCTATCGCAGTCCGCTCGGCATTCCGGGCGCCGCCGCGACCGTGGCGATCGCGCTCGTCACGCTGTACTTCCAGCTGCAGGACCCGGTGTATCGCGCCGGCGTGTACTCGGCGCTCGCCTGGTATCTAGCCGGCGTTCTGTACTTCGCGTTCGTTGGTCGTCACCGGCTGGTGTTGTCCCCCGAGGAGGAATTCGCACTCACTGGCGGGCAGCACGGCCATCCCGAACGCGAGGGCTACGGCACAACCAAGGTCGATACCGCATCATGATGGAACCTCGCCAGGTCAAGAGCGCGGCCGATGCCAGAGCCATCGTCGAGCAACGCAGTCTGTCGCACGTCAAGGTCGGCGTGTTCGACATCGACGGCATCATGCGCGGCAAATACATGTCCCGCGCCAAGTTCCTCTCGGCGCTGGAGAGCGGCTATGGCTTTTGCGATGTCGTGCTCGGCTGGGATTGCCAGGACCAGCTGTACGACAACGTGAAATTCACCGGCTGGCACACGGGATATCCGGACGCCCCGGTGCGCATCCTGCCGGAAACCTGCCGGCCGCTGCCGTTCGAAGAAAACAACCTGCTGTTCCTGAGCGAATTCACCGGCCCGGCGGAGCAGATCTGTCCACGCGGCCTGCTTCGACGCGTGCTCGACAAGGCCGCCAAGCTCGGCTTCCAGCCCTACGCCGGCTTCGAGTACGAAGTGTTCTTTTTCGACGAAACGCCCGAGTCGGTGCGCGCCAAGCATTATCGCGATCTGCGGCCCATGGCGCCGGGCTGGTTTGGTTACTCCGTCATTCGCAACTCGACTGCCTCGGACTTCTATCGTCACCTGCTCGCCACGTGCGAAGCCATGGACTTCGGCATCGAAGGGCTGCACGAGGAGACCGGCCCGGGTGTGATCGAAGCCGCCATTGCTTTCGACAGCGCGCTGGCCTCCGCCGACAAGGCCGCACTGTTCAAGACGTTCATCAAAGTGATCGCCCAGCGCAACAGCATGATGGCGACCTTCATGGCGAAATGGTCGCGCGACTGGCCGGGCCAGAGCGGGCACATTCATCTGTCGCTGCAGGACCGCGATGGCCGGCCAGTCTTTCATGAGGCCGGGCAGCCGCATCAGATGAGCCAGACCATGCGTCATTTCATCGGCGGGCAGCAGAAGCTCATGCCGGAGCTGCTCGCCATGGTGGCGCCCACCGTCAACTCATATACACGGTTGATTCCCGGATTCTGGGCACCGACGGATTCGACCGTCGGCATCGAGAATCGAACCTGCGCATTGCGCGTCATTCCTGGCAGTGCGAAGTCACAACGCGTGGAATATCGAGTCGCCGCGGCGGACGCGAATCCATACATCATTCTGGCCGCTGCGCTGGGCTCCGGACTGTATGGCATCGAACATCGCATCGAGCCCGAGCTGCTGGTCGAAGGCAACGCTTACGACCATGAGTTTCCCGAGCACCTGGCGCTGCCACGGACTTTGTGGGATGCCGCGCAGCGCCTGAAACGATCGCGCATGGCACGAGAGTACTTCGGCGACGCCTTCGTCGAGCACTTCGCCGCCACCCGCGAGTGGGAAGAACGCGAGTTCCGCAAGCACATCACGGATTGGGAACTGGCACGCTACTTCGAGATCATCTAGTCGACATCGGCACATGCAACGCACCATTTCTCCTGTCGATGGCAGCGTTTACGTCCAGATGGAGCTGGCGACGCCGGCGGTAGTAGACGAAGCGCTCGACAGCGCTCGGGCTGCGCAGCGCGAGTGGCGCAACATATCGATCGAGGACCGCACCGGGATTCTCTCGCGCTTCTGCGACATCTTCGAAAGCCAGCGCGCCGAGATCGCCACCGAGCTGACCTGGCAGATGGGCCGCCCGATCCGCTATGCGCCGAACGAAGTGAACGGCACGCTGGAGCGCGCGCGACACATGATCGCGATTGCTCCGCAAGCGCTCGCCGATATCGACGCTGGCCCCAAGCAGGATTTCACACGCTTCGTGCGGCGCGAGCCGTTGGGCGTCGTGCTCACCATCGCGGCCTGGAATTATCCGTATCTGATCGCGGTCAACAGCATCATTCCGGCGCTGATGACCGGCAATGCCGTGATCCTGAAACATTCGGCACAGACGCCGCTGTGCGCGGAACGTTTCGCAACCTGCCTGACGCAAGCCGGCCTGCCTGACGGTGTGTTTCAAGTTCTGCACCTGACCCACGCAGACACCGAGAAAGTCATTCGCGACCCGCGCATCGACTTCGTCGCATTCACCGGCTCGGTTGCCGGTGGACACGCCGTGCAGCGCGCCGCCTCGGAGCGCTTCATCGGCGTGGGACTGGAACTCGGTGGCTGCGACCCCGTCTACGTTCGTCACGACGCCGATGTTTCGCACGCCATCGAGAACGTCGTCGATGGCGCCTACTTCAACAGCGGCCAGTCGTGCTGTGGCTTGCAGCGGATCTACGTGCACGAGCGCGTTTACGACGCATTCGTCGACGGCTGCATCGATGTCATCAATAAATACGTGCTCGGCAACCCGCTCGACCCCGAGACCACGCTGGGCCCGGTGATTCGAACCGCCGCGGCCGACACGATCCGTCAGCAGATCGCCGCATCGATCAGCGCCGGTGCGAAGCCCGCGATCGACGCCGCGAGATTCCCTGTCAGCAAACCCGGCACACCGTATCTCGCGCCACAGCTGTTGCTGAACGTCGACCACTCCATGACCGTCATGCGCGAGGAAATTTTTGGCCCGGTCGCCGGTCTGATGAAGGTGAGCTCGGACGAGCAGGCGATTGCATCCATGAACGACAGCCCCTTCGGCCTGACGGCCGCGATCTGGACCGGCGACGAGCACGCCGCGCTCGCCATCGGCGATCGTATCCAGACCGGCACCTGGTTCATGAATCGTTGCGATTATCTCGACCCGGCGCTCGCCTGGGTCGGGGTGAAGGATTCGGGGCGCGGCTGCACGCTGTCCGTGGTGGGCTACGAACATCTGACGCGCCCCAAGTCATTCCACCTGCGCACGCGCACTTGAGAACGCCATGAGAGAGTTCGTCATCAAGCCGGTCCGCTCGAAGGAAAACCTCATGGCCTCGTTACGCGGCAACTGGAACTACCCTACCGCGGTTCGCTTCGGCCCCGGGCGCATCGCCGAATTGCCCGAGGCGTGCAACACGCTGGGCATGAAGCGTCCCTTGCTCGTCACCGACGCCGCGCTCGCGAAGCTGTCCATGATCGAACAGGCCGTCGCGGCTTGCCGGAACGCGGGGCTCGCTTGCGAAGTGTTCAGCGACGTGCAGGCGAATCCGGTCGAGTCGAACGTCACGAATGGAGTGGGTGCCTACCGTCGCGGCTCGCATGACGGCGTGATCGCATTCGGTGGCGGCAGCGCACTCGACACCGGCAAGGCCGTCGCATTGATGGTGGGACAGACGCGTCCGATCTGGGACTTCGAGGATCGCGAGGACTGGTACACGCGAGTGAATGTCGCGGGCATGGCGCCAACCGTAGCGGTGCCGACCACGTCTGGAACCGGCTCGGAAGTCGGCCGCGCCGCCGTCATCACTGACGTGCGCGATCACACCAAGAAGATCATTTTTCATCCCAGGATGTTGCCGTCCATCGTGATCGCCGATCCCGAGCTGACCCTGGGCCTGCCCGCGAAAGTCACGGCGGCGGTCGGCATGGACGCGCTATCTCACAATCTCGAAGCGTACTGCTCGCCTTCGTATCATCCGCTGGCGGAAGGCATTGCTCTGGAAGGCATGCGATTGATTCATGACTGGTTGCCGGGCGCCGTGCGCGACGGCAGCGATATCGAAGCCCGCGCGCACATGATGGCGGCCTCCTTGATGGGCGCGACCGCCTTTCAGAAAGGGCTCGGCGCGATGCATAGCCTGAGTCATCCGTGCTCGGCGAACCTGAACACCCACCATGGCCTGACCAATGCGGTCGTCATGCCTTATGTCTTGTCCTGGAATCGCCCGGCGCTGGGCGAGAAAATGCAACGCCTGGCGGCGTACCTGAACCTGCCCCAGCAGTCGTTCAGCGGGGTGCTGGACTGGCTCCTGGAATTGCGAAATTCGATCGGCGTCCCGGATACATTGGCCGAGCTGGGCGTTACGTCAGAGCATGCGGACGCGTTTGCGCGACAGGCCTTCGACGATCCTTCCACCGCCGGCAATCCGGTGCCGCTGACGGTCGCGGACTTTGCTCAGCTGTATCGCAACTGCATCGAAGGACGGCTCCAGGCGGCGGCGGTCTGATGGATTCAGCCATGTTTCATTGGCAATTCAGGAGCCGCGAGGCATAGTGAAGACCATGCGTATCTCAGTGCTCATTGGTTTGACGGTCGTCGCGGGTGCACTGGCAGCGCCAGCGCATGCCGACAGCATGCGTTGTGGCAGCCGCTTGATCCGCGATGGAGATGCACGTGCCGAAGTGCGCGCCTTTTGCGGCGAGCCTGCCGACGTGCAGACGCGCACCATCCTGCGACGGCCGACCTACACCATCGGCGGTCGCGTGTTTTTCTCCGGCGACGGACTGATCGAAATTCCGGTGGAAACCTGGACGTACAACTTCGGCCCGAACAAGCTGATGCGTCGGGTGCGTTTCATCGACGGCGTGGTCGAACAAGTGGAGACGCTGGGCTACGGATATAACGATCCGCAGCGTGGCTCCTACAACGCCGGCAACTGATCCCGCAAACGCTTGCGGGTCACGTACCAATAGCGCGCCACCAGCAGCACCGCGCTGATCGTCAGCCCGACGTTCAGCCCGACCCACACCAGCTTCGGCCCTTCGCCGCGATACACGCCGAAGTGATATGCGAAGGTGAACCCAACTACCCAGTACGAAAAGACGCACAGGGTCATGGGAATGGTCGTGTCCTTGAAGCCGCGCAAAGCGCCCGCCGCGCCGACCTGCACGCCATCGGAAAACTGGAACAACGCCGCCATCAGCAACAAACTCGCGGCCAGCTCGCGCACCGGCAGGTCGCGCGTATAGAGCGCGGCGATCTGATCGTTGAACAGCAGGATCACGATCGCTGACACGGTCATCACGACCGCGCACATCGTCACACCGATCCAACCGGCATTGCGCGCGCCGACCAGATCCCCACGCCCCAACGTGTGCCCGACATGGATCGTGGTAGCGGAACTGATGGCGAGCGGCACCATGAACATGAATGCCGCATAGTTCAGTGCGATCTGGTGACCGGCCGCGGTGACGGCGCCCATGCCGCCCATCATCAATGCCGCCGCAACGAACAGCCCGCCTTCGGCCAGGATGCTGCCGGCGATCGGCGCGCCGATGCGGCTCAGCTCGCCGAGCACGGACCAGTTGGGCCGATCGATGCGCGCAAAAAAGTTGAAAGGCCGATAGGCGCGATGCAGGCGTACGTGCAGAAACATCGCGAAGAACATGAGCCACATCGAAATGGCCGTCGCCACTCCGCAGCCCACCGCACCCAGCGCCGGCGCACCGAACTTGCCGTACATGAAGATCCAGTTGCCGATGACGTTCGCGGTCAGGCCGAGAAAACCGGTGAACATGATGGGCTTGGTGCGGCCCAGCCCTTCGCTCATGTAACGCAGCGAAAAGAACGCGAGCAGCCCGGGCATGCCCCAGCTGATCGCGTGGATGTAGCCGACCGCGACCGGCAGCACGTCTTCGGAAATGCCGATGGCCGGCAGGAACCAGTCCGCCTGGCGCATGCCCGTGAACAACAGGATTGAAAGCGCCAGCACCAGCCACCATGACTGACGGGCATAGGACGTGACTTTGTGCTTGTCTTCGGCGCCGAACGCGTGCGCGACCGAGGGCGAGGTGGCCATCAGCAGGCCGAAGCCGACGAACATGAAAAGGTTGAAAGCGGCGGCGCCGATCGCCAGACCGCCCAGATCGACCGCGCCCAACTGGCCCGCCATCACGGTGTCGGCGAAAGCCATGCCGGTGATCGAGAGGTTGTTTCCCAGCAGCGGGCCGCCGAGCGACACAATAGCTCGGGCGTCCACGACCAGGCGGGCGCGGCGGTGGATACTCATGACGATGACACCGCCGGTTGGCGGCAATGTGTGGCGTTACGGATCGCGGGCCGCACAGCGTACGGCCTTCAGCCGTCCGCGCCAACAGTGATCCCCAACTATATTCGAGTGACGCCGGCTGGCATGCTTGCGCCTGACGCGTTGCTCGCAATGGAGCCATCATGCTCGTAGGTTCATCGGTTCGACGCGTGGCCATCATCGGCGGCACGCGCATTCCCTTCGCGCGCTCGATGGGTGTCTACGCGGAGGCCAGCAATCAGGAAATGCTCACCGCCTCTCTCAAGGGATTGGTGGATCGCTTCAATCTGCGTGGCGAGGTGCTCGGCGACGTCGGCGCCGGCGCGGTGCTCAAGCACTCCAGAGATTTCAACCTGACGCGCGAGAGCGTGCTCGATAGCGGACTCGCGCCGGAAACTCCCGCGTTCGATCTGCAGCGCGCCTGTGGCACCAGCCTGGATACCGCGATCGTGCTCGGCTTGAAAATTGCGACCGGTCAGATCGACTCGGCGATCGCGGCAGGCGTCGATACGGCCAGCGATGTTCCAATCGTTTATCCCACCGCGTATCGCAAATTGCTACTGCGCAGTGCGCGCGGGCGCTCGCTTGGCGAGCGGCTCGCGCCATGGTCGAGTTTTCGTCCCAGCTTCCTCAAGCCGCAGCTGCCTGGCGTGAGCGAGCCTCGCACCGGCATGTCGATGGGCCAGCATTGCGAAAAGATGGCTCAGACCTGGCAGATCCCGCGCGCCGATCAGGATCAGCTGGCGTTCGAGAGTCATCGCAAAGCCGGCGCGGCTTGGGATGCAGGATTCTATGACGACCTGGTCGTGCCGTTCCGTGGCTTGAAGCAGGACAACAACATCCGCCGCGACACCTCGCTGGAAAAGCTCGCGAAGCTCAAGCCCTCGTTTGCTGCCAACGGCACGTTGACCGCGGGCAACTCGACGCCCATGACCGATGGCTCGGCGGCCGTGCTCCTCGCCAGCGAAGAGTGGGCGAAGGCGCGCGGACTGCCTGTGCTCGCCTATCTCACCTATGGCAAGTACGCGGCGGTCGATTTCGTGCAGAAGGAAGGGCTGCTGATGGCGCCGGCGTACGCGGTACCTCGAATGCTCGCGGATGCGAAGCTGACGCTGCAGGACTTCGACATTTACGAGATCCACGAAGCGTTCGAGGCGCAGGTGCTCTGCACGCTCAAAGCCTGGGAATCGCCGGAGTTCTGCCGCGACCGGCTCGGCCTCGACGCGCCGCTCGGGAGCATCGATCGAAGCAAGATGAATCTCAAAGGCGGCAGCGTCGCGATCGGCCATCCCTTCGCCGCCACCGGCGCCCGCATTCTCGCCACCCTGGCCAAACAACTCGCCGAACGTGGCGGCGGCCGCGGCCTCATCTCCATCTGCACCGCCGGCGGCATGGGAGTGACTGCAATCGTGGAGCGCTAGAACTGAACCGGCCGCTACACCGTCCGTAACGAGGGCCACGTCGGGTACATGGATGTATCCCGCCGCTGTCCAGCGGCGGGCGAGCGGCAGGGATGCCCGATGCCGAGCATTCAAATGGAGGCGATCGGCAGGGTCTGATGGGAGATTCCTGCCGACCGCCGTCCGGACCTGGGCCGGAATAAGTTAAACCAGCCGTCGGTCCACTGCGCGAGGCGCCGCGATCCCGGGGAGGGGGCAGTAACGAATCGCGACACTCCGAGCAATCGGTTGAGGAAAGGTCGGTCGGTTCACGCAAGCCCGACCCGAAAGCAAATGAATGAAGAGAAGAGATGAAAGGGCGTCCGTGCCCGGGTGCATGCCCCGACCATGCGGGTCCTTGTGAAGGCATCCCTAATCACACGCACGCAGATCCTAAAGGGTATAGCGACAAACCGAGGTAAATACCCTCACAGCCGCAGCAGGCAGCTTCGCAAAAAAGTGCTGCGACGGATTCGCGCGCGGGTGCGCGTGCATGCGACAAAACATATGGCGGTGCGTCGGCCAGTATTACAAGGCGCCCGCGGCGCTCCTTGCCGCGGACCGATCTGAAGGCTCAGTTCCTTGATCCAGAAAGGAAAAAGGCGGCGTGGCACAGCCGTTGCTTTAACTACGGCGCGTGCCATAAACGCTCACAGGAAGACTCAACAATGAACCGATTCTTTGCCCTGGTACTGCTTGCCTTCGGCTTTGCCGGTGCCGCCCATGCCGATTACATCCCCGCCACCTGGACCGACAGCGCGAATGTCGGCAGCGGCGTCTACATCGGTCACCAGCAGTCCTACACCTACACCCATGACCTGACCGACAACGGCTTCCGTCCGCTGAACGACCTGATCAGCAGCTTCCGCCTGTCGATCGACCTGCGCGACGATGACACCAACTTCTTCCGCGACGGCATCGAGATCGCCTTCGTGGATCTGCCCGGCTTCGAGGGCGACTCCCTCGTGACCAACTTCGGCCTGAGCGGCGAAGAGTACGGCGGGTTCTCGATCCTGGGCCTGCTGCAGCTGAATGCGCTGGGCACGCTGACGGTCACGATCAGCTCCATCTGGGGCGACTTCACCCTCGCCGGCTCGAACCTGACCGCGCACGGCCTGAGCAACGTCGCCAACGTGCCGGAGCCGGGTGCTCTGGGTCTGCTGGGCATCGGCCTGGTCGGCATCGCGCTGAGCAAGCGCCGCCGCAAGCAGGCTGCCTGACCCCACTACCGTCCTGGTGAAGGAAGGCCCCGCTTCGGCGGGGCTTTTCTTTTTGGGGTTGGGATCGGTGATCGTGCCATCACCCTCCCAGCGAGACGAGAAAAGGCGCGACATTTACGCCTCGCCCCGCCCACGGCGGCGGAGTACGAATCGCTGCCATTGTCAGGGACTGTTAGTCGGTGAGCGCTCGGGTCATTAGACTTGCGCCCCATGGTCGACTACCTCGGCAATGCTTCTCATGAACACGGCGCTCCGGCACGCATCGGCGTGCTGCTCGTCAACCTGGGGACCCCCGACGGCTCCGATCCGTCCTCGGTGCGGCGCTTCCTGGCCGAGTTTCTCTGGGACCCGCGCGTCGTCGAAGCGCCGCGGCTGTTCTGGTGGCTGGCTCTGCATGGCGTGATCCTGCGCATCCGTCCGTCGAAGAGCGCCCACGCCTACCAGCAGATCTGGACGCCGGAAGGCTCGCCGCTGCTGGTGCACAGCTCCGCCCTCGCCCAGCGAATCGGAGCAGCGTTGCAGCCCCGCTGGAATGCGGCGGTCGCGCTCGGCATGAGCTATGGCTCGCCCTCGATTCCCACGGCTCTCGAACAACTGCGAAGTCAGGGCGCACAGCGCATCGTCGTTCTGCCCTTGTATCCGCAGTACTCCGGAACGACCACGGCCTCCGTGTTCGATCGAGTCACTCGCCAGTTGCAGCGTTGGCGCTGGGTGCCGGAGCTGCGCTTCATCGGCAGCTATCACGATGACCCGGGCTATATCGACGCGCTGGCGGCGAGCATCGAGCAACACTGGCGTGCGCATGAAAAGAACCCTCTGCTGTTCTCGTTCCACGGCATTCCCAAACGCTACGTAACCGCGGGCGATCCGTACTACTGCCAGAGCATGAAGACTGCGCGCCTGGTCGCCGAACGACTGTCGCTCGGCGAGCGCGACTGGAGCGTGAGCTTCCAGTCACAGGTCGGGCGGGAGGAGTGGCTTCGACCCTACACGGACGAACGCTTGCTCGAGTACGCCCGCAGTGGACCGAAGCGCGTCACGTTGATGTGCCCGGGCTTCGCGACCGACTGTTTGGAAACGCTCGAAGAGATCGCGCTTCGCAATCGAGAGTTGTTTCTGGAAGCGGGCGGCGAAGCTTACGACTACATTCCCGCACTGAACGCGAGCGACACGCACGTTGCCGCCCTCACGAATCTGATCGAACGACACATGCAGGGCTGGGCCGAACCCTCGCAGCACACTGCCGCGGAAGCCGAGGCCACACGGCGGCGAGCCATGAGTAGCGGCGCGCAGCGTTGATGTTCGGCCGGTTTCTCGAAATCAGCGTGTACGCGCCCGAGATTCGCGACTCGCTGGCGTTCTACGAGTCGCTCGGCTTCGTGCAGGCGCCGGTCGGTGAAGTCTTCAATCATCCGTATGCCGTCGTGACCGACGGTCGCCTGTTCCTCGGATTGCACGGTCGAGCCATCGCTGCGCCCACGTTGACCTTCGTGATGCCGCGGCTGCTGCATGGAGTGGAGCAGTTGGAGCGCCTGGGCATCGAGCTGGACGATCTGCAGCTGGGCAACGAAGTCTTCAATCGCGTGAGCTTCCGCGACCCTTCCGGTCAATGCGTCAATGTGCTCGAGGCGCGCACCTTCTCGCCGCCGCCATTCGAGAGTCAGCCGACGACGACCTGCGGCTACTTTACCGAGTACGGCCTGCCGGCCCGCGAGCAGAACGCCATGCGCGTGTTCTGGGAAGCACTGGGGTTCGTGGCATGGGACGAGCAAGCCGAGCCATTCGCACGTACCGCGATGACCAGTGACCATCTGAACCTGGCGTTGTATCGTTCACGGGCATTTCGCCAGCCGGTGCTGACCTTCGAGGATCGCGACATGCGAGAGCGCCTGGCGCGCTTGAAGGAACGCGGCTACTCACTTTCCGACGAGATGCCCGACAGCCTCGACGACAGGTGCAATGCCATTCTCATTGCCCCGGAAGGAACGCGGCTGCTGCTGCTACAGTCCGAAGACTGACGACACACAAGGAGAATTCGATGTTCCGATGTCTCGCTGCCGCTTGCATGGCATGGCTTGCCACCGCGGCCATGGCCGATGAAGGCATGTGGACTTTCGACAATATTCCGCAGGCCGCCATCCAGCAGAAATACCATGTTGCGCTCGACAAGCCGTGGCTGGACAAACTGCAGCGTTCCATCACGCGTTTCGAGAGCGGCTGCACCGGCTCTTTCGTGTCGCCCGACGGGCTGGTTCTGACCAATCATCATTGCGCCATGTCGTGCCTGGCGCAGATCTCCAGCGGCAGCGCGAACTATGTGGACAACGGTTTCAATGCAGCCACGCGCAGCGCCGAGAAGAAGTGTCCGACGCAGATCCTGTCGGTGCTGATGGAGACGGAAAACGTCACCGCCAAAGTGGCTGCCGCGACCGCCGGCATGAAGGACGCGCAGGCGAACGAGGCACGCAAACAGGAGCTGAGCAAACTCGAAGCGGCGTGTACCAGGAACTCCGAAAAGAGCCGCGGCGGGCCGCTCGCGTGCGAGTCGGTGACGCTGTATCAAGGCGGCCAGTATTACCTGTACAAGTACCGTCGCTACGACGACGTGCGACTGGTGTTCGCTCCGGAGCACGCGATCGCGGCCTTCGGCGGCGATCCGGACAACTTCAACTTCCCGCGCTGGAGCCTGGATTTCAGCGTGTTCCGTGTCTATGACAACGGCCGGCCGATTCGCTCGCCGAATCATCTCAACTGGCGCGTGGAAGGCCCGCAGGCCGGCGAAGTGACGTTCATTGCCGGCCATCCCGGCAGCACCAGCCGCCTGCTCACGGTCGAACAGCTGCGTTTCCAGCGCGACACCTCGGTTCCCGCCTATCTCATCCGCAACTCCGAGTTGCGAGGCCGCCTGATCCAGTGGAGCAAGACCGGCGAGGAGCCGGAGCGCATCGCCAGCGACTCGCTGCAAAGCGTGGAGAACTCGCTGAAGGTGTATCGCGGTTTCCAGACCGCGCTGCTCGACGACAGTTTGTTTGCACGCAAGACCGCGCAGGAACGCGAGCTCCGCGAGCGCGTGAAGTCGGATGAAAAGCTGGCGGCATCGGTCGGCAATGCGTGGGCCGAAGCGGCCGACGCGCAGGAGCGTTATCGTCAGATCTACGATCGTTATCTCTATCTGGAAGCCGGCGCCGGATTCAACAGCAAACTGTTCTCCTACGCACGCGCGCTGGTGCGAGCCGCGGCCGAGCGCGGCAAGAGCAACGAGCAACGTCTGCGCGAGTATGCCGACTCCAATCTGCCGAAGATCCAGTCGAGCCTGCTGGCCACCACACCGGTCTATCCCGATTTCGAGCAGGTCACGCTGTCGTTCTCCCTGGACAAGATGCGCGAAGCCCTCGGGCCGGACGATGCGATCGTTCGCAAGCTGCTGAGCAAAGAGTCACCCGGTTCGCTCGCCGCCAAGCTGGTGACCGAAAGCAAGCTCGGCGACCCCGCGGTTCGTAAAGCATTGTGGACCGGTGGCAGCGCGGCCATCGAAAGCTCGAACGATCCCATGAT
This sequence comes from uncultured Steroidobacter sp., assembly GCF_937958065.1. Taxonomy (GTDB): domain Bacteria; phylum Pseudomonadota; class Gammaproteobacteria; order Steroidobacterales; family Steroidobacteraceae; genus Steroidobacter. The sequence continues at coordinate 78,952 of NZ_CALFXI010000011.1, forward strand.
CGTGCTGGCTCGCCAGATCGATCCCGACGCCCGCGCGGTCCGCAAGATCTACGAAGACGAAGTGCAAGCGCCGGTCGCGTCAGCTCAGGAGCGCATCGCCAGGGCGCGCTTTGCCGTGCTGGGTACGAATACATATCCCGACGCCACGTTCACGCTGCGGCTGAGCTACGGCGCAGTCGAAGGCTGGATGGAAAAGGGCCAGAAGGTGGAGCCGTTCACGCACCTGTCGCGTTTGTACGAGCGTGCCACTGGCAAGGATCCGTTCCGTTTGCCGCAGGTGTGGCTCGACGCGCGCGATCGGCTCGACATGAACACGCCCTTCAACTTCGTCACGACCAACGACATCGTCGGCGGCAATTCCGGCAGTCCGCTGGTGGACGCGCAAGGCCGACTGGTGGGCCTGGCCTTCGACGGCAACATTCACTCCATCGCCGGCGCCTTCTGGTACGACGGCACCATGAATCGCACGGTCGCCGTTCATCCCGCGATCATAATCACCGCGCTGCGGGATGTGTACGGCGCGAAGGCTCTCGTCGACGAACTGCTCGGCAAGCGCTGAGCTCGATGCATGACACGGCGGGGCCGCCTGGCTCCGCCGTCTTCAGCGCTTCTGCGCCACCAGGTTGAAGCGCACATGCAAACGGTCCTGCACTTCCAAAGCGCCCAGCACCACGCTGAAAGGCTTGATCCCGAAATCTGTCTGCAGGATGTCGAACTCGCCGCTCGCGGTGAGGCGGTCGCCGTTCATTTGGATGCTGGCGGGCACCACCACATCCTTGCTCGCGTTTTTGATGGTGATGCGCGCGGTGATCTTCGGAGCCGCCACCGAGCCTTCGACGGCAACGGATTTCACCGTCACGTTTGGATAGGTCTGCGCGTCCAGCACTTCCTCCCGAAGCATGTTCTTGCGCGTGCCGTCCTTGTCGGAGTCGGGAATGTCCGGCGGAAAGTCAGCGCCCGCGGCACGCCGTGCATCCGGATCATCGACGATCAGGTCCGCCACGGGAAATGACAGCTCGAACCCCGATCCTGCAAACGGGGCGCGCATCCAGACCCGGCCGGTCACCGATCTGCTGGTCATCACATGGTTGTGGCCGAGCCGCGCAAGCGTGCCGCCACGATAGACATGGATATGCACGACCGAGGCCCGCGGATCGATCTGGTAGAACGTCACACCGGCCTCGGTGGGTGCCGGAGGCGGCTGGACTGGCGCGGGCTGGGACGGAACTTCAGGGGCCGGCGCGGGCGGCCGGACCGGTCGCGGACAGGCGACGAGTCCAAGACACAGCAGCAGCAACACAGCAGCGCGGCCGACGTTGGCCAATGCGCTGCGAGCGGGTTTGAGTTCATCTCTCATGGGCCGGTGATCCCTGTCAGATTTGCAGTCATCCAGATATCCACAGGGCCTGCGCAGGCTCCGGGATGAATAATCGCTTACACTGTCGCCTTCAAGGTGCCGTTTGGATCCGGAAAGAGTGATGCAACTGAAGAACGACGAATCTCGCTACGGCGTCGTCGCACAGTTATTTCACTGGACCATCGTGGTCCTGATCATAGTGCAGTTCATCCTGGCCAACCGCGCCGCCAACCTGCCGCTGGGCGTCGCCAAGATCGCGGTGCTGGCCCAGCACAAGTCGTTCGGTATCACCATTCTCGGCCTGGCGCTGCTGCGGCTGATCTGGCGCTGGATGAATCCGGTCCCGGCCGAGCCGCTCGGCATCCCGCAGTGGCAACGCCTGGCGGCCCGCGTCTCGCACATCGGTCTGTACGCGCTGCTGCTGATCACGCCGGTCGTCGGCTGGTTGATGTCATCGGCGCGCAATTTTCCGGTGAGCTGGTTCGGCCTGGTGACCCTGCCGGATTTCATCAAGCCCAGTCGGCCGGCCTATGACTTTCTGCACCAGACTCACGAAGTGCTGGCGCTGACCCTGTTCTGTCTGGCGCTGCTGCATGTCGCGGCGGCGCTCAAGCATCACTTCATCGACAAGGACAACGTGCTTCGTCGCATGCTGCCCGTCAAACTGAAGCAGGAACCGCCCCGATCATGATTGCCAAATCCCATCGTCTCGCCGGCCGGCTGGTCGCCGGCTTCAGCGCCGGCCTGGCTGCCGTGGCCGCACTGGCCGCCGCGCAGTGGAGCCTGCAGCCCAAGGAAAGCAAGCTGACTTTCATCGGCGTGCAGGCCGGCGCGCAGTTCGAAGGCAGCTTCGACAAGTTCACCGCCGACATCGCCTTCGATCCGAAGAACCTCGCGGCCAGTCGCTTCGACGTGAAGATCGACACCGCCTCGGTGAACACCCAGGACGGCGAGCGTGACACGACCATCAAGAGCGCCGACCTGTTCGACGTCAAACGCTTCCCCACGGCACGCTACGTGGCCGACAAGTTCGCCGACAAGGGCGGCAACAAATATTCCGCCACGGGCAAGCTCACACTGCGCGACGTGACCAAGGACGTGCCCATCGACTTCACCTTCGAGAGCAAGGACGGCGCCGCATGGCTCAGGGGCACGGCGAAGATCAAGCGTCTGGACTTCGGCGTCGGACAGGGCGAATGGAAGGACACCTCGACCGTCGGCAACGACGTGCAGGTGCGCTTTGCGTTGCGCTTGAAAGGCGCTCCATGACGCAAGCCACGTCGGTGACCGACTCGCGGGCCGGTTAACTGCCGCAGCGATGACGCCAGCTGCGCCGCTTCGATTCACGGCACCCGACGAATGCGTGGAGGCCACCCTCAACCGCGTCGGCAAGCACGTGGTGCTGGGCTTGCCCGTCGCCATCGGCAAGCCGAACACGCTCGTCAACGCGTTCGTGGCGCGCGCCGTTGCCGATCCTCAGATCAAGCTCACGATAGTTACGGCACTGTCGTTGCGCGTGCCGCGCGGTCGCAGTGATCTGGAGCGACGTTTCATCGAGCCGTTCTCGCGCCGGGTGTTCGGAAACTATCCGGAGCTGGAGTATCTGCGGCTCATCGAGCGGCAGCAGCTGCCGACCAACATCGAAGTGCTGGAGTTCTATATGGAACCCGGCGCCTGGCTGCGCAACGAACATTTGCAGCAGCATTATCTGAGCAGCAACTACACGCACGTCGCGCGCGACGCGCTGCGCCGTGGCCTCAACGTGATCGCGCAGCTGGTCGCCGCACCACCACCCAACGAAGCCCCGGGGTTGTTGAGCCTGGGCTCCAATGCGGACATGACCGCCGACCTGCTCCCGCAGATCGCAGCGCTGCGCGCCGGCGGCAGCAGCAAACCATTTGCGTTGATCGGCCAGGTGCATCGCGAACTGCCCTTCATGTACGGCGACGCGCTGGTCACCGCCGACACCTTCGATTTCCTGGTGCAGGATCCAGGCACGGCGTTGTTCAGCCCGCCGAACATGCCGATTTCGCCGACCGAGCATGCGATCGCGTTGAACGTCAGCACGCTGATCCGCGATGGCGGCACGTTGCAGCTCGGCATCGGCGAGCTGGGCGACGGCATCTGCTACGCCTTGCAGCTGCGTCAGAAGCAGCCGGCACTCTATCGAGAAGTGCTGGAATCGACCGGGATCCTGGCCCGCCACCGACGCTTGATCGAAAGCGAAGGCGGCACGGCATCGTTCGAGCGCGGCCTGTACGGCTGCACTGAAATGCTCGCCGACGGCTTCGTGGATCTGTACCGCAACGGCATCCTGAAGCGCCGCGTTTATCCGAGCGCCAAGCTGCAACGACTCATCGACGATGGTCACATCGATGAGCGAGTCAGCCTGCACACGCTGGACGCGCTGGTCGCAGCGGGCATGAGCCGCATGTCGTTCGCCGATTTCCAGGAGTTTCGCGAAGTCGGCTTGTTCCGCGACGACGTTGAATACGACCGCGGCGTGCTGATCACGCCGGATGGTCAGCAGTTGCGAGCGACGTTCTCCGACCCTGAACAGCGGGCGCAGATCGCGCAGTACTGTTTGGGCGAAACGCTGCGCAACGGCGTGGTGGCCGATGCGGGCTTCTTCTTCGGCCCGAAAGGCTTCTACACCGGGCTGCGCGAGCTGCCCGCCGCGCAACGCAAGATGTTTGCGATGCGTGGCATCAGCTTCGTCAACGAGCTGTACGGTCATGAATGGGAATTGAAAGTCGCACAGCGCCGCCATGCCCGCTTCGTGAACACGACCATGATGGTCACCGGCCTGGGCGCGGCTGTTTCCGATGGGCTCGGCGACGGCCGGGTCGTCAGTGGCGTCGGCGGTCAATACAACTTCATCGCGATGGCGCACGCGCTGCCCGAAGCGCGCTCCATTCTTTGCCTGCGTTCGACACGCACGGCCAACGGCGTGATCTCCTCCAATATCGTTTGGAGCTACGAGCATTGCACCGTACCTCGCCATCTGCGCGACATCGTCGTAACGGAATACGGTATTGCAGACCTGCGAAGCCGCACGGACCGCGAGATCGTCGAAGCACTGGTCGGCATCATGGATGCTCGCTTCCAGCGAGCCTTCGTCGCGGACGCGCAGCGCGCCGGCAAACTGCCGAAGAACTGGCGCATTCCGGAGACGGCGCGCACCAATACACCGGAGCGGCTGGCAAACAAATTCGCGCCCTGGCGGGAGCGCGGCTTGTTTGCCGAATTGCCGTTTGGCACGGACTTCACCGCCGAAGAGATCGTGCTCTCCCGGGCATTGCGCTCACTGCAGGCGTCGACACAATCCTGGCCGGGCCGCGTGCGTACATTGCTCGATGCACTGTTGAATGGCGCGCCGGCGCCCGCCCTGCAACCCTATCTGGCCCGCATGGGCCTGGCGCGAGCCGACTCGTTGTCGCAAATGGTGCAACGTCGGCTGCTGACGATCGCGCTGCGCAAAGCTTTGCAAACGAGCTGATCAGCTCCTATCTTTGCTCCCCCTGCCGCAGGCCCAAGGACGAGCCCTTGCAACCCGCGGAGCGTCCGCTCCATCCAATGCATGGATTCGCGGGCATTCAGTTTTACTTATTCGCACAGGAAGTCATTCATGAAGAAGCATGCGGCCCAGCTGTTGACCTTGGCTCTGCTCGGCAGTGCCGGCACCTCGGCTGGGGCACAGGATTGCAGGTTCAGCTCGGAGCGCACGGCCAATTTCAACGGACCGGTCAGGAAGGTCGTGGTGGTCGCGGACGCAGGCGATCTCAAGATTCGTGGCGATGCCGGCGGCGGCGTCAGTGCGATCGGCAAAGCCTGCGCCTCGTCCGAGAGCCTGCTCGGCAAGATTGCGCTGGAGAGCCGTCGCGAGAACGACATCGTGTACCTGACCGTGGTGATGGCCGAAGGCATGGGCGATCTGTTCCGTTTCAATCGCTACGCCTCGCTGGACCTGGACATCACGGTGCCGCGTGACGCCGAGCTCGACGTGACCGACACCAGCGGCGACCTGGAGCTGAGCGACGTTGGCGCGGCGAAGATCGACGACGGCTCGGGCGATCAGCTGCTGAAGAACATCAACGGCAACCTCAGCATCGACGACAGCTCCGGCGAGATTCGCGTGATCAGCGTCGTCGGCAACATCGAGCTCGAAGACGGCTCCGGCGGCATCGACATCGAAGACGTACGCGGCGACGTGACCATCAATAGCGACAGCTCGGGCGACATTGCCATCACCAAGGTCTCTGGCAGCGTCCACGTCGTGAACGACAGCTCCGGTGACATCACCATCCGCGACGTGCAGCGAAATGTCATGATCAGTAACGACAGCTCCGGCGACATCAACGTGAGCGATGTAGGCGGCCATTTCACCGTACGCGCCGACACCAGCGGCGGCATCCTGCACGAGCGCGTTGACGGCTCGGTGCGGATTCCGGCGAAGAACTGAGTTATCTCAGCTCGGCGAGCAGGCGCTGGATCATGCCCAGCGCCTGCCGCAAATAGCCGCCGCCGAACAGATTGAAATGATTCAGCACGTGATACAGGTTGTAGAGCTTCACTCGCGACGCCGCGCCGGCATCCAGCGGCCACGCGCTCTGATACGCCGCATGGAACGAAGCGCCGAAACCGCCGAACAACCGCGTCATCGCCAGATCCGCCTCGCGATCCCCGAAGTAAACCGCCGGATCGAACACCACCGGTTCACCGTTCGCATCGCTGGCCCAGTTGCCGCCCCAAAGATCGCCATGAAGCAAGGAGGGCACCGGTCGATAGCTGGCGAAGAAACGATCCAGTCGTTCGCACAGGCGCTCGCCATTATCGATGAGGTCTGCGCCAGCCCCATTGTCCCGGGCGAGCTTCAGCTGCGGCCGTAATCGCCGCTCACGCAGGAACTCCACCCAGTCTGCCGCCTCTCGATTGGATTGCGGCGTCGAACCGATCGTGTTGTCACGATGCCAGCCGAACTTCTCGCGAGTCACACGATGCTGAGCGGCGAGCAACTCGCCGAGCTTTTTCTCAGCACTGGAGCCGGCCCCACGCAGCTCGATCCATTCGAGCGCGAGAAAGGCGATTCCGTCCTGCTCGCTGACGGCCAACACTGCAGGAACGCGAACAGCACGCGCGCTCGCCAACTCCCGCAGACCCTCGGCTTCAGCCTGGAACATCTCCAGGCTCGACGCGTCGCCGTACTTGACGAACAACGGCCCCAGCGCACTTTCGAAACGCACGCAGGAGTTGATGGAGCCGCCGCCCACATGACGCTCCGAGCCCGCCGCGACCTCAGCCCCCAACGTGCGACTCAGTGCGGCTGCGAGCGACATGATGAGTTGAGCGCTTACAACAGCTCGCGAGCCTGAGCCTGGAGAGTGCGAATGGTCGTGCGGATGTCCGAGACCGAACCGCCATTCGCCAGGATCGCCCGGGAAACATTCGGCAGAACGCGGCCGCGCGCGCCTGGCATTCGCTTCAATACGTCTTGAATGGTTGCTCCCTGCGCACCGACGCCCGGAGCCAGAATGTATGACTGCGGCAGAGCGTCCACCGTCTCGGCGGCATCGTCACACGTCGCACCAACCACGGCACCGATGTACTGCAGCCCTTCGCCCTGCTGCCGATTGCGCAGCGTGATCTCGCGACACAAGTTCTGAGCCACCGTTTCGCCACTCCCCAAACGGGCCGTCTGCAACTCGCGCCCTTCGGGATTGGACGAGCGCACGACCACGAACACTCCACCCTCCGCGCGCGCAGCGATATCCAGAAACGGATCGAGCGCAGCGAGACCGAGATACACATGCGTCGTGACCGCATCGACGCGCAACGTCGTGGTCGACGAGAAATAGCCTTCGGCGTAAGCGGCGCCGGTGGTGTCGATGTCACCTCGCTTGCCATCGAGCAGCACCAGCACTTCGCGACTGCGCGCCAGCCTGGTGAGCTCTTCGACTGCCTTGAGTCCCTCGCTGCCGAAGCGCTCGAAGAACGCCGACTGCGGCTTGAGCAGCGAGATCCCAAAGTCCGCCGCTTCCAGCACGCGCTTGCCGAACTCGAATGCGCCCTCGGGCGTGTTGGGCAAGTTGCAGGATTTCAGCAGCGCCGCCGAGGGGTCGATGCCGACACACAGCGGGCTGTGCTCGACGATTTTCTGGTGCAACCGGGCGGCGAACGTGGACATGGGCAGTTACCTGTATCAGCGACGCGGCATTGTACTTTCAGCGCTGCGAGCACGCATGATCAAACCCCGGGCGCCTGGAAACCATGCTCCCGGAACGTCACCACCAGCGTGTCCCGCACTCCGCCCGGGCCGTCGTTCTGAATCGGCGTGGTTTCGTGGATCACTTTGGCGTCGTCCAGCAACAGCGCCGTCCACGGCGCGCTCATGGTGAAGCGCACGCCCGAAATACCTTCGGCCTCGAACACCCGCGTCTCGCCGCCGCGCACATTGAATCGATTCACCAGGATCACGGCGACGTAATCGACGCCGTCGCGATGCGCACCTTCGGGCGTCGGCCGGCCGATGCCTTCGGCGGTGTCGATGCGAAACTGATGCGCTTCGATGTACCAGCGCTGCACCGGCCGAGCGCGCGCGACCAGCTCGGCGAGGCCGCTGATGAGCTGATTCCAGACGGGGGCTTGCAGCACCGCGCTGGTCATCGGCTCGAACCAGCGCTCCATGCCGCCATGAAGCGCATTGTATTCGGTGGGTTGCCAATGGGCTCGATGCGGCACGAGCTGCAGCTGGCCGGCGGGCTCGTAAATGAAACAACTGTGACGCCGCGAACGATAACGGCCGCCGTCGCGCAGATACTCGTCGCGCGGCAGTTGATTCCAGCTGGGCGCGAGCTTGCCCAGGTTCTCGAGGTCGACGTGGCACTCCTGCGCCAGTTCCTCCGGCTGCAACAACACGCAGCCCACCGTTTGCAGCATCGTTGCCGCATCACCGTCCGCTCTGCTCAATTTCAAGGCGCACTCCCGCCGACGTTCCGGATGGCCGTCGGCCCGCGAATTTTAGCGCTACTGGCGCGAGAAACGAGACAGATTCAGACAGACCAATACAGTAGTCTTGCGCGCCTGCCTGTACAGGAATCAACTAATGATTGGTCATAAAACCAGCGCGCTGGTCGCGCTCGTCTGCTCGCTCGCCCAGGCGACTGCGCTCGCCGCGCCGAGCGCCAACGCACTCCGCACCGTCGCCGAGCAGTCCGGCAACAAACGCACCGGCCGCTACGAGGAAGTCGAGCGGCTGTGTCCGGCGTTTCAACAGCAATGGCCGCGACAGGTGCGCTGTTTCGAGTTCGGCCGTACGCCGGAAGGTCGGCCCATGCTGGCGCTGGCCGCTTCGGCCGACGGCACGCTCGACGCTGCCACTGCCCAGCGCGCCGGTCGGCCGGTGGTGCTCATGCAGGGTGGCATTCATGCCGGCGAGATCGATGGCAAGGACGCCGGCTTCCTGGCCCTGCGCGAAATGCTCGAAGGCTCGCTGGCCAGGGATGCGCTGAAGCACGCGACGCTGGTGTTCGTGCCGGTGTTCAACGTCGACGGTCACGAGCGCGTCGGTCGCTGGAATCGGCCCAATCAGGTCGGCCCGGAGGAAATGGGCTGGCGCGTGACCTCGCAGAACCTCAATCTGAACCGGGACTACGTCAAGGCGGCCGCGCCCGAGATGCAAGCGATGCTGCGCCTGTTGGGCGAGTGGGACCCGATTCTGTACGTCGACCTGCACGTCACTGACGGCGCGAAGTTCGAGCACGACATTTCCTATAACGTCGCGCCGACGCTGGCCGGGCGCGAGCCGATTCGGCGAGTCGGCGTGGCGCTGCGCGATGAATTGATGAAGCGCGCCACCGGGCAGGGCTCGCTGCCGCTCGACTTCTATCCGTCGTTCATCAAAGACGACGACCCGTCGACGGGTTTCGCCGTCTCCGTCGGCCCGAAGCGCTTCTCCCAGGAATACTGGGCGAGCCGCAACCGCCTCGGCGTGCTGGTGGAAACGCATTCGTGGAAGGACTACCCCACCCGGGTTCGCATCACCCATCACACCATCGTTTCCTTGATGGAAATGGCGGCGCGCGATGGCAAGCAATGGCTGGCGGCGGCCCAGGCGGCCGATCGTGAGTCCGCGGGCATCGCCGGTTCGACCGTGGCGCTCACCTATACGAACACCCCGCATACAAAGACGATCGAGTTTCGCGGCTATGAGTATCGGCGCGAGCCCTCCGCCGTCTCAGGCGCGTTGCTGACCCGTTACAACGACAAGCGTCCGCAGATCTGGCGCATTCCGTTGCGGGATGAAGTGACGCCTGACATCACCGTGACGGCGCCGAGCGGTGGGTATCTGGTGCCTCCGGCCTACGCACGCATGGTCGCGGACAAACTGACTCTGCACGGCATCGAGTTTCGCACTCTCGCGCAAGCACAGGCGGAGTCCGAGGTCGAGGTATTTCGGGCGACCAAAGCGGCGCCGGCGAAGTCGACGTTCGAAGGTCGCAGCGTGTTCTCGGTCGAGGGCGATTGGCGCAAGGAGCAGCGCGCCGTTCCTGCCGGCTCGCTGTTCGTGCCCATCGCGCAAGCCAGGTCGGAGCTGGCGATGGCGTTGCTCGAGCCTCGCGATCCGGATTCGCTGGTGAGCTGGGGTTACTTCGCCGCGGCGTTCGAGCGCAAGGAATATATGGAGGCGTACGTGGCCGAAGAGGTGGCCGAGCAGATGCTGAAAAAAGATCCGGCCTTGCGCCGTGAGTTCGCACGCCGCCTGGAAGATCCGAAGTTCGCGACCGATCCGGAGGCGCGACTGGACTTCTTCTATCAACGCCACTCGTCCTGGGACGAGCGTTACAACCTGTATCCGGTGTTCCGCGTCGCCAACGCGCCACGCTGAACGCTACCGGGCGGCCTTACGGGCCGCCCGATGCTCGCGTCTGCTCCCGCTTCACTGCTTCTCGAGCTCGGCGGCCTTGGCTTCATCGGCCTTGGCCTCGGCGTCCTTGCCCATGTCGCGGTAGATGTCGGAGCGGCGGTAGTAACCGTCCGGGTCTTTCGGATCCAGCTCGATGGCCTTGTTGGCATCGGCCAGCGCCGTTTCCGGCTTCTCCATCGAAACGTAGATGCGCGAGCGGTTCAAATAGCCGAAGGCGTCGTTCGGCTCCAGCTCGATGTATTTGTTGGCATCTTCCAGCGCCGCATCGTACTTGCCTGAACTGTCGCGGGCGCGCGAGCGGAGCATGTACAGCTCGGCGCGAGTGGGTGCCGCCTCGATGGCCTTGCGCAGCAGATTCTCCGCATCCCGTGGCTGGCCCTTCTGCATGGCCTGCTGCGCCTGGCTCATCAGATCATCGACGGCCTTGGTGTCCTGGGCCTGTGCCAGCGGCGCGGCCAGCAGCCAGGCCGCCGCGAACAGTCCGGCCGCAATCTGTTTCAATCCCGCCCGATCGGTAAACGCAACCATGACGACCCCCTGACTTTGCCTTGCTTATAACTTGCCGAGGTGTGCCGACTCCGTCCGATGACATTATGCGCTCACCGCAAGCGCGGCTGGTACTAGCTCACAAGCGCAGGAAGTTTCATCACCCACACTTCTGCAGGCGCCGGCGCTGGTCTAGCTGGCGCTGGCGTGCCTTCAAGCGCTCGCCTTCTTTGGCACTGTAGCCAGTACGCATCTTGCTACGCACGTCACGCAGGGACTGCTCGAGCTTGGCGCAGGTGAGTCGATGTTTGGCGGGATCGGGCAGTCGTGCGGCGCGCTTGGCCTTGGTTGGTTTGATCATCGCCGGCGGCGAACGCTCCTCTGCCGCCTCCGGCGTGTACACAGTCACGCGACTGTCGTCTATCTCGTGGGTATCGGCGTGCGCCGAGCAGGGAACGTCGGAATAAACGGTTCCCGCCTCGCCGGTGCAGCGGTAGATCGTCGGTTGCGCCGCGAAGGCAGGCACCAACAGCAAGGATCCGAACAACAGCACGGCGGCTCGCATGACAGCTCCTGAGGCAGGGGCTGCCAGCATGCGACTGAAAACCGGGCTCGAAGTGGCGATCTAGCGGGCTTTTTCCGCGCCAATCTCCTGCCGCGACAGAGGCGAAATGAGCTAGCCGAGCGCGGTGATGCGCTCCGCCTGATTGCGTAACAGCCGACCGAAACCGACGCTGTCGTACAGCTCGTTGAGATTGCCCAGATCCGGCGGCCGCCGGCGCAGCTGCGCCAGCTCCACATCGAGCGGCATATCGCAGGCTATTTCGGTGAGTTGCCGGGCGAGAAACGCGGACTCGCGATAGTCACGCAGCTGGCCGCAGACGAAGCCGGCGTTACGCAGCTTGATCTTCAGCACCCGATCCAGGTCGCTGTATAAATGGGTCAGCGACTCGAAGTGATAGAACAGGGTCGAGGCAGTCTTGCGGCCGACGCCGGGGACGCCGGGAATGTTGTCGACGGCATCGCCCATCAAAGCCAGAAAACAGGCCATGCGCTCGGGCTGGACCCCGAAACGATCGGCGATCCGGTCGTAGCTGAAGCGCTTGTCGCCGATGTAATCCCAGTATTCATCGCCGGGCCGGACCAGCTGCGACAGGTCCTTGTCCCGGGTCACGATCACGACCTTGCGACCTTCGGCGCGCGCGCGCGTGGCGAGAGTGCCGATGATGTCATCGGCTTCGTATTCACCGCTGACGAACGAAGCAATGCCCAGGCCGGCGCACACCCGCTGGCACTGCAGGAACTGACGTTTCAAATCCTCGGGCGCGGGATCGCGATTGGCCTTGTACGCCGGATACAGGCGCTTGCGAAACGAGGTGACCAGGCTGGCGTCGAACGCGACCGCGATGTGCTCGGGACGCACGCGCTCGATCAGCTCGCCGAGGAAGCGGCTGAACCCATGCAGCGCATTGACGGCGTTGCCGTCGGGATCGACCAGATCGAGCGGCACGGAATGCCAGGCACGAAACACGAACACCGATGCATCGATCAGATACACCGGCTGCTGCACGGGGGACGAAGAATTCAACACTGCAATTTGAGACGGGCGTGCAACGGACTCGAGCGCGGGAAGTGCGCCAGCAGATATTCCATCTGGTCCGCCAGCACCCGGCGGCCTTTCAAATAAATGTACTCGGCGTAGGTCGGCTTGAACGGCACGGCGATCAGTTGCAGGCCGGCCTGTTCGGGAGTGAGCGACGCCTTCTGGTTGTTACAACGACGGCAAGCCGTCACCACATTGGTCCACAGATCCAGACCGCCCTGGCTGAGCGGACGAATATGATCCCGCGACAGCAGGCTCGACGGGAAACGCTGCCCGCAATACATACACAAGTGCGCGTCGCGCTTGAACAATGTCTGGTTGTTCAGCGGCGGCGTGTAGTCGTGCCGCAGATTGCCGGGATTATGCGTATGACCGATGGTGGCGATGATGGAATTCACTTCCACCACGGTCTGCAGCCCCGAGCGGGCGTTGGTACCGCCGAGCAGCCGGTACAGCCGCGTCCCACAGGTGTATGCCACCTGTTCCGTGTGGTACAGACGTACCGCATCCCGGTAGTCAATCCACTCCAGGGGCATTCCTGAGACGTCGGTCCGCAGGATCTCTTGGGTCAAGTTGTACAGTTGTGATTGCACGACTCGGACGCAGCAAGGGGCAGTGCATCCTAAGATACGCGACCCTTGTGTAAAGATTCAACGGGCGCAGGCTTTCAGGGGAAATACCGGGTGATTACCCTTCCCAGCCCCCGCCCAGCGCGCGGATCAGAGCCACGCTTGCCCGCAACTGCCTGGTCTCGAGGTCGAGCGCGTCACGCTGCGCATTCAGCGCAATGGTCTGAGACTGAACGACTTCGAGATAGCTGACCGCGCCCTCGCGATAGCGGTTCATCGCAAACTCCAGGGATTGCTCGGCCGAAGTGACGGCGGCGCGCTCGGCTTGCGCGGCCATCCCGTAATGATGCAGCAGGGCCAGGTGGTCCTCGACTTCCTGAAAGGCGCCCAGCACCACCCCTCGATAGGTCGCGCCGGCCTCCTCCAATACCGCCCGCGCCTGCTCGACGCGAGCACGGCGGCGGCCGGCGTCGAACAGCTCGAGCAGGATGGTGGGCCCCACCGACCAGGCGGCATTGGGTGCAGTCAGCCAGTCCGTTGAACGAGTGCTTTCGAACGCATAAACGCCGCTCAACGTGATCGAAGGGAAATAAGCGGCGCGAGCGACGCCCACGCTCGCATTGGCCGCAGCGGTGCGGCGTTGGGCGGCGGCGATATCGGGCCGGCGTTGTAGTAGGTTGGTCGGCACGTCGGCCGGGATTTCAGGCAGCTGCAGCGGCACGGAGCGCGGCGCCAGGGAGAATTGCGAAGGCGACTCGCCTACAAGGACCGCGATCGCATGCTCGAGCGTCGCGCGCTGCGCGTGATTCTGCGAAACCTGCGAACGCGCGGTCTCCAGCTGCGTTTGAGCGCGGGCCACGTCCAGGCCGGACACGATGCCCGCCTCATGACGCTCCTTGGTCAGCGCCAGCGCGCGATCGTAGGCAGTCACCGTATCTGCGAGTAACGCCGCTTCGCGATCCAAGCCGTAAAGCGCGATGTAATAGTCGGCCAGCTGCGCCTGCAGACTCAGCCGCGCCGATTCCAGGTCGGCGGCGGCAGCACTCGCTTCGAGCCTGCCCGCGTTCACGTCGTTACGAACGCGCCCCCACAGATCGACCTCATAACTCGCTTCGACGCCAGCACCGTAGGAGTTGTAATAGCGCGGCGAGGACCGGCCGGCCGGCGGACTCGTTTCGGATTGGCGCACCCGAGCGCCGTCGGCGCGCAAAGCGAAGGAAGGAAACAATCCAGAACGCAATTGATCCGCGAATGCCTTCGCCTGTTGATAGCGCGCCAGCGCCGCTTGCAGATCGGGGCTGTTCCGCACCAGCTGCGTCTGCAGCCGATCCAAGTCCGGGTCGCCATAAGGCTGCCACCAGCCATCGCGTGGCAAACGATCGGCAGGCGCGGCCGCAGTCCAGGGCGCCGGCTCTTTATAAGCATCGGCGACCGGGACTTCGGGCAATTCGAGCTTGGGTGCGAGCGAGCAGCCGGCCAGCGCCAGTGCCGCGACGATCGATAGCTCAACCCGCATTGGCTTCCTGCGCCATTGGTTCGATCACACGCACGGTGCTGCCGGCCATCAAGCCGTCCGGCGGCGTGGAGATGACGCGATCGGTGGGCTCGATGCCGCCGCCGACTTCGATGAAGGCGCCGTGATCGCGGGCGATGCTGATGGGCTTCATGACCACCCGGCTCTCGGCATCGACGGTGGCCACCCGCAGTCCCGACTGATCGAAAATCAATGCGCTGGCCGGAACGCGCAGCGCTTGCGCCCCGCCCACCAGCTCGAAGCTGACGCTGGCATAACCGCCGGGCAACAACTCGCCCTCTTTGTTATCGACGGTGAGCTGCATCAGCGTCGTGCCCGTCGCAACGTCCACAGCGCCCGCCGACGCGGCGACCGCCGCGGAATATTGTTTGCCCGGATGTTCGGGCACCGTGATCAGTGCTTTCGCATCCGTATTCAGCCGACGCACATACGACTGCGGCACATTCACATACACGCGCAACTTGCGCGTATCTGAAACAACGAACAATTCGCGGCCCGAGCCGCCGCCCGCAGTAATCAGCTCACCGATATCCGTATTGCGCGCCGTGACCACACCATCGAACGGCGCCACGATGCGCGTGAAATCCCGCATCGTTCGCAAGCGCTCGACGTTGGCTCGGGCCGCTTTAGCCAAAGCTTCCTTGGCGGCCAGATCGCCGACCTTCTCGTCCACTTCCTGTTTGGAAACGGAATCGCGACCGAGCATCGACTGCCAGCGCCTGGCGGTGCTCGCCGCAAGCGCGGCATTCGCTTCGGCGCTGGCCAGATCCGCTTCCGCCTGCAGCAACTGCTGCTCGATATCCGGCGCTTCGATCTCCGCGATCAGCTGACCGGCCCGCACCGGCGTACCGATATCGGCCTTCCACGTCTTCAAGTAGCCCGACACGCGCGCATTCAGTGGGGCCCGAGCGAATGCTTCCAACCGGCCTGGCAGCTCGATCCGTGCATCGGCTTCACCGACGGTCGGCACGACGACGGCGACGGCGGGAATGGCCTGCTCTTCGGTCCATGCGGTCATCTCACGATGATCGCTGACGCGTATGCCGATCCCGGAGACGACGATGACGATAGCGATGACGGCGATGACGATGCCGGCGCGGCGCAATCCGCGATGTGACTCAGTGGGCGGCATGAGGCTCTCCGGCAAGCAGCGGATGCTCCGCAGGCTTGCGGACGTAATTACGGTGCACGATGCTGAAGACGACGGGAACGAAAATGAGCGTTGCGACGGTGGCGAAGATCAGTCCGCCGATGACCGCGCGACCGAGCGGCGCGTTCTGCTCACCGCCATCGCCAAGGCCCAGCGCCATCGGCGCCATGCCGATGATCATGGCCAACGCCGTCATCAGCACCGGACGGAAGCGCACGAAACCTGCATCGATGGCCGCGGCGATTGGATCGGCCAATTGTTCCAGCCGCTCACGCGCAAAGCTGATGACCAGCACGCTGTTCGCCGTGGCCACGCCCATACACATGATCGCGCCCGTGAGCGCAGGCACCGATAACGTCGTGAATGTCGTAAACAACATCCAGATGATTCCGGCCAGCGCCGCGGGCAGTGCGCTGATGATGACCAGCGGGTCGCTCCACGACTGGAAGTTCACGACGATCAGCAGATAGATCAGCACGACCGCACCGATCAGACCCCACATCAGGCCCGAGAACGAGCTCTCCATGGTGCGAACCTGGCCGAGCAGCGCCACCGACGAGCCCTTCGGAAGGTCCTTCGCGTGCACATCCAGGATCTTGCGGATCTGCCTGGCCACGGCGCCCAGATCGGTGCCCTGCGTGGTGCCGTAGATCTGCACGATGGGTTGAATGTTGTATTGAGAAACCACGCCGCTCGAAGTGGTGCGCGTGATGTCCGCGATACCGCCGAGCAGGTGCGACGACTTGGAGTTCGCGCCCGTGATCGGCAACGTCTCCAGCGAGTTCAACTCGTCCATCTTGTACTGCGGCGTCTGCATCACGATGGGGTACTGGATATTGGTCTTCGGGTTCAGCCAGAACGTCGGCGCGACCTGCACCGAGCCGGCAAGGTTCACCACCATGCTGTTGGTGACATCGCGTTCGGTGAGACCGGCGAACTGCGCGCGCGTTCGATCCACATCGACGTTGAACGTGGGCAGGCCGCGTGCCTGCTGGATGCGCGCATCGGCAATGCCCGGAATCCGTTTGATGTCGGCGAGCAGCTTCTCCGCGTAAGCGAAATTCGCCGCGAAGTTGTTGCCCCGGATCTGCAGATCGATGGGCGAGGGCGTACCGAAGTTCAGGATCTGGCTGACGATGTCGGCCGGCGTGAACGAGAAGGTCGTGCCGGGGAATCGTTTCGGCAGCTCCTCGCGCAGCTTGCGCACGTAATCCGCGGTGGGCCGGTGATCTTCCTCTAGCGTTATCTGGATGTCGCCATCCGCCGTGCCGATGGTGCCGGTGTTGTTATAGGTCATGTTGATGCTGGAGAACGGCATGCCGATGTTGTCCACCACCAGTGCCAGCTCGTGCGGCGGGATCACCTGCCGGATCACATCCTGGATGCGCGCCGAGATCGCCACCGTTTCCTCCACTCGCGTGCCGGGCTGCGCGCGGAAGTGAATCATGATTCGGCCGGCATCGACCGACGGGAAGAAATTGCTTCCCAGGAACGGCACGAGCAGGAACGAGGCCAGCACGAACCCGAGGAAGGCCGTCACGAAGCCGCGTCGATGAGACATCGCCATCGTCAGCAGCTCTTTGTAGCTGCCGCGGAAACGTTCGAACTTCTCCGAAAAGCCGCGTTGGAATTTCACCAGCGGATTGGATGAGGGGGCGCTCGCGTCCGCATGCGAATGCGGCTTCAGCAGATACATGGCCATGGTCGGCACCAGAGTGCGCGACAGAATGAACGAGCACACCATCGCGTAGATCACGGCCAGCGCCATGGGCACGAACAGAAAGCGCGCCACGCCTTCGAGGAAGAACATCGGCACGAACACGATACAGATGCACAGCAGCGAGACGAACGCGGGGGTCACGATCTGCGCCGCGCCGTCGAGGATGGACGTGTGCACGTCCTTGCCGTGTTCGAGATGCCAGTTGATGTTTTCGATGGTCACGGTGGCATCGTCGACCAGGATGCCCACCGCGAGCGCCAGCCCGCCGAGCGTCATGATGTTGAGCGTCTGGCCAGTCAGCGCCAGCAGGAAGATCGAGCCGAGAATGGCCAGCGGAATCGAGGTGGCGATGATGACGGTGGAGCGCCAGCTGCCCAGGAACAGCAGGATCATCAGGCTGGTCAGCAGCGCCGCGATCGCGCCTTCGGCGACCACGCCGCTGATGGCGCTGCGAACGAAGATGGATTGATCGCCGATGAGCTTGATCTGCAGCGATTCGGGCAGCTGATCCTTCACCTCCTCGACCCGATTCTTGATGCCCTCGATCACCGCCAGGGTCGAGGCCGCGCCGCTCTTGAGCACGGTGAGCAGCACCGAGCGATTGCCGGCGACATGCACGATATTGGTCTGCGGCGAATTGCCGTCGCGCACGTGGGCGACATCCCGCAGATACACCATCGCGCCGTCGACCAGGCGGATCGGCAGCCGGCCCAGGTCCTCGATGGCGGACGGGCTGTTGTTCAGATTGATGGCGTACTCGAAGCCGCCGATTTTCTGCGTGCCCACCGGCGTGATCAGGTTCTGGGCCGCCAGGGCATTGGCGACATCCGAGCCCGACAGGCCGCGCGCCTGCAGCGCCGCGGGGTCCAGGTCGATCTGGATCTGCCGGTTCTTGCCGCCGAACGGATACGGGATCGACGCGCCCGGCACCGTGATCAGGAAGGTGCGGACATAGTTGATGCCGAGATCGCTGAGCTCCTGCTCCGTCATGCCATCGCCGGACAGCGCCAGCTGCAGGATGCCCACGGTGGAGGCGTTGTAGTTGAGGATGTTCGGCGGATTCGTGCCTTGTGGCATCTGGCGCAAGGTTGTCTGCGCGGCGGCCGTCACCTGCGCATTCGCCATGTTGATATCGACGGAAGGTTGGAAGAAAACCTTGATCACGCCGAAGCCGGTATACGAGGTGGCTTCGATGTGCTCGATATCGTTGACCATGGTGGTCAGCGAACGCTGGAAGTTGGTGGTGATGCGGCCGGCCATGCCATCGGGCGGCAGACCGGTGTACTGCCACACGACGCTGATCACCGGGATGCGGATGTTCGGAAAGATGTCGGTGGGCGTGCGCAGAATCGCGAGCACACCGAAAATCAGGATGAGCAACGCCAGCACCACGAAGGTGTACGGGCGACGCAGGGCAATTTTGACGATACCGAGCATGCGGGCGAGCGAGTCCGTGAACAACCATTATGGGTCGGCTCATCCCCCGCGATGGCTTCGGCAAGATGAAAGCTTTTTTAGGAAGCCCCCGTACGGGCTGGCCCACACGACAGCGAGAGCCAGGCGCCGCCTGCCGGATTGTCGACGATCTGCAATTTGAAGCCATGCAGTTTGACGATCGCGGCCACGATCGACAAGCCCAGGCCCGAGCCCGAGACATCCTTGTTACTGCACGTGCCACGATAGAAGCGCTGCAGGACAGCCTCGCGCTCGGAGGTCTGGATGCCCGGGCCGCTGTCGATCACATCGATGCGCGCACCGGCGGCGGGATCGTTGATCAGTCGCAGATGGATGCTGCCGCCCGCGGGCGTGAACTTGATTGCGTTGTCCACGATGTTCGAAACGGCTTCCAGCAACAGATTCGGATCGCCGCGCACGCTCGGCACATCGGGCGCGATTTCGAACGAGAACGTGATGTGCTTGTCTTCGGCGAGCGGCGTGTAGATCTCGCGCACGTGATCCAGCGTGCTCGCCAGATGCACCTCGGTGAAGCCGGCGCGTCGGTGCATGTCTTCCAGCTCGGAGATTCGCAGCAACGCCCGGAAGCGATCGAGCAGCGAATCGACATCCAGAATCGCCTGCTCGACGACGCCGGCGTGCGCGGCATCGGGTGCCTCGCGATGCATACGATGCAGCTGAGAGCGCAGTCGGGTGAGCGGCGTGCGCAAGTCGTGCGCGATGCTGTCGCAGACGCCCTTGACCTCGCTCATCAGGCGCTCGATCTCCTCCAGCATCGAATTGACGATGCCGGCGAGCATGTCGAGCTCGTCGCGCCGGCCCGAGACTGGCAGCCGCTGATGCAAATCGCCGCGCATGATGGGCTGTGCGGCGGATTCGAGCGTACGAATGCGTCGCATCGGGCCGCGCGCCAGCCACAGTCCGCCAATCAATCCGGGAATGACGGTGAGCGTCAGGCCCCAGAGCAGCGATCGATAAATGATGCTGTTGACCTGATCGAGCACGCTGGTGGCGCGCGCCAGGATCAGCACCTCGCCGCTGTCCACCTTTCGGGCCAGGCCGCGAGCCCGCACCGACTCCTTCGCACCGATG
This sequence comes from uncultured Steroidobacter sp., assembly GCF_937958065.1. Classification (GTDB taxonomy): domain Bacteria; phylum Pseudomonadota; class Gammaproteobacteria; order Steroidobacterales; family Steroidobacteraceae; genus Steroidobacter. The sequence goes on from NZ_CALFXI010000011.1 coordinate 98,841, forward strand.
CGCTGCACGCCGTGGGGAAGAAAGTGCACTACGCCGTCGAGCGACACGCCTTCGGGAATCTGCTGGATATTGCCGGTGATCTTGTTGCCCTGCTGATCGAACAGGCCGTACAGCATCACCCCGCGCAGATCCAGCGCATCGGTCTGCTCCATCACATCGGGCAGGCGCTCGCGGTCGATGTGACTCAGGTAATGCATGCGCTGGCGGAGAATGTCATCCACCACGCTGGAAAGATAACGTTTGGTGTCGTACTGCACCCAGCCGATCAGCAGCACGCTCCACAGTACGAACAGGGCCCCGTAGACCGGCAGCAATCGAACCGTGCTGATGCGTGACAGCTCAGCGAGCTTCAAGCACGTACCCTACTCCTCGAACGGTATGGATGAGCGGCTCCCGGTCCGGCGGATCGAGCTTGCGCCGCAACCGGCCGATGTGGACTTCGATCACATTGGTGCCGGGATCGAAATGATAGCCCCACACGGCCTCGAAGATCATGGTGCGCGTCAGGACCCGACCGCTGTGACGCATGAGGAATTCGAGCAGCCGGAATTCGGTGGGCAACAGGTCGAGCAACGTATCGCCGCGCCTGGCGGTGCGGTCGATGAGATCCAGCTGCAGATCCCCGACCCGCAGGACCATGGGCCGGGAGGTATTCGCGTGTCGACGCAGCAACACTTCGATGCGGGCCGCCATCTCGTCGGGATTGAACGGCTTGGTGAGATAGTCATCGCCGCCCGCCCGCAGGCCACGCACTCGTTCATCGGCATCGGACAGGGCGCTGATCATCAGTACCGGCGTCTGCACACCGGACTCGCGCAGCCGCGTGATCAGCGTCAGACCGTCCATGCCGGGGAGCATGCGATCCAGCGTGATCGCGTCGTAAAAACCCCCTCGCGCGCGCTCCAGCCCGGTGGTGCCGTCGCCCACCCATTCCGTATCGAGGCCGTACCGCTGCAGCTCGGCGCAGATTTCATCAGCGGTCACGCGGTCGTCTTCGATGATGAGTACTCTAGCCACGGCTCCAAGCCACGCCTGCCAAGGAACTGCAGCCTACCGCCGCCACCAGGGGCGAGCAATTAACGATCATTTATGTAGTCCTTGCCCGAGCCGGGACGCGGCCCATCAGTGGCCACCCTCGAGCGACTTGACCGCCTGAATCATCGCGACCATCACTTTTTGCGCGTCGCCGTACACCAGGTTGCAGTTGTCGGCGTAGAACAGCTCGTTCTCCACGCCCGAGTAACCCTTGCCCTGGCCGCGCTTGATCACATACACCTGCCTGGCCTGGTCCACGTTCAGGATGGGCATGCCGTAGATCGGGCTCGACTTGTTGGTGCGTGCGGCCGGATTCACGGTGTCGTTCGCGCCGATGACCATGGCGACGTCCGCTTCCTTGAACTCGTCGTTGATATCTTCCAGGTCGTAGATCATGTCGTACGGGACGCCCGCTTCGGCGAGCAGCACGTTCATGTGGCCGGGCATGCGGCCCGCGACCGGATGAATCGCGAATTTCACTTCCACGCCCGCATCGGTCAGCAGCTTCACGAATTCATACAACTTGTGCTGAGCCTGCGCGACCGCCAGACCGTAACCCGGCGCGATGATGACTTTGGACGCATAGCGCATGTTGATCGCAGCGTCGGCGGCTTCGGCCGGCTTCTGCGAGCCTTTTATCTCGCCCTGTGCTTCCGAGTCGGCCGCGCCGAAGTTGCTGAAGATCACATTCGATACGCTGCGATTCATGGCCTTCGCCATCAGCAGCGTCAGCAACGTACCGGCCGAGCCGACCACCATGCCTGCGATCATCAGGGCCGGGTTCTGCAGCACATAGCCTTCGAAGCCCACCGCCAGACCGGTGAATGCGTTGTACAGAGAGATCACCACTGGCATGTCGGCGCCGCCGATCGGCATCGTCATCATCACTCCGAACAGCAGCGCACCGATGAAGAACGCTGCGACGATTGCGGGTGCCGCGTGACCGTGGGCGACGAACACGATGTAGATACCCACACCGAGGGTTGCGAGAAACACGATGCCATTCAAGATCTGCTGACCGCTGATGCGCCACACGCCGTTGATGCGACCATCGAGCTTGGCCCACGCGATCAACGAACCGGACAGCGACACCGCACCGATCAAGGCGCCAGCTACAGCGAGCACCAGCGGAATCGTCTGATGAACCGCATTGGTTCGTAACAACTCGACCGCGGCGATACACGCAGCCGCGCCGCCGCCCATGCCGTTGTAAAGCGCGACCATCTGCGGCATGGCCGTCATCGCGACTCGTTTGCCGCTCCACCACGCCCACGCCGTACCGAGCAGCAGCGCGACCGCCGCGAGCACGACGTTCGTCCCGAGGTGCGGCAGCGCGGCCTCGTTGACGCCGAAGTAATAAAGGAAGCTTGCCAGCACCGCGACCAGCATGCCGGCGCCGGCGACCACGATGCCCGAGCGCGCCGTCACCGGCGATGACATGCGCTTCAAGCCGTAGATGAAAAGAAACGCCGCGGCGAAATAGCTGGCATCGATGATGAATTGGGGAGTGAGGTTCATGGGCGCTTATGCCTTCTTCTGCTCGCCGGAAGCCTTCTTGTCACTGGGCTTGAACATCTCGAGCATGCGCTCGGTCACGACGTAACCGCCGGCGGCATTGCCGGCGCCCAGCAGCACACCGATGAAGCCGATCACCTGCTCCACGGTGGAAGTCGCGTTGAGCAGGGCATACATCGCGCCGACCACGACGATGCCGTGCACGAAGTTCGAGCCCGACATCAGCGGCGTATGCAGAATGGCCGGCACGCGACCGATGATCTCGTAGCCGGTGAAGGCCGCGAGCATGAAGATGTACAGGGCGACGAAGCCCGTCAGCGTGGTAGCGAGGTCCATACTCAATATCCTCGATGCTTGACTTCTGACTGATGCTTGGGCCGGACTGGCCGGCCGACCACCGGCGCGCTCATGCGACGACTTTCTGCGCGGCTTCGTTGACGATCTTGCCGTCGTGGGTGAGCGCGGTCCTGGCGATCACCTCGTCGCTCCAGTCGAGCTGGATGGCGCCATCCTTGACGAACAGCTCGATCAGGTTGAGTTGATTCTTTGCGTACAGCTCGCTGGCGTGCTCGCCGAGCATGCTCGGTACGTTCAGCGGCCCGACGATGGTCACCTGGCCGATTTGTATGGTCTCGCCCGGCTGCGTGTATTCACAGTTGCCGCCGCCTTCGGCGGCCAGGTCGACGATCACGCTGCCGGCTTTCATGCCTTCGACCTGCGCCTTGCTGATGAGCTTGGGCGAGGGCCGGCCGGGAATCGCGGCGGTGGTGATGATCAGGTCGGCTTGTTGAATGTGCTTGGTGACGACGCCAGCGATCTTGTCTTGCTCTTCCTGAGTGAGCTCGCGCGCGTAACCACCGGCGCCGCGCGCATCCACGCCTGTGTCGACGAATTTTGCGCCGAGCGATTCGGCTTGTTCCTTGGTTTCGGGTCGAACGTCGTAGCCTTCGGTCATCGCACCCAAGCGGCGCGCCGTCGCCAGCGCCTGCAGACCAGCCACGCCGAGCCCCATGACCAGCGTGCGGGCCGGACGAATCGAACCGACCGCGGTCGTCATCATCGGCAGAATGCGAGCGAGGTGGGTCGCGCCTAGCAGTGCTGCGTAATAGCCGGACAGCGCCGCCTGACTGGACAGCGCATCCATCGCCTGTGCGCGAGTGATACGCGGCACCAGCTCCATCGCGAAGGTGGTGATGTGACGATCGCGCAGCGCCCGGGTCAGCTCCACTTCCTTGTGGGCATAGACGAAGGAAATCAGGATGGCGCCCGGCTTCATGGCATTGACGATGGCAAGATCGGGCGGCTGCACGCTCGCGACCACGTCGGCGTCACGCACCAGATCGATCGGATCGGCGCTGAATTTCACGTTCTTGAAAGCGGAGTCGGGCAGCTTGACGGCGTCGCCGGCCCCCGCCTGCATGTGCACCTCGGCGCCGAGCCTGGCGAGCTTCTCGGCCACCGCCGGCACCAGGGCCACGCGCTTCTCATGCGCACGAGTTTCCTTCAGAACAGCAATTTTCACCGTCATGCCGACCGATCCTCCCCCGCCGCCTGCCGTTCGCACATAAAATTCCCATCATTGTGGATGCCTTGTCCGCGCTCGGCAACACGCGCATGCTTCGCGCCGGCGACAGCTCGGACAACGCTGCCCCGCCAGGATGCCAGCGCGCGCCGCGCTTGGATTGGACGAAAACCACTACGCCCATCAATGGCAGTCGATTCCCGAGTTCTAAGCTCCGTTGGCAGAGCCCTGCTGGTGCTCGCGTACCCGCTGGTCGCTCATTTCGGCGTCATTCAGAACAGCGTGACGCTGATCGCCATTGCGCTGGGCCTGCTGATCGTTCTGCCCATGGTGCCGGCCCTGGGCCGCGGCAGCGTGCTGGCCTGGGGGCTGCTGCTGCCCGTCGTTGTCGGGCTGTGGTGGTTGTCACGCTCCGCGCACGCGACGTTGCCGCTGTATATCGCTCCGGTGCTGGTGCCGGGATTCATGGCCGGCGTGTTCGGCAGCACCTTGCTCGCCGGGCAGGTGCCGCTGATCGAACAGCTGATCCGGATCATGGAGCCCGGGCCGGAGGGCGCCGAGGAGCCGGAGCCGGAAGTCCTGGAGTACGCGCGCCAGCTGACGCGCGCCTGGACCGCGTTCTTCGTGACTCTGGCGCTCACCAATCTGGTGCTGGGACTGCTGGCCGAGCCCGATGGCATGCTGCTGGCCGCCGGCATCCGACCGCCGGTGACCGTGCCCGAGCTGTGGTGGTCGCTGTTCGCGAACATGATCGGATATTTGCTGGTCGCGGCTTTCTTCCTGATTGAGTACGCTTACCGCCGCCACCGCTTCCCGCGGCAGCCCTATCGCAACATGCTGGATTTTTTCGTCAAGGTACTCGCGGCCATGCCGCGCCTGGTCAGCAGCGCCGCTGGCCCCCGTCGCTGAACCATGAGCTTCGCTGCCCACGCAACCGTTCTGCGGATCGCCGCGAATCATCCGTCGCTGCCCGGACATTTCCCGGGGCAGCCGATCGTGCCCGGCGTGGTACTGCTCGACTGCGTGCTGCAAGAGGCCGAGCGCTGGCTGCAACGGCCGGTGCGCGTCCTTGCGCTGCCCAACGCCAAGTTCACCGCGCCGCTGCTGCCTGACGAAGCCGCGGAGTTGCAACTGAAACTGGACGCCGACGAGTTGCGCTTCACCCTGAGCCGCGACGGCGCGGCGATCGCGCAAGGATTGTTTCGCATCGCGGCCCACGGCGGGCCGGCCCATGACGGAATCGGCGCGGCGTGAAACAGCAATGGCTCGACCGTCCCGAAGCCGGCTCGGTGTTCGGGTACCGACTGATCAGCACGTTCGCGCGCCTGTGCGGACGGACTGCCGCGCGTCTGGTGCTGTTCCCGATCACTGCCTTCTTCCTGGTGAAACGCGCCCCGGAGCGGCGCGCCTCGCGTGAATATTTGCAACGGGCGCTGGGGCGCAAGCCGACGCTGAAGGACGTCGCCAAGCAGTTCTATTACTTCGCCTCGGTCATCCTGGATCGGGTGTTCCTGCTGTCCGAAAGCTTCAAACGTTTCGATGTCCAGGTGCATGGACTGGACGCGCTGCGCGCGCAATGGGCTAAGAAACGAGGCGTGCTGATCTTCGGCTCGCATCTGGGCAGCTTCGATGCGCTGCGCGTGCTGGGCGAGATCCGCAAGGACGTGAAAGTGCGGGTCGTGCTCGATACGGAACACAACGCGGCGATCACCCGCTTCCTCAACTCGTTCAATCCCGAGCTGGCGCGCTCCATCATCAATGCCCGCCAGGACGGCGCGGTCACGGCGCTGGCCATCAAGGAAGCCCTGGACGAAAGCGCCCTGGTCACTTTGCTGATCGATCGCGCGCGCCCGGGCAATCAGGTCGCGGTGGCGAATTTCCTGGGCGAGCCCGCGCCCTTCCCGACCGGGCCCTGGCAGCTCGCGGCGGCGCTCAAGGTGCCGGTGGTCCTGTGCTTCGGCCTGTACTGCGGCGGCAATCGCTACGAGTTGCACTTCGAGGCGTTCGCCGACACGGTGCAAGTGGAACGCAGCAACCGCGAGGCGAGTCTGAATGCCATCATCCAGCGGTATGCGGACCGGCTCGCGCATTACACCCGCAAGGCGCCGTACAATTGGTTCAACTTCTATGATTTCTGGCACCTCAATTCGGCTCCCGCTGATGCTGACTCTGCTCGCGCCGCTGCTGGCGTGGAGCGCCAGCCCTGATGATCGGGCCGCCGACGCGTTGATCGAGCGGCTGGCCAAGCCGGCGCCCGCGACCATCTCGTTCACCGAAGTGCGCTTTTCGAAGCTGCTGCGCGCCCCGCTGATCGTTTCCGGCGACCTCGGTTATTCGGGGCCGGAGAGCCTGGATCGGCGCGTCACCAGGCCGTATCGCGAACACACCTCGATTCGCGGCGAGTCCGTCAAAGTGGAACGCGAAGGCGAGAAACCGCGCAGCTTCGCTTTGAAACATGCGCCGGAGCTGCGGGGACTGCTGTCTGGATTCGCGGCCATGCTTTCGGGCGACGCCACGGCGCTGCGCAAGACGTTCGCTGTCGAGATGACCGGCAATGACGACGCATGGACATTGAAGCTGACGCCGACCGATACCAAAGCGCGCCGGCGCCTGGAGCACATCGAGGTCAATGGTCGTCAGAGCGAGCCGCGCTGTTTCACCATGACGACGGCCGACGGCGCCTCCAGTGTATTGCTCCTGGGCGCCGCGTCCGCCGACCCTGTCGCCGACGATGTCACATTGGTCGGCTTGCAGCGGCGCTGCGGCGCTGGCCCGGGCAGCTGACCGCAGTTCGATGCGAACAGCGCTGCTCGATCCCACATGAAGCTCACTCGCCCGGCCGTATTCCTGCTGCTGCTCTGGCTGGCGCTGCTCGCCGGCCTGACCTGGTTCGTGGAACGGCAGCTGCAGGTGAGCACCGACCTGCGTTTGTTTCTCCCCAGCCCGACCACGCCCGAACAGCAGTTGCTGCTGGAGGAGATCGGCGAAGGGCCGGCGTCGCGCGTGATGGTGATTTCGCTTAAGGGTGCGGCACCGGAACAGCTTGCCGACGCGTCGCGCACGCTGGTCGAGAATCTGCAAGCGAGCCCGAATTTCCGCCTGATCACCAACGGCGACATCTCGATCGAGAGCGTGCCGGATGAGCTGCTGGCCTATCGTTATCTGTTGTCGACCACGCTGGACGAGCGGCCGCTCGATGAGAAATATCTGCACGCGCAGCTGCAGGAACGCGCTCGCGATCTCGCCTCACCGGCAGGTGCGTTCCTCGAACCCTGGCTGCCGCGCGATCCGACGCTCGAGTTGCTGAAGGTGCTGCAGCGCTGGCAGCCGATGCAGGAGCCGAACCGACTCTACGACGTCTGGTTCGATCGTGAAGGCGAACGCGCACTGCTGCTCGCGCAAACGCGTGCCGCTGCGTTCGATCCGGATCAGCAACGGCTGGCGGTCGAGCAGCTGAACGCTGAAGCCGAACGGCTGAAGCGCGATGACGGCATCACGCTCACATTCAGCGGCGCCGGCAAGTTCTCCGTGATGATGGAGGAGCGGACGCGCACCGAAGCAACGGCGCTCGGCACCGCCGCGACTGTCGGCATGATCGTTCTGTTGCTCGTGGCCTATCGAAGCATCGGCACGGTCGTGTTGAGCTCGTTGCCGCTGGCAAGCGCCGGGCTGGCGGGGCTCGCCGCCGTCAGTGCGCTGTTTGGAACCGTTCATGGCATCACCCTGGCGTTCGGCTTCACGCTGATCGGCGTTGCGCAGGATTACCCGATGCATCTGCTGAGCCATCGGCATGCCGGCCGATCGCCGGTGGAAACGGCCCGCCAGCTGTGGCCCACACTCGCGACCGGCGTGGCGAGCACGTGCATCGCGTATGTGACATTCCTGCTTTCGGGGGTCATCGGGCTGGCGCAGCTCGCCTGTTTCACTGTCGCCGGACTCGCCGTGGCCGGCTTGACGACCCGATTCGTCATGCCCGTGCTGATGGATCCCAGCGGTCGGGATTTCGGCGAGTCGGAGTGGCTCGGTAAATTGTGGCGTCGAATGGCAAGCCTGCCGCGCCCACGCTGGGCCGGTGTGGCGGCCATCATTCTCTCGGTCGGCGCAATGCTGCTCGCGCCTCAGCCCATGTGGGAAAGCGACCTGAGCAAGCTGACCCCGGTGCCGAGGGAACTGTTGATCCAGGATCAGGAGCTGCGCAACGAGTTGGGTACTCCCGACGTTCGCTATCTGCTGGTCGTCAGCGCGGCTGATACGGAATACGCGCTGCAGAAGCTCGAAGAGCTGGACGAACCGTTGCAACAGCTGGTTGCGGAGGGCGCGATCAGTGGTTACGACCACGCCGCGCGCTATGTGCCGACCGCCCAGAAACAGCGGCAGCGTCAAGCACGTCTGCCCGAGCCCGCGACGCTGCGTGCCGATGTCGATGCAGCGGTGAAGGACACACCATTCCGTCCCGACGTCTTCGAGCCCTTCATGGCCGATGTGGAGAAAGCGCGTCACCTGCGGTTGCTGACAGTCGACCAGTTGCGCGACTCGCCGCTGGGCGTCAGCGTGGAAATGCTGCTCACCCAGCACGCCGAGGGAAAAGACAAATCCGCCGGCCGGACGACCGCGCTCGTGACCTTCAGCGGCGTTCAGGACGTCGATGCATTGGAGCAGTTCGCGACCGACGCCGGGCCGGGCGTGACCTTGCTGGATACCAAGGAAGCGTCGGAAACGCTCGTCACCAACCAGCGCATCAAGATTCTGTGGAGCCTCGCTTTGGCCGCCGTGCTGCTCGCCGGCGTCGTCACGTGCTCGTTGCGCCGGGCCTCGCGCGTTTATCGCGTGCTCGCACCAATGGCGCTGACCACGCTGCTCATCGTTGGCATCCTGCAGGCCGCGGGCGTATCGATGACGTTGTTTCATCTGATCGCCTTGATCCTGGCCGCGGGCCTCGGCCTCGACTACGCGCTGTTCTTCGAGCACGCAGCGGATGACCCGATGGAGCAGCGACGCACGCTGCACGCCTTGCTGGTCTGCTCGGTTTCGACGCTGATGGTCTTTGCGCTGCTGGCCTGTTCGACGCTGCCGGTGCTGCGAGCGCTCGGCTTGACGGTATCGATCGGCGTTGTTTCTAATTTCGTGCTCGCGCTCCTGCTGACCCGACCGGCTGCTCCCGCCCATGGCACGTGAAGACATCGCTGCGCTGATTCCGCACCAGGGCGGCATGTGCCTGTGGGAGCACGTCGTCGAGTGGGATGACACGCGGATCGTTCTCGAAACCCACAGCCATCGATCGCCGGACAATCCATTGCGCGTGAATGGCAGGCTGCGCGCAGTTCATCTGTGTGAGTACGGCGCTCAGGCCATGGCGGTTCACGGAGCGCTCCGGGCAGCGCCCCGGCAGGCCAAAGCCGGCATGCTGGTCTCCCTGCGATCGGTCACGTTTGCCCGCGACTACATCGAGGATCTGACGGGGGCACTGCGTGTCGAAGCGATCTGCTTGCAGTCTGCGGAGTCGAGTCAGCAGTACAGCTTCAAGATCACTCACGCAGGTGAAGTGGCGGCGGAAGGTCGCGCCGCCGTGCTGCTCAAGCTGCCTTCGTAAACAGCAGAGATTCCGACTTCGTCGGCGCGACTGCGCTCAACAACTTCCGCACCTCCGTCGCATCCAGTGAGGGATGCTCACCGCAAGCGCGCTCGATGATTTCCATCGCAAGCGCATTCAGCAGACCGGTGTACTCGATCATGCGGGCGCGAAACGCCTCCTCGTCGAGCTCATCGCGCAGGCCGCGATTCAACTCGGCGAACCAGGGCAGCGACGCTTGATCCAGCAACACCGCGTCATTGCGCCGGGCGCTGAGCTTCGACCATGCACGCATGAAGTCCTGCATCGCCACGTTCAAGGCGCGCGAATGATTCAGGTGATCCGACAGCCGACTCAGATTGGCGAGATCGGTGAGCCGCCGCTGGAAGAACAGCTGACACAGCACTCCCCAGTAGTAGGTGTAGTCCCAGATCACCTTCACCGGCATGACCTCGGGATCGCCGAACATGGCGTACTGGTTGGTGTACAGCGACAGCGTGCTTTCGTAGAACGAGAAATAGATCTGCTGATATACGTGCGCGCGGCCGTTGATCAGCTCGCCTTGCAGATCGCGCGCGATCAGGTCGGCGATGTAGCTGTTGCCGATGCCGATGAAGTCGCTGCCGGGCGAATAGAACGGATCGAGGAATACGCCGGCCTCGCCGGTCAGGGCCCAGCGGTCGCCCGAGAACACCTGCTTGCAGCCATAGGAGAAATTGCGCAGGAAGCAGAAATCCTGCAGCAGGTGCTGCTTGCCTTCGAGCTCGCGCGCCAGCCGCGGCTGATGGACTCGGAACCACGCGAGCGCCTTCTCGAAGGTGTTCATGGTCTCGAGCGGATGAGTGACGGCGTCGCAGACGATGCCGACGGAATGCGAGCCCGAGGCCAGCGGGATCAACCACGCCCAATAGCCTTCACCGCACAAATGATTGGTGGACAGCCAGCGGTACGGCGGATCGCAACGATTCAGCCACGCGGCATCCGACGACCACTCGTCGACGTCGATCCTGGCGCCGATGCGGAACCACACCGCGTTGGCATTGTGAGCATTGTCCTGATGCAGATCGAGCTTGCGCTTGATCAGCCCGGCGCGCCCCGAGGCATCGATCAGCCAGCGCGAGCGAACTTCGTGCTGCATGCCGCCGGCTTCGTAGCGCACGGCATGTTCGGCGCCCTGAGTGCCGATATCGAAACTGCGCACCACCGCGCCGTCGATGAACTCGACGCCCAGCTCGCGCACCTGCTCACCCAGGAAATTTTCGAACAGGCCGCGGTCGAGCTGATAACTGGGCGTCGAGAGATAGCGGCTCGCGCCCAGCTCGGTGACGTTGTCCAGGTCCTCGCGCCCTTCGGAGAAGAAAAAGCGGAAGCCGAACTTCTTCAGCTGCTTGCTGTTCAAGTGCTCCCGGAGGCCGAGCACCGTGTCGAAATAGTGCGCACCGATCTCCACCGAGGACTCGCCGACCTTGTGCGCAGCCAGCGGCACCGGATGGCGACGACGCTCGATGATGCGTATCGACAGCGACGGAAACTGCCGCCGCAATTGAATGGCGAGCGTCAGCCCTGCCAGCCCGCCGCCCAGGATGGTTACGCCCACCCTGGCGACTTCGCTCGGTGCATTCATGGTCAGTTCACTTGAACGTTCAGGGCCATCTGCCGCCCGAGCGCCAGGGACAGCGTGCGCGGCTGGCTGCTCGCCAGCGCTTCGAAAAACGGCAGGCAGGGTGCCAGCGCATTGTCAGCGACCAGCGGAGCCGCTGCGGACCGCGCGGGCGTCGGATGACATTCGCCGACCGATTCGGTCGTAAGCATCAAGCTGCGGTGCTGCCGAGCTTGACTCACCGGCGCCAGCACCAGAGCCGCTCCCAACAAGCCACGACTCGACGCCATCGTCGCGAGCGCACCCTTCGCTTCGATGTCGAAGGCGACGTACAACACCGGCCGTTGCTCGCAAACGACCTGCGTTGCGGCTTCGACCAGGCCCTCGGCGAACGTGTACAGGTAAGAGCTGATCGCCGTGTATGGCGCGAGGCTGCCGGTACCGATGCTCCAGTAACCCGCGGCCGCGTTGTGAACGGAATTGTGAAACTTGATCGGCGAAATCAACGCCGGCGTGGTGGCCAGCGTCGAGCACATGTAATCGCTGATCGCCAGATCGCCGTGCGTCGATGCGAACACCGATGGCAAATCCGACGGCTTGCGCCCTGCCGCTTCACACGCCCGCGCGGCAACTTCGAGTGCGACAGCAACCGTATCCGGAGCACGCCGACGCTCGGTCGGTGCAAGCAAGGTCGGAGACGGTCGTGTGCTCGCCGCTTCGGGCGGCGGTTGTTCGCCAGTCATGACGGCGCGCGCGGTCTCCCATCCCGGCAGACGCGAGGCCCAGAAGGACACGCCTTCGATCGCGACCCGCAGCGTCATCGATCTCTCCCGAACACCAGCACGCAGTTGCTGCCGCCAAAGCCGAACGAGAAACTCAATGCGTGACTCGCCTCGCGCTGAACGTTGTCGCGCTGGATCTGCGGACCGCAGGCGAGATCCGGCACGCGTAGATTCAATGTGCCCGGCAAGAGCTGATGCTCCAGCGCGATCAGACTGATGGCGGCTTCGACGATGCCCGCGGCGCCCAAGGTGTGTCCGGTCCAGCCTTTGGTGGAGCTGGCGCACGTGGTCGCAGGAAACAGATCGGCGACCAGCTTCGCTTCGACCTCGTCGTTCTTCTGGCTCGCCGTGCCATGCAGATTGATGTAATCGATGTCCGCGGGCTGCAACCCGGCGCGCGCCAGCGCATCACTCAGGGCCAGTCGCGCACCGACCCCTTCAGGATGCGGCGTCGACATGTGATGGGCATCGTTGGACTCGCCATAGCCCAGCAGCCACTCGCCGCGCGGCGCCTGCTTTTCCAACAGCGCAAAGCCGGCCGCCTCGCCCAGATTGATGCCCCGACGCTCGACATCGAACGGCCGGCATGGCTCGGGCGAGACCAGCTCGAGCGAATTGAAACCAAACAACACGCTGCCGCACAGTGAATCGACGCCACCGACCACGGCGGCGTCGGCGAGGCCGGTGCGAATCAAACGTTCCGCCTGCGCGAACACTTTGGCGCTGGAGGAGCACGCCGTTGCGACAGTCACGCTCAGGCCGGTCAGGCCGAGCGCGTACTGCACGAAGTCGCCCAGGGAGTGCGGTGTATGAATGATCGGACGACGCAGATCGGCGGGATACCGGCCGTCTGGATCGAGCCGCGCATAGGCTTCTTCGCTGGCGCCGATGCTCGACGTTGACGTGCCCATCACGACCGCCACCCGGTGGGCACCATAGCGGTCGCGAGCTGCGCGGGCCGCGTCGATGAAGCGATCGGTGGTCAGCCCGCGCCACGCGAGCCGGTTGTTACGACAATCCCAGTTGGCGAATTCCGCCGGCAGCGGCTGCGTTTCGAGCCCCGCCACCCGCCCGATCCAGGTTGAGATGGGCGAGGCACCGAAATCATTCCTGGTCAGACCGGTGCGGCGCTCGCGCAATGCCGCCAACGTTGCCGCCCGTCCATCCCCGGCCGCGGAGCACAGTGTGTAGGCAGTGATTCTCAGAGGCCGGGTTTGCATCGGTCCGCGCGGGTCGGTGTCAGGCGGTTACGCGGTTCTGCTCGATATGCGCCGCGAGCGAACGCAGTGAGCTGAATATGCGCACATTGTTTTCATCATCGGAGCGCAGCTGGAAGCCGTAGCGCTTGGAGATTTCCAGCGCCAGCTCGAGCGCGTCGATGGAGTCCAGGCCCAACCCGGTCTTGAACAGCGGCGCCTCCGGATCGATGTCCGCGGGCGCCACGCCCTCCAGGTTGAGCGCGGTGACGATGAGTTCGGCGAGCTCGCGCTCACCGGCTGATTGGGTTGCTGACATGAACGAAACAGGCCCTGTACTAAAGGCTGATTTGAGACGCTGGAGCGGCGAACCGCAGGGCGCGGAGTGTATCATCCGCCCCGCGCGCGCTTCGAACGCCGCGCACGTTTTCCAACCTCGAGCCAACCACTGATTTCCACGACGTGATGCGCAGCAGTTCCGGCGAGCAGCCAGCCCAGTCCCTTCCGGCCGCCCTCCGCGTTGCCTATCACCGGTCCGACCGCGTCGGCGAGCCGCCGGCAGGGGTGCTGGCCGCCATCCGTTTCGGGACGGCGACGAGTCCGCCCGCGGCGTTGACCATCGATGTGGGACTGGAGCCGTTGCAGGCACCGGGAGCTGCTGCGACACCCGGCTCGGAATTATGGTTTGCGAACGGACCGGTCCACACTGGTCAATGGTCCGATGAGGGCACCCGTGCCCAGGTCCGCTTTGCGCACGACGGACATTATCTGTTCGCGGTGATCGAGCTGGACGAGCGCGACCATGGCGGAATTCTGCTGACAGCCGAACATGCCTACGCCGCCGTCCGGCAGTTCCAGCGCCAGTCGGGCTTTCCCCACCTGCTGCGCATGTGGAATTACATGGATGCGATCAATGAAGGCGCGGGCGACCTGGAGCGCTATCGACAGTTCAACGTCGGGCGCGGCCGCGGCTTGGGCGAAGTGTGTGAGAGCTATCCTTCGGCAACGGCCATCGGCCGGCAGGTGCCCAACCACATCCTGCAGGTGTTCTGGCTGGCCGGTAAGGTGCCGGGCCAATCCCTGGAGAATCCGCGACAGGTCAGCGCCTACAACTACCCGCGCGTGCACGGGCCAGTGAGCCCGGTCTTCGCGCGCGCGTTGATCGCACCGGACCATACATTGCTGATCTCGGGCACGGCGAGCATCGTCGGCCATCATTCCCAGCATCACGACGACGCGATGGAACAGCTGGAAGAAACAGTCCGGAATCTGAGCTCGTTCGCTCCGCATGTCCGGCGTCCCCGCAGCGGCGCGCCAGGGGATTTGCTGAAGGTTTATGTGCGCGAGCCGGAGCTGACTCCGCGCATTGCCGAGCGTCTGCGGCAGCTCTATCCGACCAGCGACGTGCTGTTCGTGGCGGCCGATGTCTGTCGTCGCGAGCTGCTGCTCGAGATCGAAGCGATCTCACTCGCGTCGTAGCGCTTTCAGCAGATTCTCTCGCGGCAGCTTGCCGAGCTCGTTGCGAGGCAACTGATCCACGATCAGCAGCGGCCGAGGCAGGAAGGCGCTGTCCACGCCGCTGGCCAGCCGATCCAGCACTTCGCGGGCCGTGAGATTCGGCGCCACGACCAGCGCGGCGACCCGGCGGATGGTGCCCACCGCATCGGGATCGGGCTGAAATACCGCCGCTTCCTGCACGCCGGGGATGGCCAGCAATCGTTTGGTGAGATCGGTCAGCGAAGCGCGCTTGCCGGCCACTTCGATCATGTCGGAGCTGCGTCCGCGCACCACGAAGCGATTGTCCGGCTGCAGCTCGACCAGGTCCTGCAGCAGGACCGGCTCGACGAACCAGGGCGCGTGCACGAGCGTGCCATCGTCGCGCGGCTCCAGCCGCACGCCATCGTACAGCCGCCACTGCTCTTCCCTGGCGGTGAGCCGGCTGGCGAAGACGCAAGTTTCAGTCGATCCGAACATTTCAACCATTTCACCGCCGAGCTTGGCGGTCATGGCCGCGGCCAGCGGTTGATCCAACGGCGCAGTGGCACTGACGATCACATCGACCTCCGGGAACTGCTGGTCGGAAGCCACGATGGCGCGCATATGCACGGGCGTAGTGACGAGCACACGCGGCCGCGGCAGCTCGGCGAGCGCGGCGGCGATATCGGCTGGAAACAAAGGCCGCCCGGCGTGCACCGCCATGTCGCCCGCCAAGGGCAACAGCACACTCATCTCCATGCCATACATGTGCTGCGGCGGGACGGTCGCAAGCACCCACACGGTCGATGCTTTATCGGCCATCGCCGCGCGAATCGACTGAGCATTGCGAGCATTGCTGCCGCCGACAGTGCGCCAGAGCTTGGGAAATGTTTTGGGCTGACCGGTGCTGCCCGAGGTATGACCGATCATGACCGTCATGTCGGCGGGGATGCGCTCGTTGATCGCTTCACTCGAAGGCTGCGCCAGCGCCGCGTCGACCGCTGCGTCGTCGATGCGATAACTGCCCGCGTTGGCGCGGGCCACATCAGCGACGACCTGCTCTGCCCGCGACGATGGCAGCAGCACGGTGTGCCCGACGCTCAGTGCCGCCGCGTAGGCGACCAGGAATTTGTATCGGTCGTCGCACAGATTGATCATCGACGCCGGCGCGGACTGCTTTGGCAATCGCGCGACCACCGCGGCAACGTGTGTCCGAAGCTCTGAAAGCA
This sequence comes from uncultured Steroidobacter sp., assembly GCF_937958065.1. GTDB lineage: Bacteria > Pseudomonadota > Gammaproteobacteria > Steroidobacterales > Steroidobacteraceae > Steroidobacter. The sequence goes on from NZ_CALFXI010000011.1 coordinate 114,765, forward strand.
GTACGGGGGCGCCATGACGCCAGGCGATCGGTCGCTGCGCGTCGGCCGAAACGAACAGCGGCAGGGTCTGCGGCCCGGGGACACTCACGGGCGAGCTCACCGCCAGCGCTTGAACACCATCGAGGTGTTCACGCCACCGAACGCGAAATTGTTGTTCATCACGTATTCGGTGCTGATCGCGCGGCCTTCACCGGTGATGTAGTCGAGCTCGCCGCAGCGGGGATCGATGTTGTCCAGATTCAGCGTCGGCGCGAACCAGCCGGCCTTCATCATTTCGATGCTGAACCAGGCTTCCAGCGCGCCGCAGGCGCCGAGCGTGTGACCGAGATAACTCTTCTGCGAGCTGAGCGGCATACGCGTGCCGAACAGCGCGGAAGTGGCGCGCGTTTCGGCGATATCGCCATGCTCCGTCGCTGTGCCGTGGCCGTTCACGTAGCCGATGACATCGGGTGAGATTCCGGCATCCTGCAGCGCCAGCTCCATCACCACGCGCATCGTTTTTTCTTCCGGCTTCGTCACGTGCACGCCGTCGGAGTTGCTCGCAAAGCCGACCAGTTCCGCGTGAATGCGGGCACCGCGCCGTTGCGCGTGCTCCAGCTCCTCGAGGATCAACATCGCGCCACCTTCGCCGACCACCAGGCCATCTCGATCCCGGTCATAAGGACGGGGCGTCCTGTGCGGCTGATCGTTCAGACGGCTGGTGGCATAGAGCGTGTCGAAAGCCATGGCCTCGGTGGGACACAGCTCTTCGGCGCCGCCGGCAATCATCACGTCCTGGCGGCCGAACTTGATGGCTTCGTAGGCGTAGCCGATGCCCTGGCTGCCGGAGGTGCAGGCGCTCGAGGTCGGAATGATGCGGCCCTTGGCGCCGAAAAAGATGCCGATGTTGGCCGCTGTGGTGTGCGGCATCATGCGCACGTACGAATTCGCATTCAGTCCGCTCGCATCGCCGTTGATGACCATCGCGGCGAAATCCTTGATGTCGGGGGTGCTGCCGGTCGATGACCCCGACGCCACCCCCGTTGCGCCGCTGGCAATGGCAGGATCGCCGGTCAGTCCGGCGTCCGCGACCGCCAACTCGGCGGCGCGCACCGCGAGCTGTGACACGCGGCCCATGCTGCGCAGCTGTTTGCGAGTCCAATGCGCCGGCGGCGTGAATTCGATCGGCCCGGCGAGCCGCGTATTCATGTCGGTGAATCGATCCCACTCGTGCATGGTGCGGATGGCGTTGCGACGCGCGCGCAAGCCGGCGAGGATTTCGGGCCAGCTGGCGCCGAGACCGCACACTCCGCCCATGCCGGTGACCACCACGCGACGCATCAGCACAGTCCTCCGTTGACCGAGAGAACCTGGCGAGTGATGTAGGAAGCATCGCGCGACAGAAGAAACGTCACTGCCGCGGCGACCTCTTCGGCGGTGCCGGCCCGCTGCGCGGGGATCGCTTTGAGGATTTCTTCTGTCGGGACGTTCTGGTCGACCATTTCGGTGCCGATCAGTCCCGGCGCGACGCAATTGACCGTGATATTTCGTTTCGCCAGCTCCACCGCCAGCGCCTTGGTCGCACCGATGATGCCGGCTTTCGCCGCGCTGTAATTCACCTGGCCGCGATTGCCGACCACCCCCGAAACCGAAGCCAGCGTGACGATGCGACCCGGCGCGCGCCGGCGCACCATCGGCATGATCAAGGGCTGCAGCACGTTGTAGAAGGCGTCGAGATTGGTTCGAATCACGCCGTCCCACTGCTCTTCGGTCATCGCCGGAAAGGCGGCATCGGAATGGATGCCCGCATTACACACGACACCGTAGTAGGCGCCGTGTGCGCCGATGTCAGCAGCTAGCGCCGCCGCACAGGCGGAGCGATCGGAAACATCGAACTGCAACACCCGCGACTGCCGGCCAAGCGCGCTGATCTCGCGTGCGACCGTCTCGGCTTCATCACGACGTGAGCGGCAATGCACGACAACATCGAAGCCCTCCGCCGCTGCACGAAGCGCGATGGCGCGGCCGATGCCGCGACTGGAACCGGTGACGAGAATCGTGTCGCTCATGCGGCGCAGAGCTTAGCAACCATGTCGAGACGCCGCTCGGGTTCGGCGACGAAGGGATTGGATTCATCCCACGCGTAGCCCGCGAGAATGGCGCAGATCATGCCGCGGATGCCGGCCGGCTGATTCTTCGCGAACATGATGTCCTGGAAGCGGCCGTCGTACCACGCCTTCACGTAAGCGCGGAACGTGTCCACGCCCTTGCGCAGCGGGACTTCGAACTCGTTGGTCCAGTCGACCGTCTCACCCCGCAGCTGACGATCGAGCACGCGCACCGCCATGCTGGACGAGCGCATCGCGATGGTGATGCCGGAAGAAAAAATCGGATCGAGAAACTCCGCCGCGTTGCCCAGCAGCGCGAAGCCCTTGCCGTGCATCGACTTCACGTTCGCCGAGTAACCCGACATGCCGCGCACCGGCGTGTCCCAAGTGGCGTTCGCGAGCACGCGCGTGAGGAACGGCTCTTCGCTCGTCAACTGCTTCAGACGCTCATCCAGCTGCTCCGGATACGCGGAAAAGAATTCCGGCGTGGCCGCGCAGCCGATCGAGCAACGGCCATTGTTGAACGGGATCAACCAGTACCAGACATCGCGATGCTGGGGATGCACGATGATCTGCACCTTGTTGCGATCGAACGCGTCGGGTGCGGAACCATCCGCGACCTGCGTGAACACGGCATTACGCGGGGCGAAAGGCGAGGGAGTTTCGAGATCGAGCAGCTTGGGCAGCACGCGAGCAAAGCCGCTTGCGTCGAGCAGGAACCGGCCTTCGACGTCGTACTGCTTGCCCTCGACGTCGACCGCACGCACGCGCGGCTTGTCGCCGCTGACATCGACGGCGGTGACGCGGGTTTCATAGCGAATCTCGGCGCCCTGCTTCTCCGCTTCGTCCGCCAGCACCTTGTCGAAGGTGGCGCGAGTCACCTGGAAGGTCGAGTCTCGACCGTCGCCGAACTTCTGGCTGAAATCGAAATCGCCGTAGGCGTCGCCGCGCACGAATGCCGCGCCGTTCTTGAACTGGAAGCCGACGCGCTCCACAGCCTCGAGCATGCCCGCCTCCGCGACGAAATCCATGCAATGTGGCAACAGGCTTTCGCCAATGGAAAAGCGCGGGAAGCGCTGGCCTTCGAGCACGAGCACATCCCAGCCGCGCTGCCTGAGCAACGCGGCAGCGACCGAGCCCGAGGGGCCCGCGCCGATGACGATCACATCACGTCGTTCCAAGATCTTTCCTCGTCAGTGCCTGGCGCACCCGGGCCAGCAACGGCTCCGGAGTGACGAACTGCAAAGCATGGGTTCTGGCATCCACCGCCACCTGCACGCTCCTGGCTCGCGCCAGGCGCTCCTGATCGGCGCTGCGCGTCACCAGATAGTTCATCGTGATCCGGTTTTCCCACTCGATCAGCGAGGCACGCACGTTCAGGCGATCGCCCATGCGCGCCGCGTGCAGATATTTCACATGCATTTCCACGATCGGCCACGCATAGCCGGACTCGACCATGGTCTGGTAACCGAAGTCGAGCCGCTCCATCAGCGCCCAGCGCGCGGTCTCCAGGTATTTCAGATAATGGCCGTGCCACATGACACCGATGATGTCGATGTCGTGGAAGGCCACGGTCACGTCGATGCTCGCGCTGATCGCGCCCTCTTTTCGTACTTCAGGGCGCATGTGCGTCAAGCATTCGCATCGCGCTCCCGCACGTCGGCGGCGGGCTTGGTCCGCACGATCTTCCGCCACAGCAGCACGGGCAAGCGGATCAGCATGCCGAGGGTGAGCCGGATGTGCAGCGTGGTCATGCGCACGTTGTCCAGGAACATGCGGAAGTGCGACACACCGTCGATCGGATAGGACACGCGCGTATCCAGCCAGCGCATCGGCACCTGGCGCCAGTGCAGCCGGACGATGATCTCCGAATCGAAGTCCATGCGTGGGCCGATGTGCTGCTGATCGGCCAGCTCGAGCGTGGTTTCGAGCGGATACAGACGGAAGCCGCACATCGAATCGATGATGTCGAACGACAGCGTCTCCAGCCACACCATGGCGTGCGTGAGATAGCGACCGTAGTAGCGCGCCTTCGGAATGCTGGCATCGAACACCGGGCGGCCGCAGATCACCGCATCGGGCGTTTCTCGCGCGGCTTCGACGAAGCGACGCGCGTCGGTCAACGTATGCTGACCGTCGGCATCGACCTGAATGGCGTGCGTGAATCCGAGCTTGGCCGCGCCCCGGAAGCCGGTGATCACAGCCACACCTTTGCCGCGATTGACGTCGTGACGTAACAGCGTGACTTCCGGCAGCTCGCCAAGGCGATCCAGCACTGCCGCGCACGCGGGGCTGCAGCCATCGTCGACCAGAATCACGGGCAATCCCTGCGCGCGCAGGCTGTTCACCACCGTGCCGATCGCATGCTCGTGGTTGTACACGGGCACGACCACACAGACGGCAAACTTGGCGTTGAACTTGGCCGGGAGCATGACTGTCGATCTCAACCGTGGCGCGCGTCAGGCATGCAACAGCCGCTGCACGACTGTCGCCAGATCGTTGACCGTACGCACGGAACGGAAGTCCTCGGGCGTGACCTTGCGGCCGGTGTGCTTCTGCACTTCATCCATCAGATCAACCACGTCGATACTGTCGATCTCCAGATCTTCATACAGACGCGCTTCCGGCGTGATCCGCGCCGGCTCGAGCTCGAACAGCTCGACCAGCGTCAGGCGGATGCGTTCGAGGATTTCATCTTGCGACTGCATGAACTGCTCTGTTGGGGATCGGTGGCCTGGCGACGCGGCGTCTCGAGACCGCTTGGCGACTACCGCCAGGAGTTAAGCACGTCTGCGCGCGCTGCACCGGTCCGCGAACTTGGCGCGCAGTTTAATTCGGGGCGCACACACCGTACAGCCGCGCCGGCCGTCGGAGGGATTACGCCGCTTGCGCGCCGCGCCCCGCCAATACCTGCTGAAAGTGCCGATGCATGGCTTCGTTCAAGGCCCGTGATGCTAGCGGTAACGGCGTATTGCGGTAGGGACTTAAGTCCAGGTCGTCGCCCACGACCAGGCTGAAATGGGGGCGCCGGGCGGGAATCCGGTACCAGGGCTCGGATTTGGTCAGGGTGGTGGGCTGGCAGCGGATGTACACGGGCGTCAGCTCGGTCGCGGCCCGCAAGGCCACGTTGGCCGCTCCGCGGTGGAACACCATGGGCTGATTCGGGCGCGTGCGTGTCCCTTCAGGAAAGATGATCAGCGACTGGCGTTCCCGCAGGGCCGTCGCCGCGCCTTCGATCATGGTCGCCGTCTGATCGTTGGGGATGAACTCCGCCAGCGTTACTGCCCAGCGGGTCAACGGGTTGCGCCACAAGCCCTGCTTGACCACGCAACTCGCGGTCGGAATGAATGCCAGCAGAAAGACCACATCGATCAGCGTTGGATGATTCGCCACGATCAGCTGTCCATAGCGGCCCAGGCGCTCACGACCGTGGAATTCGTAGGTGAGCACCCCGCCCCGATGCATTACGCCGATGAACATCCGCAATGCCGCGCTCATCACGGCGCGGGCCCGATCGCGCTTCACGTCGCGTGACGCCGGAATGAGCTTGACGATGGGCAGCAGGACCGCGCCGACGATCAGCGCGCCGATGCCGAACAGGGAAAAGCTGAACCCCGTCATGAATAGCCGCCAGTACCAGTAGTCCCGACGCTCGGCGCTGTCGGCGGCTGGCTGGGCGAGTTGGGGTTCGGCGTTCATGGGGAGGAATTATGATGCGGTTGTCATGCACGGCAACCCACATGCGTCAGCGGCCCGGCCGTTCAGCCCGAATGGCCAATCGGCGGACACTCGTCCGACGCTGTGGCTGGCGTTTCCAACCGCGCGCGAGCATTTCGATGCCGCCACATTGTCCGCCATTGACCGCGCCCGCCTGAACGACTATCGCACCTCACGTCGGCGCGCGGATTTCGAAATCAGTCGGGCGTTACTCGCGACCGCCAATGTCGGCGCACGGGCGCACAGCATGAGCCACAGTTGCGAGCACGCGGCGTTGTTGACGGCCCCGGACGGATGGCGAATCGGAGTCGATCTGGAAATCAATCGAGCTCGCGACGTGCTCAAACTCGCGCGATTTGGTTTCCATGAAGACGAGGTGCGAGCGATCGAGTCCGCGGCTCCCGAAGCTCGGCAGGCGCTGTTCTATACCCTGTGGACGTTGAAGGAATCGTTCGCGAAGGCCCTGCAGATGGAGCTGGTCGACGCGCTTCGCCAATGCGTGTTCTGGAAAGACGGCAAGGCGTGGCAAGGGCGCGTGCCAACGAGCACGCCTTGGGCGGCGGCGGTTTTTCAGCCGCGATCGGACCTCTTCCTGGCTGCCGCGTGGCTTGGGGATGCGACGGTCGCGGCGCTGGAGCTGTGGGAATGGCCGCCAAAAGTGCGCGGCGAGTGGCCGCTCATTGCTGCTTGCGCAAGCGCTCCCTCAACAGCTGACGCTGCTCCGGCGTGAGTTGCTGGAATTGGCGGCGGAGCTGCTGCCGTTGTTCCGGTGGGAGCTCCTGGAAGCGGCGATAGTTGTCGCGAATCCGCGTTTGCTGCTCGGGCGGCAGCTGCTTGAACTCCCTGAACATGCGGCGGATCTCGCGCCGTTGCTCCACATCCAGCGAGCGCCAGCGCTGAAACCGCTGCTTCGCCTGCTGGCGCTGTTCCGGCGTCATGTTCAGCCAGCGCTGCGAGCCGTTGGCCAGCAACTGCTGGCGGACGGCCGGCAAATCGGCCCAGCGCGACTCGAATGTGGCCAACAATTGCTGCTGCTCGGGGGAGAGCTCTTGCCAGCCCACCCCAGCGCCAGCCGCCTGCGCACCCGCGGGCGAGCCCATCAGCAGGAGGGCACTCAAGATCAGGGACAGCAGACAGATCAGCCGAGTAGTCATCGTACTTCCACGGCCGGCTTGGCCGCCTCGCTCCACTTGTCGCCATCTCCCTCCATCTTGGCTATATCTTCGGTCAAAGCGCGAGCCGACGGATGGAACGGGCGGCCGCGTGGGCATCGACGCCGGTCAGCCATCCAACTCGGCAATAGCAGCGCTGTTTTCATCTCTCAGCCCTGTTATTTGTCCGCGCCCGCGCCCTGATCGGCCAGCCAGGCGTAGAACTCAACGTCCCGAATCAGCTCGAAACTGTCGGCATCAGCGACAATTTCGATGTCATCGAGCCATGCGGCGGCATCATCCGGTCTGGATGCCTGCCCGCCGGGACGGATCAGGATCAGTGCAATGAGTGCCGCCACTGCCAGACCGCCGAGCGGAGCAGCGAGCCAAAAACGGCGGCCCGAGCCCTTATTCATTTCAGCCAGCGCACGCTGTCGCGCTTGGTTCAGCCGCGACCGAGTGCGCGCGTCGATGCGCTCCACGCTTTCTTCGAACAGCTCGCGGCTGCGCTCTTCCAACGGGTCGGGCGTGTTCACCATGCGGTCCCCAACTGCTCTCGGAGCGCATGAACCGCGCGCGAGTAGTGCGTCTTGACGCTGCCTTCACTGCAGCCCATTGCCACGGCGGTCTGCGCGACATCCAGGCCTTCGAAGTTACGCAGCATGAATGCCTCTTGTTGCCGCCCGGGCAGCTCGCCGAGCGCGCGCTCCAGCCGGGCCATGGCTTGATCGGTCGCGAGCAGATCGTGCGGCTGGGGGCGCGCGTCGGCGACGCCTTCATAAGGATCGGCGGCCTCGTCCTCCTCGCTCTTCCAACCTGGCAGCCAGCCCATCAGCCTGGCGCGCACTTTCCGACGGCGCTGACAGTCGCGGATCCGGTTCTGAAGAATTCGGTAGAACAGCGGCCGCCATTCCTCGGCCGGCCGCTGGCCGTAGTGACGCGCCAGCTGCAGCATCGCGTCCTGTACGATATCCAGCGCATCGTCGTCGTCACGCACGGCAATCCTGGCGATGCGGAACGCACGCTTCTCGACGCTGACGAGAAAGCGATCCAGCGTGCGCACCTGACACAGAGACTGTTCCTCCACGGCGGCCGGGATATCGCCCTGCCCGAGGTTGAGCAATGCCCAGGCTGGGGAAGAGATTGCGCGCAGAGTAGCAGAGGGCCGCATGCGTACTTCCAGACCTTCGGTGATGGCCACATCCACCAAGCAACGCCGCTGACTGCGCGCGGTTGACAAAGGAATCGCGGGCGAGCCCATGACTGCGAAGTGTGCGGTCCGTCTAAAAATTGAGCACTGACGAAACTAGTCCGTGGATTGAGCACTTGAGTCGCTTCACCCCAAACAATGCACAGAGTTGTCCACAGGTTTTGTGCATAGACCGGACACCGTACCTGGCGGTCGCGATCGACACTCCGCTGCGGCAGGTGTTCGACTATCGCGCGCCCGCCGACGCCGCGGCGGGCGCGGGCTTTCGCGTGTGGGTGCCGTTCGGGCGGCGTCGTGTCGTCGGCGTAGTCGTCGAAGGCCGGGATCAAACCGACGTTCCGCCGAACAAACTGCGCGCGGCGCTCGAAGTTATCGACAGCGAGCCGACGTTCGATGCCGATCTGTTGTCGTTGCTGACCTGGGCCGCGGAGTATTACCGCCATCCAATTGGTGAGGTGCTCACCTCGGCCATGCCGGTGCTGCTGAGGGGTGGCGCGCCGCTGCGCCAAGAGAAGTTCCTCTGGCGACTGACGGAACTGGGCCGGGAGCAGGCGCTCGCGAAATTACCCGCGCGATCCGTTCGCCTGCGCGCCATCGCCGAGTACCTCACGAAGCATGAGCAAGCGCCCGCCTCCGAGGTTCTGGGCGCGACCGAAAGCCCGTCCTCAGCACTGAGAAATCTGGCAGAGCGCGGATTCGTCGAGCAATTCGTTCGCGAGCAGGTGGAGACAGTGCAGCCCGTCTCGATCGTGCGCGAAGGACCACCGCTCAACGAAGCCCAATCCGCCGCGGTTGAGCGAATAGAGAGCACCCTCGGCACCTTCGCCTCTCACCTGCTTTATGGCGTGACTGGAAGCGGCAAGACCGAGGTGTATTTGCACGTGATCGCGGCCGTTCTCGCGCGCGGTCAGCAAGTGCTGGTGCTCGTGCCCGAAATCGCGCTGACGCCGCAGTTGATCTCACGCTTCCGTGGGCGCTTCGATGCGCCACTTGCAGTTCTACACTCGGGTTTGAACGACACGGAGCGCCTGGCGGCGTGGCGGGACGCTCGCGAAGGCACGGCTCGCATCATCATTGGCACACGTTCGGCGATCTTTACGCCGCTGCTGCATCCCGGGCTGATCATCATCGATGAAGAGCACGATGGATCCTTCAAACAACAGGACGGTTTCCGCTACTCGGCGCGCGACCTCTCGCTCGTGCGCGCACAGAGACTGGGCATCCCAGTCGTGCTCGGCTCCGCGACGCCGTCGCTGGAAACATTGGCGCGCGCTCGCAAACAACCGGAAACCCTCTCGCATCTCCCTCACCGTGCCGGCAGCGCGCGCCCACCGCAGCTCGCCCTGATCGATCTGCGCCAGCACGGCGCGACCCAGGGCATCGCCACGCCGACCGTGATGACCATTCGTCGGCATCTGGATGCGGGCGGCCAGGTGATGCTTTTCATCAACCGCCGCGGTTACGCGCCGGTGCTGTTCTGTCCGAACTGCGGGTGGTCGGCCCACTGCCGCCGATGCGACGCTCATCTGACGGTCCACGCGCGCGGCCGCGATCTGATCTGTCATCACTGTGGCGCGCAGGAACCCATGCCTCCCGGATGCTCCAGCTGTTTCGCCGACGTCAAACCCGTCGGCCAGGGCACGGAGCGCATCGAAGAGGCGCTTCAGCAATTGTTTCCAGAGGCGCCGATGGCGCGCATCGATCGCGACAGCATGCGGCGCAAGGGCGAGCTCGAAGAAACACTCGCCCGAGTGAATCGCGGCGAAGTCCGCATCCTGGTCGGCACCCAGATGCTGACCAAAGGCCACGATTTCCCGCAGGTCACCCTGGTGGTGGTCCTGAATGCCGACCAGGGGCTTTTCAGCACGGACTTTCGCGCACCGGAACGCCTCGCCCAGACCATCGTGCAGGTCGCCGGCCGCGCGGGCCGCGCCGATCGGCCCGGTGAAGTGCTGATTCAGACGGAATATCCGGAGCATCCGCTGCTCACGCTGCTGCTGACAGGCGGCTACGCGGCTTTTGCCGACGGCGCATTGACCGAACGTGAACAAAGCGGCTGGCCGCCCTTTGCCCGTATCGCGCTGCTGCGCGCGGAGGCGACCACGCAGGATGCGCCGCTGAGATTCCTGCAAGACGCACACGATCTGGCGGTCGACTTCCCGGTTCGCGGTGTACAGTTGCTCGGTCCCGCGCCTGCGCCGATGGAGCGCCGCGCCGGCCGTTTCCGGGCTCAGCTGTTGTTACGCGCCCCCAGCCACTCGCCCTTGCAGAAGTTTCTAAGCGGCTGGCTGCCGCTGCTGTCCATGCTGCCGGAGGCGCGCCGGGTCCGGTGGTCGATCGATGTGGATGCGGCCGAGTTGAGTTGAGTACACTGTCACGAACGTCACTCTCCCCTGCTCTTTGTGAAGTACCAGATCGAACGCCTCGTACAGGCCGCCCTGGCCTGTCTGCCTCCTGACATTGTCCCCGCGGATGTGCATCCCACCGTGGAAGTCGAGCGCACGCGCGATGCCGCGCATGGCGATTTCGCGACAAACATTGCGTTGCAGCTGGCCAAGCCCGCGCGCAAGAACCCGCGCCAGCTGGCGCAGGCCATCGTCGACTGCATTCCCGCGAGCGAGCTGGTCACCAAGATCGAGATCGCCGGACCCGGCTTCATCAATTTCCATTTTTCGCCGCAGGCGTATCAGCAGGAGCTGTCACGCATTTTCGATCTCGGCGTGGCCTATGGTTACAACAAGCGCGGCGCCGGCCAGAGCGTGGTCGTGGAATTCGTGTCGGCAAATCCCACCGGCCCCCTGCACGTCGGGCATGGGCGGCAAGCCGCGCTCGGCGACGCGCTCGCGGCGCTGTTGCAATCGCAGGGGTATCCGGTCAGCCGTGAGTTCTACTACAACGACGCTGGCGTCCAGATCCAGAACCTCGCGCTGTCCGTCCAGGCCCGCGCACGCGGTTACAAGCCTGGCGATCCGGAATGGCAGGAAGGTTGGTACGCGGGCGAGTACATCCAGGACATCGCCAATGACTTCCTCGCGCGCAAGACCGTGCACGCCTTCGACGGCGAGCCGATCCGCGCCAGCGGCAAGATCGACGACCTCGATGCCATCCGCCGCTTTGCCGTCACTTGCCTGCGACACGAGCAGGACATGGATCTGCAGAAGTTCGGCGTGCGCTTCGACACTTATTACCTGGAGTCGAGCCTGTACAGCGACGGCAAGGTCGACACGACCGTGCAAAGCCTGATCGCGAGCGGCCACACCTACGAGAAGGACAACGCACTGTGGCTGAAGACCACGGACTTCGGCGACGACAAAGACCGCGTGATGCGCAAGTCTGATGGCACCTATACGTACTTCGTGCCCGACGTGGCGTATCACGTCACCAAGTGGCAGCGCGGTTTCTGCCGCGCCATCAACGTGCAGGGCACCGATCATCACGGCACCATCGCGCGCGTGCGCGCGGGCCTGCAGGCACTGAACATCGGCATTCCCAAGGGCTATCCCGATTACGTGCTTCACAAGATGGTGAAGGTCATGCGCGGCGGCGAGGAAGTGAAGATTTCCAAGCGCGCAGGCTCGTATGTGACGGTGCGCGACCTGATCGATTGGGTGGGCCGCGATGCCGTGCGCTTCTTTCTGGTGTCACGCAAGGCCGATTCGGAATTCGTCTTCGACATCGATCTGGCCCTGGCCGAGGGCGAAGAGAATCCGGTGTACTACGTGCAGTACGCGCACGCGCGAGTGTGCAGCGTCTTCCGTCAGCTGCAGGAAAAAGGACTCACGCACGAACGTGACATCGGCGAGACGAACGTCGATCTGCTCACGGAACCGCACGAGAAGGCGCTGATCCGTCGGCTGACCTACTATCCCGAGCTGCTGGAGAACGCCACGCACGATCTCGAGCCGCATCAGCTCGCGCACTACCTGCGTGAGCTGGCGGGCGACTTCCATACCTACTACAACGCGCACAAATTCATCATCGATGACGTGAAGCTGCGCAACGCCCGCCTGAACCTGGTCGCGGCCACCCGCCAGGTGCTGGAAAACGGCCTGAAACTGCTGGGCGTGTCCGCGCCGGAGAAGATGGAGTCGAAGAAAGCGGCGACAGCTGGTGAGCAATGACGCGCCAGCGCACAATCCGCCGCTGACCTTCGCTCCCCGCTCGCCTGTTAGCTGATCCCACCGTCTGGTTCATGGCAAAGGACTACAAACATTCCAAGCGCCGCAGCAGCTCCTCCGGGCTGTCCGGCATGGCCGGCTTCGTCTGCGGTCTGGCACTCGGCCTCGCCGTCGCACTGGGCGTCTATCTGTTCGACCGCCGCACGGAAACCCGCCTGGCCGCCGAGCAAACCGCCGCGCCGATGATCCGCGACGAAGGCAAGGCCCAGACCAAGCCCGCGCCGGCCTCGCAGGAAGAAGCGGAGACGCAGCAATTCGACTTCTACGAGATGCTGCCGAAATACGAAGTCGTCATCCCCGAGCAGGACTCTCGCGGCGGCGCCGCGCCGGCTGTCGTCGCGGGACCGGTGCAGAAGCCAGGCGCTTACATCCTGCAAGCCGGCTCCTTCCGTAACTTCAAAGACGCGGATCGCGTACGCGCAATGATCGCCATGCAAGGCGTGGAGTCGAAGATCCAAAAGGTGACCATCGACAAAGATACGTGGCACCGAGTACGCGTCGGCCCCATCACCAACCTGCAGAAGCTGGAAGATACGCGCAGCAAGCTTCGGCAAGCCCAGATCGACGCCCTGGTCATCCGCGTCGGCGAATAACGTCGCTCCATTCGCGTTCGCTCCATTCGCGTTCGCTCCATCGCGCCAGCTCCATTCGCGCTAGCGCCATCGCGCCAGCTCCTCGGGGCCAGGGGCGCGCCCCCTCTCTCCGCGAAGCGGCTCTCCAGCGCGAAGCGCGCTGCCCCGAGTCGCGCATCTTCGAGCTGGGGAAAGGTGGGGGTCTCGGGAAGTTCGCAACC
>NZ_CALFXI010000012.1 GCF_937958065.1 uncultured Steroidobacter sp.
GCGGTGATGGGCATGGACTGGCATTCCTCCGGCATCACCACCAGCGTGGTCGGCGCACTCAAGCGTGGGCTCACGCCGGTGCAGGAGGAGCTCGGCATCTATGTGTGCGGCGGCAAAGGCGCCAAGTCGCGGCAGACGCCGCTGGAGTTGACCGCGCTCGGCGATCGCACCGGCCTCGATGCGACACCGCTCACCAATGCCAGTCGCCTGGTTGCGAAGGTCGACAGCGCAGCGGTGCAGGATGGTTATGAGCTGTATCTGCATGCTTTCATCGTGAGCGCTGAGGGCCGCTGGTGCGTCGTGCAGCAGGGAATGAACGAGCAGCGTCGCGAAGCCCGGCGGTATCACTGGCTGTCCGAAAATCTGCAGAGCTTTCTCGACTCGCCGCACACGGCGATCGAAGGGCGCAACCAGGGTTCGATCGTGAATCTGGCCGATGCGCGCGCGGAGCGGAATCGACGCGCCGGGCTCGAACTCGTGCACGCCGGCCCGGACCGGCCCGTCGCACTGCTCAAGCGCTGGCGGGATTCGGGCAACGCGGCGCTCAGTTTGTTTCCCGAGTCCGAGCCGGCGCCGGAAACGTTGGCGCCGCACTTGCGCTTGCCTGCTCATCATGAAGTGCGCGCATCCGACGTCGTGTTGCGACGTTTGCATGCAGCGCTCGCGGCGGCAGCGGATCGCGGCCCGAAGGATTTCGCCGATCTGCTGCTCACGCCGGGTGTCGGTGCTCGCACCGTTGCGGCGCTCGCGCTCGTTGCTGAAGTCCTGCACGGCGCGCCGGCGCGTTTCAGCGATCCAGCGCGATTCTCGCTGGCGCATGGCGGGAAAGATGGACACCCATTCCCGGTGCCGTTGCAGGTTTACGATCGAACCATTCGCGTGCTCAAGGATGCGGTCGGTCGGGCCAGGCTCGGCAACGACGACAGGCTCGCCGCGATACGTCAGCTCGACGCGCAGGCTCGCGTGCTCGAAGGACGGGTCGGCGGCCCGAGCTTCGATGCGTTCATCGCTGATGAGCGTGCCCACGCCGCCGAGTACGGCGGGCGGACGGTGTTCGACGATAAATGACGAGGTTGGCAGCGGCCGGGATTACCAGAGACCTGGCACGAATCGCCAGCGAACGCGCTGTGCGTACTGCGCATAACCATTGTCGAGCAGCAACAAGTGGCGCTCTTCGGTGAGGGCCCGCAATGCATAGATCGCCGTCCAGCCGAACAATGCCATGAGCGAGTATGCGAAGGCTTGCCACTGGCCCGCGGCGAGTGTCGCTCCGAGCGCGGGCAGGGCCCCCAGCCACCACGCGAGGTTCTTCGCGGCGTAACCAGGATGCCGGATGAATGCATAAGGACCGTGCGTAACGATGCCGCGATTCGTGAGATTGCTGGCCTTGAATCCCAGCGCGATGGATGCCCAAGAAAAGACCGCGAGTGCGAGGAGCACGGCGATGTTGATCGCGAGATGCAGGAAGTCGTTGCGGAACTGGGGAAAATCGCTGCTCTGCCATTCCAGGAAGCGCAGCGTGAGATCGTTGAACGGCGGGTAGCAGGCGAGACAGATGAACCAGCCGAAGAACGTCGGATCCACCGAGCGGATGCGATTGCCGAGCGCGGGCAGCTCGATGATGTAGCCGATCGTGAACAGCAGCGTATCGACGAACAGGATCAGCTGAAACGCGGCCCAGAACAGCGAGGTGTCGAACAGCTCGCGCGCCGAGAGGGTGTCGTTAACGCCGCTGCCGAGCTGCAGCACAGAACCCGTCAGGTTCGCGATGTGGATCAAACACCAGTTGATCATCAGCGGGGCGAAGAAGAACTTCAGCAGCAGTGCCAATCCCGCCTGCCGTGCGAAGGCTGACAGCCGCGGGTTGGTACGATCACGGCGCAACGCGAACCACAGCCCTTGCGCGAACGTGTACGCCTTCGAGCGCATCCATGGATAGGAGGCATAGTACGGAATCAGAATCACCGCATAGATCGCGATCAGCGTGACGAACACGGCATGCACGCCGATCACCAGGTCGACGCCGAACAGGCCCAGCTGCCACTGACCCTGCAGCATCGAGCGATGAAAGTCGCTGAGCGTGGTGATGATCCAGTACGACAGGCCGATGAAGCCCAGGGTCGAGCAGTAATTCGCGACGAAGCGGCGGCTGCACAGCCGCGCGAGCATTTCCTGAAAAAGGGTGGACGGGGATCCACCCTTCGCAGGGACGACGCGAACCTCGGCGCTCATGGATCGCGAGTCATGCTGTCGTTGTTGTAATTGCCGCAGTTACGGCGTGTTGCCGTAACCGATGGCGCCGTTGCAGTGCATCCATTCGCTATAGCTGCCGCCGCCGCAACTGCCGTTGGCGTACAGGCCGGTGTTATAGCTCTGGGCTTCGGATTGCCGCGTCTGGCCGTTCACCTGGATGTAATCGACCTGCACGTCCCGGTTGCCGCTGTCGTTGGTGTACGCAACGGTGATGCCGCCGCTCAGGTTGGTGGTCGCGGTGTAGTTTTGCATGCTGGTCGAGAGCGTCCAGGTCGCGACATTGCTGTTGTTGACGCGCAGGCTGATGGATTCGCCGCCAACCGTGCCGCGTGCGCGAACGAGAATGGTCTTGCTGCCGCCGCCGCCACTGCTGCTGCTACTGCTGCTGCTGCTCGACGAAGAGGATGAGCTGCTGCTGCCGCCATCGCCGACGGTGATGTCGGAGCTGCCGCTGCTTTGGTAGCCCTCGGTCGCCATGACCATGTAGTTGAACGTGCCCAGATTCAGACCGTAGCTGCGCCATGCGTCGAAATGATTGCCGGTGGTGATGGTGCCGCCGACTCGCTTCTGCTGTCGAACGCTCCAGTATTGATAGAACGTGCGGGTCCCTTCGATGGAAGGCTGGTTGACCCGCTGCGTGCGATAGACATCGTACGTGCCGCCGTCGCTGGTGACGGTGCCGAGATAGCCTTCGCCGCCCGGCGGGCGCCACGTGCCCCAGCTATCGACGATGTAATACTCCACCAGCGGATTGGTGGTCCATCCATACAGCGCGAGATAGGAATTGCCGGAGGGATTGAAGCTGCCCGAGTAGCTGACGGTGCGGCGTCCGCCGGTCTGCCAGCCCTTGCCGCCGACCCAGTTGCCGACATTGCTCCATTGCGAGGAGTAACGACCGCCGGGCTGCAGGGTGAAGGACACCGAGCCGCCGCCATCGGTCCAGAACGAGTAGTAATAACCGCCGTGAGTGCCGGTTTGGCTCGAGGTCAGTGTCTGTGCATTGGCGGTGGAAGTGCAGAGCGCGGCAGCGCAGGCGAATGCGGAGAACAGCGTGCCGGCAACGGTCAATCTTCTAGAGATTCCATTCATTGAAAATTCCCCCTTTCGTTGTGGCGTCAATTTGTAAAACAGGCGTTCGATGTGCTGTTTGTTATAAACCTCCTGAAATTTGTTACCGCTACCTTTCGGGCGTACTTATCCGCCTGCCGCGCGGGCGTGTCAAGCGATGCGGCGGATGTTTTGTGAGATATACGCGTGCCCGGACGGGGTTACTCCAGCTCGATCACGCCGTCGAACGCGACGCGCAGCTGTACGCCTTCGATCTCCAGCGTCATGCGGGCGGGCAGGGACTCGTTGCCCGCGATCTGGCCGTGCTGGATGGCCGCTCCGACCGAGTGCTCGATCTCGCGCTGCGAGCTGACGCCGACCATCTTCAGGAACTTGCGAATGCTTATGTTGAAGGTGTCCTCGTTCATGGCGGTCTCCGAAGGGGCGGTGACGGAAAATCCCTCGCGGTAACGCGCCAGTTGCAGCAGTTGTTGCTTGCGCGCCCGCCGCAACCTTGCGCGCGGCTGCGGCGTCGAAGGGCGCAGTCGCAACGAATCGAGCAGGTTGTTCGCATGCATTGGATGGCCCCTATGTCGCTGATCCTGCTGGCGCTCGCCAGCACCGCCGAGGTTGCCGCTGCAAAGCCCGGCCGTTGCGAAGCCGGCATCTACGCGATGGCGGACGGTTCCAGGCTGGACATCGTGCCCAGCGGGGAGGGGCAGCTGCGCTGGAGTTTTCTGGATGGCCGTACGGGGAGGCTCACGTCGCAGGGCCAGGGTCGCTGGACCAGCACGCTCGGCTGGACCGATCGCTCCGACGGACATCACGTCTTCCTCGATTGCGAGCGGGGCGAGATCGAGTTCGACGACATCGCCGGCCGGCGCGAACGGTTGATTGAAATCGACACACGTTTTCAGGGCAGCGGTGTGGAGCTCGCCGGCCGCTTGACCTTGCCGCCGGGGCAGGCGCGCGTGCCCATCGTCGTGTTGATTCATGGCGCCGAGCACTCATCGGCGCTCGAGGATTATTCGCTGCAGCGGCA
>NZ_CALFXI010000013.1 GCF_937958065.1 uncultured Steroidobacter sp.
AGCGCTGGCTGGAACACGGCCGCCGGCTGCGCGACAGGATCTCGAGCTGGCTCTAGATCATTCGCGAGCCGAGCAGCTTCTCGAAGTAGGCGATCGTGCGCGTCAGTCCGTCGCGCAGCGGCACTTTCGGACTCCAGTCCAACAATTGCTTGGCCTTGCTGATGTCCGGCCGGCGCTGCCTGGGGTCATCCTTGGGCAGCGGCCGATGCTCGATCCGGGAGCCCGAGCCGGTGATGTCGAGCACGGTCTGCGCCAGCTCCAGCATGGTGAACTCGCCGGGATTGCCGATATTGATCGGACCGGTCACCTCGTCGCCGCTGGCCATCAGCGCCACGAACGCCTCCACCATGTCATCGATGTAACAGAACGAGCGCGTCTGCGTGCCGTCGCCGTACACCGTGATCGGCTGGTTGTGTAACGCTTGCATGATGAAGTTGGAAACGACGCGCCCGTCGTTCGGATGCATCCGCGGGCCGTAGGTGTTGAAGATGCGCATGACCTTGATGCGCAGGTTGTGCTGGCGGTGATAGTCGAAGAACAACGTCTCGGCGCAGCGCTTGCCCTCGTCGTAGCAGGAACGCGGGCCGATGGAATTGACATTGCCCCAATATTCCTCGACCTGGGGATGCATGGAGGGATCGCCGTACACCTCGGAGGTGGATGCCTGCAGGATCCTGGCATGAACCCGCTTGGCGAGCCCGAGCATATTGATGGCGCCATGCACGCTGGTTTTGGTGGTCTGCACCGGATCGTGCTGGTAATGAATGGGCGAGGCCGGGCACGCCAGGTTGAAAATCTCGTCCACCTCCACGTACAGCGGAAATGTCACATCGTGGCGCATCAGCTCGAAATGCGAACAGTCGAGCAGCTGCGCGATGTTGCCCTTGGAACCCGTGAAAAAATTATCCACGCACAGCACATCGTGACCATCGGCGATCAGCCGTTCGCACAGATGGGAGCCGAGAAACCCTGCCCCGCCCGTGATCAGAATGCGCTTGGTACTGAATTGACTCATACGGTCCTCGCGAGCGAATGGCAGAATCGCCCGCCGACCGCGCGCTCAGCAGAGCATTCGGTCGGCCAGGCTGGCGAGTAACCGGCCGTGCATCAAAACTGTTCCAGGACTGCGGGAGTTGGCGTCGGACCCAGGGTCCTCGCAAGGGATCAACCGGTCGACGCACTCGGCGCCCCTCGCGCCGCCGCATCCACCGGGGTCAATCGCAAGATCTCGGCGTAAACCGCCATCGTCTTCTCGACGGTGTGCTTCATGCTGAAGTGAATCAGCATTCGTTCGTAACCTTGCCTGCCGATCCGCCGCGCATAGTCCGGATCGCTCAGGAAGCGATCGATGGCATCGGCCAGGTCCTGGGGCTTGCCCGGATCGACCAGCAATCCGCTCTCCCCGCTCACCACCACTTCGGCGGGGCCGCCGATGGTGGTCGAGATCAGCGGCTTGGCACACGACATCGCTTCGAGGGTCACGATTCCGAACGGCTCGGGCGTGATCGACGTGTGGGTCACCACATCCATCAGCTCCATGTAGTCGATGGCGTTGCGCTGAAACCCGGTGAGAACGATGTTGCCAGTAACGTCGAGCTCTCTGGCGATGCGATCGATGCGCTCGCCGTAGGCGCGATCCGCGTTGCCGCAGTCTCCCACCAGCAGGCAGCGCAACTCGGGATATTTGTTTTTCAGCAGGGCCGTGGCGCGCACCAGCGTTTCCTGCCCCTTCCACTCACGAATGTTCCCTACCACGCCGATGACGGGCACGCCCTCGGGGATGGCGTGCTTGCGCCGCAGTTGGGCCGGCGTTTCCTTCCTCTGGTAGCGATCCAGATCGATGCCATTGTGAATCACCTGGATGTTCGGATAGTCGATGCCGTGCGCACGCATGGCGTTGTGCACGGCGTGCGACACGCACACGATGCGATCGAGTCGCCGCCCCAGGTAGCGCGAGATGGTCGAATAGCTCTGGTTGATGCCCATCTCGTGCGTGATGCAGGGAATGCCCAGCTGCCGGGCTGCCAGCATCCACGCATGATTGCGCGTCATCGAATTGTTCAGATTGATCAGGTCGATACGGTTCTCGCGCAGGTAACGCGCATAGACGCGGGCCTGCGCGAACAAGCCCCGCTGCAGATTGATCAGCCGCTTCAGCGGCCCCAGCACCCGATTCAGCGGCGCCGCGCTGAACTGGAAAGGCGGCAGATTGTCGAATAGCACGACTTCCGCGCCCGCCTCCTCGAAGGTGTCGATCAGGTAGTTCTCGCGATGGAAGCCAACGATCGGGTGATAGCGGGCGCGATCCAGGCCCCGCACCAGATCGAGCAGGACGAAATAGGAGCCGCCAACCGTGCCATCCCGGTTGCCTTCGATAAAAAGTAAGCGCTTGGGCATAGACCCCTAACTGTATCCGGTTCCGACGCAACCCCTCTGTGAGGCGCCGCTCAACCCCGCCGGCCGTGGTGTATGGCCGTTCGACGGTCACTTTCGGACGGTAGCCTCGCTCGCTCGGGCGCGCTAGCGTAATCGAGCCGGCCGGGGCCAGCCATGGCCGTTTCGGCCATCCCCGACTGCGAACCAGACGACACATCGAAACGACCTGCCCAGGTATGATTCGCGGTCTCCAACTGCAGTTTTCACGCGCGTGACAGAGACACCCTTCTTTTTCGCCCGCCAGGACGCCCGATTGTTCGGCATCCTGCACTCGCCGGAAGGCGCGGCCCAGCCCCTGGCCTTCGTCATGAGCCATCCCTTCGGCGAAGAAAAGCTGTGGAGCCACCGCGTCTTCGTCAGCTGCGCCCGCGCCCTGGCGGCACGCGGCCACGCGGTGCTGCGTTTCGACTATTGCGGTGCTGGTGACAGCAGCGGCATGAGCGCCGACACGAGTCTCGACTCGCATCGTGCCGACCTCGTGGCCGCGGTAGGCGCGCTCGAACAGCGCATGCCGGCGGTTCAGCAGATCGGCTTCATCGGACTGCGCCTGGGCGCCAGCGTCGCGGCATTGCTGGCCGAATCGAACGCGGGGCAACCCAGTCTTCCTCGCCTGCACGGCGCGCCATTGGTCCTGTGGGATCCGATCCTCGACGGCGATGCCTATTTCCAGGAGCTGTTGCGTTCCAACCTGAGCACCCAGCTGGCGGTCTATGGCAAGGTGATCGACAACCGCGAGGTGCTCACTGCCCGCATTCGCGCCGGCGGAAGTGTCAACGTCGACGGCTACGAGATCGGCAAGGACCTGCTGGAGAGCTGCGGCGTGAGCACTTTACTCACAACCGAAAGCAAGCAGCATGCCGGCCCCACGCTGGTCGTGCAGATCGCCGCCACCGAGGCCCAGAAAGAGCGCGCCGATCTGAAGGCGCTGGCCGCCAGCTACCCCCAGGGCACGCTGTCGCGAGCGGCCGAGCAACCGTTCTGGCGCGAGATCAAACCCTTCTATGCACGCGCGAGCAAACTTCAGGAGCTCACTCTGCGGTGGCTGGATGAAGTACTGAGCGCGCCAGCGGCCATGCCGCTGCACACTGCCGCATCCGGCACTGAGTGATCGAATGAATCCGGTGGGGACTTCACGCATGCAACAGACTGGCGATGTCAGCGCGGTCACCTTCTCCAGCAGCGACGGCAACACTCTGTTCGGCACCCTGCACTCGCCTGCCCGGCCCCGCGAGGATCTGCCGGTCATCGTGCTGCTTTCGCCCGGCGTGAAAATGCGGGTCGGGCCGGGCCGATTGTATGTACCGCTGACGGACGCGCTGGTGGAAATGGGCTATCGCGTGTTTCGATTCGATTTCTACGGGCTCGGCGATTCCACCGGCGAGCTGCAGGAAACGCTGCTGGCCGATGTTTATAACAACATCGAAGTGGGCCGGTATGTCACCGATACACGCAGTGCCATGCAATGGCTGCGTGACAACGTGCACGCGAACAAATTCATTCTTGGCGGACTGTGCGGAGGCGCAATAACGGCCCTGCTGACCGCGGAGCGCGAACCGGAAGTCGAAGGTTTGCTGTCGCTGGGCATGACAGTCACCCTGGCGAGCAATGCGGCGACGCCCGCGAAATATCTGACCCGCGCACAGCTCGATTCCCGCCGCCAGGGCTATTACCGTCGCCTGCTGCAGCCCAAGTCGTGGTGGCGCCTGCTCACGTTCCAGAGCGAGTACGGTGTGATCTGGCGATCGATGAAACGGCTGATCGTCAAGGAGAAGCCGGCGACGCAGGCGGCCCCGATCGCGGCCACCGCCGAACAGCGCGGCAATGCCAATCCGCTGTTCCCGCCCGCGTTCTTCGCGTTCCTGAAACGCGGCGGACGCGCACTGATGCTGTTCAGCGAAAAGGACCGGTTGCAGTCCGAATACGAAGAGAAATTCGCCGCGCCGTTCGCCGAGCAGTTGCGACCCTACCTTTCGCAGCTGCACCAGCACGTCGTTGCCGAAGCCAATCACGTGCTATCCTTCACGCCCTGGCAAAAAGAAATGGTCGCCGTGAGCCGCGGCTGGCTGGAGACCTTGCACGGAGCGAAGCGAGCATGAGCGGCGCCGACTCGACCGACGCTCCGGACTATCGGCTCGATCACGTCTGCCTGGCCGTGCGCAAGATCGCCCCCGCGCGCGCCGTGCTCGAAAAAATGCTGGGTTACACGGTCCGCACTGAAGTCGTCACCAACACGCGGCAGCAGGTGAACGTGCAATTCATGCGCAAGGCCGGTTCCATCGACATCAAGCTGATCGAGCCCTCCTCGCTGTCCTCGCCGCTGGTGGAATTCATCAAGGAGCGCGGCGGCGGATTGCATCACCTCGCATTCAAGACCCAGCAGGTCGCCGCCGGGGTGCAGGACCTGGAATCCAAGGGCGCCCGCGTACTGGCCGCTGCGCAGCCCGGGGAAGCCTTCGATGATGCCGACATCGCCTTCGCGTTCCTGGGTGCCGGCCTGAACGTGGAGCTCATCGACACCGACCGGCGCCGCCTGGAAAAACCATAACGACGCAATCATGGCTGACCTACGATCCTCGCTACTGTTCCGGGCCGCGAAGAACTATCGCGAATATCGGCGCCTGCGTGCCCTGGCCAATCGGCCGCTCTCGGTCGCACCGCAGAGCTATCCGGCGTACGTCATCAACCTGGAGCGCAGTCCGGAGCGCCGCCTGTACATCACCAGCCACTTGCGCAGCGTGGGCATCGAGCCCACCGTGCTGCCGGCCTTCGACGGCAAGAAACTGTCGATGGACGAGCTGGTCCGGGACGGCCGTTACAACGATGAGGTTTCGCGCCGCAGCTTCGATCGTTCGCTGCTGATGGGCGAGATCGGCTGCAGCCTGAGCCATCTGATGATCTATCAACGCATGGTCCGCGAAGGCACGCCGTACGCGCTGGTGAGCGAGGACGACGCACAATTCGCCCCCGACGCGCGTGAACGCATCGAGGCCGCGCTGAAGGCCGCTCCGCCGGACTGGGCCATCATCCAGCTGCGGTTCGACTGCCGTCATTTCGAGCCTGCCGGGGACGGCCTGGTGCGATTCAAATTCGGCAACTCCCTGCCTGCCTGCTCCACTGCCTATCTGGTCAGTCAGCGGGCCGCGCGCGTGCTTACCGAGAACGTCCTGCCGATTCGCTATCCGGCCGATTCGATGCTCGGGCGCGTCGACCAATGGGGCCTGTCGGCGCACGGCATTTGGCCGGAGCTGGTCGGCGTCAACAACGTGTTCCCCTCGGCGATTCAGGGCAATCGCAATTCCCGGTTCCGCGCCTCCAACCTGGTCAAGAACCTGTTGCTGAAAGTGCTCGGCTGAGGCTCACTTCTTCAGCTTGAGCACGGCCTTGATCATGCCGATGTTCATCGGCACGTAGACGGCGGCGCCGGTGAGGATCAGCCACACGATCTTGATCTTGCTGTCGGGGAGGAACTGATCCGCGAGCCAGATCGCGCCGCCGGCTGCCACGGATTTCACCAGCGCCGGCAGCAGCGGCCGTACCACCTCGAGCTTGCTCGCGCCCATGACCTGGGTGACCTGATACAGGCCGTATCCCAGGTTCAGCACCATCACGAAGCTCATGGCGGCCGCGGCACCCACGGTGCCTCCCAGCTTGATCGCGGGCACGATCAGCACCAGGATGCTGACGACGCGAATCACCGCGATACGGAAACCGATATCCGGCCGGCCGATGCCGTTGAACATGTAGCCGTTCACGGTGACGATGGCGTGCAGCGCCCCGTAGATACAAAGAATGCGGAACGGCTCGACCGCGCTTTCCCAGCCGGCGCCGTAAAAGGTGCCGATCATCGTGCCGGCGGCCGCTGCCATGCCCGCCATCACCGGCATCACCAGCGAAGCGATGACTTCGGTCACTTGCGCAAAGGTCTTGCGCAGCACCGGCAGATCGTTCTGGATCTTGCTGTAGGCCGGGAACATGATGTTCGAGAGCACGAACGCCACGTGCGTCGGTGGAAAGTTCGCCAGCAGGAACGCCACCGAATAGTGGCCGAGCTGGGTCACGTCCAGCATCTTGCCGATGACCGCGCCGCCCGCCTCGGAGGCGATGAACATCAGGATGGTCGAGGCGGTGATGAATTTGCCGTAGTGGAGCAGCTCCATCGCGACCTTGCGGTCGATATGAAACACCGGCCGGCCGGGAATGAGCACGTACGACATCACGGTCTTGATGAGCGCCGCGGCGACGAAGCTCGCGACCAGGGCCCACACCGAACGCGTCCACCAGGCGATCGCGATCGCGATGACGAACGAGGAGAACCCGACCACGTTCTCGATGACTGCGATCTTCTTGAAGTCCAGCTCGCGGATGGTCAGCATCAGGTCGATGTTGCCCAATCCGGAGAACAGAAAGCTCACGCCGAGCACGCTGATCAGCGCCACCAGCTCGGGCTTCTCGTAGAACGCGGACATGCCGTACGCGACGGGCACCATCAGCACGGCCAGCAGGATGCCGCGCAGAGCAAGCAGCGTGAACGCGGTGTCCTTGGCGGATGCCCAGTCGCCTTGACGCTGGACCATGGCACTGCCGAAGCCGGTTTCGGTGATCAGCTGCGCGCCGCGGATGGCCATCAGGGACAGGGTCATCAGGCCGAACGCCTCCGGGACCAGCAGGCGAGCGAGCACCGCGGACTTGGCAAATGTCAGGCCGTTGACGCCGATGGTCGCCAGCGCCTGCCAGAAGCCGGAACGAAGGATCTTGCTCCTGAGCGAACCGTCGGTCCGGTTGAGAAAACCGAACAGCTCGCCGGCACGAGAGGAAAGTTTGGTCAGCATCCGCACAGGCTACATGGCCGACCGGCCCAGCGTCACGCGCCAGTCCTCAATGCGGAGGCCTCGATTGTCAGTAAAACCGACGGCGGGCATTGCGCCCGCCGTCGCAGGTTACAAACGCTTTACAAACGTATTACTGGACCGAGTCGAGCACCGGCGGGTTCGGGCGGACGGCACCGTCCGGATCCGTTTCCGACAGGTGCCAGTTGTCCCACCGCTGCGTGCCGCTGGTCGTCGTCTGCGTGACGTAATTCGACATGATCAGCTTGTTGGGATTGACCGGCACGTTCTCGCGCAGCGCCACGTTGGTGTGTTCGGCCTTCAGCTCGCCGTTGACCCACAGGCGCACGATGCCATTGGACTGGCCGAGCGTGTTGGGCTTGATGTACAGCTTCAGCTTGTCCCACTGTCCAAAGCGCACCGCGGCCTTGGTGCCGATGTTCTGCGACACCGTCGGCATGGCGCGATTGAAGCTGCCGTCCGCGTTCCACTTCAGGTGCTCGATGAAGTAGGTGTTGTCGCTGGTCCAGACGTTGAGAATGATCTGGTAGCGCCGCCGGCCATCGTTCACGTCTTCCAGGTTGATGATGGCAATCTTGTGCACGACGGCGCCGTCGCCGAACCGAAAGCCCGTGTCGAAACGGCTGTCGAACGACAGCCACACGCCATCGTCGGCCGCTTCGCCACCGACCCGTCGATTGTCACCAAACACGTATTCCTTGTAGTTGTCGGTGGAGCGCCCGGGGGTCATCACCGCCTGGGTCGAATAGCGGCCCGCCGAGGCGACCGACGAGGTGACGGTCATGGACGCATCCAGTCCGCCGTTCCATTCGCTGAAAGAGCCGGTTTCGAAGCTGCTCGAGAACGGCAGGCGTGCTGCCGCGCTCAGCGCCGGTTGAGCCGTGAAAGCCGCACCGACCAGACACAACGTGGCCGCCAGAGATTTTTTCGTGATTCGAACCATTATTACTGCACCGAGAGCGAGGTCGGGGGATTCGGACGAGTCGTGTTGCCGGTGGAACGGAATCCCGCGGGCGGACCGATGCGTGAGGAGTTGATGACCAGCTCATCGATCATGAAGTAGTTTTCGGGATCGGAGCGGACGTTGCCGTTGTTCATGTAGCCGCCGATGATGTCGACCATGCTCCAGGTGCCGCCCGGACCGGTGTCGTCCATCGGACGCTCGATGTACAGGCCCGAGAACTCGCCGTCCTGCGTGTCGACGTACAGGCGGATCATGCCGGTGCGGGTGTTCGCTTCGAACTCGACGCTGATCCATTCGTTGGAGCGCTTGCCGCCGCCCGTGGTGCTGTTGCCGATACGCAGACGCTCGGTGCCGTTCGGCCAGTAGTCGCCGCCTTCGTAGCGGCACACGGTGCCATCGCACGCACCCCAGCTTTCCCAGTTGCCCGAATTCCAATCGCCGATGATCAGCATCGGACGGCCGCGGTTGCCCTCGCGGTTCATGATGATCATCTTGCCGCCCGCGCCCAACTCGTGCCACATGCGGCCGTGATAAACCAGGAAGCGCACGTTGAGCTGCTCCGGAACGCTCGACAGGCCGAGAATGAACTGGCCCAGACCCGAGTAGCCTTCCGCGTTCGGACCGGTGAACTTGGCCGCGCCGCTGCCGTTGAAACCGGCGCTGCTCATCCAGGTGTGGGTCGCGCCTTGCGTGATCCAGACCAGATCGCTGTAATTGTTGGAGTTGAAATTCTCGGTAAACGGCAGCGAGCGGATCGTACGGGCAGCCGACGCATTGGTCGCGATACTCATGCCGCCAGCAAACATGCACGCGAGCACGAACGCCCGCCCCCATCGTCGTGCGCCCGCGACGGCGCGGTGCGTGACTTCATTCAAATGAGCCATTAGCTGCTACTCCTCAATCACTGCCCGGGGAAGCCAGGTTGTCGGGCGGTCTCGCCGTATCGACGAGAGGACCGGCCCTCGTGCTGCTACAACCAGGAATATGAATTTATACTGAATCAACCTACACAAGCCAACGAAGTGAAATACCCCGGTCGCACTCTGGATCTGCATCGGGCTACCCTGCGCAACCGTCAAATCAGTGCCGCTGAACTCGAGGCGCCGGCAAGATATCTGCACCTCGTTGAACCGCAAACCTGTCGCAAATCCCCATCGACGGCGCGAGCCGAGGGTCGGCGTACTGTAGGTAGGACATCTTTCAAGGTCATCCAGCGCCTCCCTGAATACACTCCGAGTTGCTTGCCCACGTAGCCACTCGGCGACAGCACGGCGCGAGCGCCAGATTTCCGACGTTTCCGCCGCTCGACGCAAGGCACGAATGAAAACATTTTTTGCGCATCAATCCGTAGGCGCGAACATCCTTACGGGCATCGAAGAACTGGCACGGCAGGGTCGCACGGACGCGCACGTATTGGACCTGGCTCGGGCGCACGAGCCCCTGCCCATTCACCCTCTCCTCATCATCCACGAATGCGTCGGCGTAAACCGAGAACCACTTACCAAGATTGCAGCCTTCCGCCACGTGCTGACTGCGAAACATCGGCCGGCGCTGGACGTGGCACTGCTCAAGTTCTGCTATGTCGACATCGAGACGCAGGCCCAGGCAGAAACGCTCTGGGACCACTACCAGAGGGCAATTGAGCAGCTGTCGACAGATCAGCCCGGCGTGCAGTTGGTACATTGCACGGTACCGCTGCGATCCTTGCCGGCCGGTCCATATGCGTGGCTGCGCCGCGCCTTGGGGCATCGCCATCTCAGCATCGCCGGCAATCGCGCCCGAGATTGGTTCAATCGGCAATTGCGCGCCCGCTTCGGCAGCGGGCATCAATTGTTCGATCTGGCGGCGGTACAATCGCGCCACCCCGACGGTCGCCCGTGCGAACTGAAGGACGGCGGCAGCACAGTGCCGTCATTGGCGCCGGACTGGACTTACGACGGTGGGCATCTGAACCCGCCGGGCCGTACCATGGTCGCCGCCGCATTTTTAGAATTCTTGAGAACGTTGCAGGAGTCGAGAAAGCGCTGATGACTGTCGCCGTGGTTCCCCAAGCCGCACTCGCCGGTGCCAGCGCGCCGCTCGCCGTGGAGATCGCAACCGCCGCGCACGCCGGCGAATGGAACGCGTTTCTGCGGCAACAGCCGCACGGCTCGTTCTATCACCTGTACGAGTGGAGCGGGATCAACCGGCAGGCGCTGCGCAACCCCAGCTTCAATCTGATCGCGCGCCATGGCGACGAGATCCGGGGGGTGCTGCCGCTCACCCTGGTCGCAAGCCCGATGTTTGGTCGAGTGCTCTGCTCCATGCCTTTCGTCAATTACGGCGGGCCGGTGTCCGTCGATGCAGCCGCGACCGAAGCGTTGGTGCGGGCTGCGCGCGAGCGAGCGCACGAGCTGAAAGCCGATTACCTGGAATTGCGCTGCGCGTCGGCCATCGACACCGACATGCCGGTTTCGACGCGCAAGATCAGCATGCACATCGAGCTCGCCCCCGACCCGGACACGCTGTGGAACAAGTTCACGTCCAAACACCGCACCAACATTCGCCGCGCGCAAAAGAACAATCTCGAGGTGCGCTCCGGAGGCATCGAGCTGCTGGACGTTTTCTATTCGGTCATGGAGCAATCGTGGCGCGCACTGGGCACGCCGTTTTACGCACGCTCCTATTTCGAGGCGATCTTGCAAGCGCTGCCCGATCACACACGCATTTTTGTTTGCTCGCAGGCAGAGGTGCCGGTCGCAGTCGCTTTCAACGGTTACTTCAACGGCGTGGTCGAAGGGCTGTGGGCCGGCGGCACCGAATTGTCGCGCCCGCTGCAAGCGAATTACGTGCTCTATTGGGACATGATGCGCGATGCCTGCGTGCGCGGCTGCACACGCTATCACCTCGGCCGATCCACGGCTGATTCGGGTGCCGAGGATTTCAAGAAAAAGTGGAACGCCACCGCCAGCCAGCTGTACTGGTATTTCCATCGCCCGAACGGCGGCGAGATGCCGCAGCTCAACGTCGACAACCCCAAGTACAAGCTCGCCATCCAGCTCTGGCAGAAGTTGCCGCTGTGGGTGACTCGACTGATCGGGCCGCCGCTGGCCCGCTCCATTCCCTGAGCGGTCCGTCCATGGCATTCGTCGCACCGGCGGGCACGCCGATCTCTCCCCTCACCTTCGCGGTGAGCCTCGCGAAAGGATTGACCGCTTCGGCCGCGATCCCGCTCGGCGAAGGGTTGGCGGCGCATGCCGGGCATCGTCGCTATTGGCTCGTTTCCACTGGCCGCGCCGCGATGGTGCTGGCACTGCAAGCCATGCGCGACGTGACCAAGGATGCGCAGCGTGTCGAAGTCATCGTTCCCGCATACACGTGTTATTCCGTGCCCGCCTCGGTCATCAAGGCGGGCCTCAAGCCGCGCCTGTGCGATGTAGACCCCGCATCGTTGAGCCTGGATCCTGAAGCGTTGCGCAAGTTCGATTTTTCGCGAGTGCTGGCCGTCGTCACCGCCAACCTGTATGGGATCCCGAATCACCTGGCCAGCATCGCGGCGATCGCGCGCGAGCAGGGAGTCTGGATGCTGGACGACAGCGCGCAAGCGCTCGGAGCGACGCTGGACGGACGGCCCGTCGGCGGCTTCGGCGATGTCGGCCTGTACAGCTTCGACAAGGGCAAGAACATCACCAGCCTGGAGGGAGGCGCGCTGGTCGCGAGCCACCCCGAACTGTCTGCCGCGCTGGATCGTCGACACGCGACGTTAGCGCCCGCATCGGCGGTCCGGACCGCAACGACGATCGTCAAACTGGCGGCGTACGCGACATTGCTCCGCCCCACCCTGTACGGCGTCGTGCGCAAGATGCCTGGGCTCGGCCTCGGGCGCACGGTGTATGACGAGACCTATCCGGTGGAGCGTTACAGCGGCACCCTGGCGGGCTTTGCCGGAACCTTGTTGAACAAGCTGCCTGAGCTCACGCGCGACCGACGCAACAAGGCCGCCGCACTGCATGCGGAGCTGAGCAAAGTGCCGGGCGTACGCCTGATCGACATGCCGCCCGATTCGCAGCCTGCCTACGCCAGGTATGCGTTTCTCATGAAGGACGCAGCCCAGCGTGCAGCGGTGCTGGAGAAACTCGAAGCGGCGGGTATCGGTGCGACAGCTTCGTATCCGAGCGCCTTGTGCGATGTTCCGGAGGTGGCGGCTTGGCTGCCCGAATCGGACCGCGACATGCCCGGTGCGCGCCAGGTCGCCGCCAGCATCGTGACACTGCCGACGCACTCGTACAGTCCGAAGGACCTGCCGATGCGCGTCGGTCAGGTTCTGCGGGGAATACTCAGCTAGTTACGAAGCTCGTTGCTGCAGATATCGCGTCAGGTTGGCAACCTGATGTTCGCGCGTGAACGCGGCTTCGATACGTGCTCGCGCGGCCCCTGCCATCCTGTCCCGACGTGACGGATCGTCGACCAAAGCCGCGATCGCTTGGGCCAGCAGCGCAGCATCGCCGGTCTTCACGACCACGCCAGTCTCGCCGTCCGCAATGGTTTCCGGTACGCCCTGCCAGTCGCTCACCAGCACCGGCAAACCGCAGGCCTGCATCTCCAGCGACGACATTGGAAACGAATCCCAACCGGTCGAGGGAATGCATCCGGCATAGCAACCCGACAGCAGCGCGGGAATATCGTTCTGATAGCCGCCGAACGTGATGCACTCCGTGCCCGCCGCGAAGTCATCCCGGAACTTCTCGACCTCATCGCCGCGATTGCCGAGGAACAGCACGTGTGCATCTCGCCGCCCCAGCACCGATACCAGGTGACCGGCCGCTCGCATCAATACGTGGACGCCTTTCCGGGCATGCAAATGACCCATGTAAACGATGACGCGACGCTCGCGAGGGATGTTGAAGCGTTGGTAAACGAGCTCGACGTTCGCGGGGTCCGGGCGAAATCTGTTCGCGTCCACGCCGGTTGGAATCACTGCGGTCTGGCGTGCGGGCAGGCCGCGTCCTTCGACGGCGAAGCGCTGCATGGCGCGCGATTCGAAGATGAAATGATCCGGGCGAGCGCGCCGGAGCAGCGCGACTTCCAGGCGCTTCAGCAGCAGCTTCAGACCGCTGTTGAGCGAGCTCATCGGTGCCCCCCAATAACTGAAGATGCGCTCGATGCCCGCGCTCCTCAGGGCGCCCAGATAGCTCGCGTTCGCCGACAGGTCGAGCGCGAATACGGTGTTGATGCGATGAGCCCGGATATAGTCGGCCAGAGCCGCCGCCGCGGCCGGCGTCGGCTGCCGCATGTCGAACTCGATCACCTGGTGGAAATCCGGCGGCAGCGCATTCGAGCGCGCCGCGCCCACTTTCGCGAACGCGAAATGCACCTGCGTGGCGTTGCCCGTCCATTGGCGCGCCATGTCGAAGAACACGCTGACCAGCCGCCCGATGGCAAAGCCGATATCGATCTCATAACCGATCATGACCAGCATGGCTGGCCTGCGGGGCGCTGGCGCTTGACTCATGCGCCAATGGTAACCGTATCGGCCCTCAGCGCGCGGCCACGCCGATACAACATGGCGGTGCCCAGCAGCTCACGATTGACAGGTCGAATGTCATAACGCGCCTCGACGAAGCTGCGGCCGTGCGCGCCCAGCGAGCGCAGTTGCTCTTCGGACAGCTGAGCCAAGGCGCGCAGGCTCGCGACCATCCCCTCGACGCTGCCCGGCTCGAAGCTATAGGGCAACATCTCCGGGGCAGTCGATTCGCAAACGCCGCCAGTGCGGCTCACCGCCGCGACCGCGCGCATGAGCAGCGCTTCCTGCACGACGCAAGCCTGGTTTTCTTCCCAGGTACTGAACGGCACGCTCGGCAACAGGAACACATCGGCCTCGCTGCAGTAGCGCCGCAGACCTTCCTGCTCGACCCGGCCCAGCATTTCGACGTGGCGACCCAGCCCGTGCTCGGCGATGAAACTCGCGAGCAACTCACGCTGCGGTCCATCGCCTGCGATGCGCACCGCTATGCTCTGCCCTTCCTCGATCAAGACCTTCAAGGCCCGCAGAGCGAACAGGAAGCCTTTTTCCTCGCTCAGCCGGCCCACCATGAGCACGTTGAGCCGGCCATCGCGCCGGTAGTCGCGCTGCTGCGGATCGGGAAAATCCCCCAGATCGTAACCGACCGGCGAAATCACGATCCGCTCCGGTGCCTGGCCGCGATTGATGGCCTGCTGACGGGAGCTCTGTGTGTTTGTGAACACCACGTCGAAGCTATCGAAGGTGGCTTTGACGGTTGCAGCCGGCGGCACTGGCACCCCCTGCACCTCGCCGCCGTGGTAGTGCATGGCGATGACCGCCTCGGGATAGATGGCGCTCAGGAAGCGCACATTGACGGCCGCGCGCAGGTTGTGAACGATGCAGAAATCCGGCGCTTGCGCGGGCAACAGCAGCGCGCGAGCCAGATTCAAACAACGCTGCTTCAACGGCGCCGGATAGGCGAAAGCCCGCACTGCGCGCTGCGCGCCACGCCATGGGTGGCGACAGAAATCGACCAGCAATCTTCGCAGGAACTTCGGCAACTCGTGCAGGGTGGCAGGCAGGTAACGCGTCTGCTCCACGAAGCTGGCCGTTGCGCCGCTTCGGCCCACTCCGCCCTCGTGCTTGCCGAAGGCATACACCGCCAGTTCATGCCCCTCCTTGAGAAACTGCTCGAACTGGACGTAGTGGTAAACCTTGTAAGGGCTTGGGAAATGCTCGGCAATGGCCAGCAGCTTCAAGATGGATTCTCCCGAGCGAGCGATGACTCGGCGGCATTCTCGTTTTCAGTGCGTGACCCTAGCACCGGGTACCGCGCCGCTTCCGTGAAACAACACATACTTGGCCCACGGCGCCGCATATCTTGTAACAATTGTGGCGCATACTGGAAGAGCCCCTTTGGGTATCTCGCCGCGGCGTTTCCGCAAAACCCGGACTCGGCGCCACGAGTACGGTGCCGCGACCGGCCCTGGATCGATCAGTCCCGATTAAGTAACCAACGCCGCGCGGCCAGGAACGCCGGGCGGGGATCGCCCGCGCGCTCGAGCTCGTATCTCGTTCGGGGGTGCCAAAGGCTCAGAAAGCTCAGCAGGGTTCGCCATCGGCCCGGGTGGACCTCCGGCAGGTTCAGTTGTGATCGACTGCGCAGCAGCAGCGCGAGCATGGCGTCGAGATCCCCCCAAAACCAACGGGAGCGGACCCCGACCCGATAATTGCCGATCGGCGCGGCCTGGCCGAGCGCGATGTCGGCGGCCAGGCGGGGGAAGTTGACGCCCGCATCGATGGCGAGCTGCAAGGATCCCCAGAAACGTCCGTTGATCTCCATCAGCTTCAGGCTGCCATCGCGCGAGTCCTGCTTGAACTCCACCATGGCGACGCCGAGCCAGCCAATGCTCCTGAGCAGACGGATGGCGTGCTCCTTCGCAACCGGATCGACCGGCGCACTTTCGCACAGCACGCTGACTCCGCCGGACGGTGGCTTTTCACGCAGCCGACGGTGAGCAAAGGTCGCGAGCACCTGCGAATCCCGGCCACAACAGACGAAGACGCCGACGCCGGGACCCTGGATGCGCTCCTGGATCAGCACCGGAAAGATGGCCGGATGCAGGCTATTGAGCCGAGCACGCAGATCATCGGCAGTTCGTGCGTAGGCAGTGCCGCCGGAGATCCAGCGCTCGCCGGTCCAGGCGCGCGAGCGAGCTGGCTTGAACACGGCCGGGTACTCGACCCGCTGCAACACCGCTTCGATCTCCTGTGGCGATTCGATGACCAATGTCTTCGGGATGGGCACACCGATATCCGCCGCCAGCTTCAGCACCTTGGATTTGTCCGCGGCGGTGGCTACGACGTCGGCCTCTGGAAACGGGATACGAACCGTCGCGGGCAGCAGCTCGCGTGCTCGCGTCAGCAGAATCGTGGTGATCTCGGTCATCGGCAGCAGCACATCGATCTGCCGGCGCGCAGTAATCGCTGCGATGTCCTTCACGAACTGATCCGGGGCGTGATAGGGGCTGGCGTAGGCATCGAACCCGGCCGAATGTTTCGACACCGAGGCGAGCGCAGGATGTGACTCCGAGGCCGTGAACACAGTGTGCCCGAGCTCGCCGAGCGAGCGAGTCGCAGCGAGCGCGGATCGATTGTCGCCGTCGGTAACGAGTATTCGAGCCACTAGAAAATCCCGGCGAGGCGCGCGAGGAATGCGCCCGGCGTGGCCGTGCCACGCTCGTGAATATTGATTCTTTTCAGCGTAAAGGCATTTGCCGTGGGTGCCACGTGCCCCCGAACAGTGGTAAAGGCCGCGCGATAACCGCTGTCGCGCACTGCTGCTGCGATGTTCGGATCATGATCGCCGTTCGGATACGCTATATCGCGCGTATCGATTCCGATGCGTTCCCGGATGACTTGCCGAGACCGCTGCAATTCCTCGCGCACCGCCTCGGCATCCAGCTTGGTCAACGGGGTATGCGAGCAGCAATGCGAGGCGATCGTAACCACGCCGCTGTCGCTGAGCTGCTTGACTTGCGCCCAGGACAGAAATCGATCCGGATGATTTTGCGGCAGCTCGACCTGCCACTGTTGCAACAGACCGTGCACCCGGGCCAGCAAAGCATCGAGCCGAGCCTGCGGTTGTGACTTCAACGAGTCGATCATGGCCCGAATGGCCGCGCGCGCCTCGACGGGCGGCAGCCCGAGAACGTGCGCAATGCCCAGTTCGGCGAACAGCGGAGCACTACGATCCGGGACCGCCGCCGCGGCCGCCAGATAGCGCGCCAATGTTTCCTGCCAGAAGCAACGTTCGGTCCCGATGTAGTCGGTGGCGATGAACAGCACCGCGGGCACACCGCATTCCTGCAGGATGGGCAAGGCGTGCTGCAGGTTGTCGAGCCAGCCATCGTCGAAAGTCACGATGCAGGCTCCGGGCGGCCATCGACCGCTGGCGAGCGCCGCCGAGAACTGTTCGGCCGTGAGCGGATTGAACGACTTGCGCAAGACCTGCATGTGATGCCGGAAGGTCTCGGGCGTGACCACGATGGCGTCGGTCGAAAACGACCGGGCAAACTCCTGTTCCGGCAACACGCGATGATACGTGAGCGCGACGGCACGCCCCCGCAGCTTGCGCCTGAGGTACAGGCCCAGCAATCCCGTGTGATACGCGCTCGCGACCAGCGCGCTTTTCAGAAGGCGCCTGGCAATCACGTCGCGGGGACCTCGGGTTCGGCGCCGGCACGAATGCGCCGCATTTTCGGTCGCTTCACTGTTGCGGACACGCTGGCCAATCCCGCCTCCTCTGCAATCACGCGCCGTAACGAGATACACAGTCCGACCATCACGAAGATGTGCGGGTAGTAAGTCACCGACAGGAACGCCCCGGCCACCGACAGGCCCACGATGCTGCCATTGAACGCATTGAGGGTGCGGATGTCGGCCGCGAACCGGGTCGGCTCGTTGATCCGTTCCTGTTCCTGCATCAGCCGTTTTCTCAAGCGTGCGTTGCTGCGGAAGTTGCCGAACACCAGCTTGAACAGCAACAGCAAGCCCAGGAAGCCCAGCTCGCCCAGGATCAGGAAGTACATCGAGTGCGCCGTCATCCAGCGGTTCGGCGCATCGGGGGCGCGGTACTTCGGAAAGTTGTTGGGGAAATTGCCGGCGCCGACGCCCAGCACGTGGTTCAGCGCCATTTTCGTACCGGCCCGCCAGGCATGGATACGACCTTCCGCGGAACCGTCCTGTTGTGGGGCGGAGAGCGTGCCCATGCGTTCGAAGTACACAGCCGGCGCATACAGCAGCACGCCGACGACGGCGACCACGATCGCGACCACGCCCACGCCCTTGCGCGGGCTACGCCACCACATGTAGCCGAACACCGAGATCATGCCCAGCGTCGCGCCTCGCGACTGGGTGCCGATGATGGTCAGCATCAGTATGCCGAGCAGCGCCCAACTCAGTATTTTCTTCAGCTTGGCCTGCTGGCCGAGCGCGATATTCAGCTGGAACCCCAGCAGGATGCACAGCGACATCGAATAGTCGTTGCCGTCACCGAGAAACGTCGCGCCGACGATGTAATGTCGGGTGGTCGGCGACAGCACGACCTCGGGATTCATGGCCAACAGCCACAGATGCGAGACGATCAGGGTCAGTGCCACGCCGTTCACACGCTCGCGGCTGGTGCAGATGCGCGCGATCATGATGAACAGGAACAGATACCCGAGCATGCGCTCGAACACGATGATCGAGTAGCCGCCGACATTCGCCCAGAACGACGACAGGAATACCGCGGCGAGGAAGATGAACGGCCATTTGGCGAGCGCGTCGGCGAAGATCCGGTTCCACGGCCGCAGCCCCTTCGCGAAGCAGGTGAACGCCAGCAGCAGCAGCGGGATCATGCTGTTGAGCGGGATGATCCCCAGCGGCTTGAAATAGCTTGCCGGCCGGCCGTACTCGAAGAACAAGGCGAGCAGCAGCCACCAGTAGAGATACCGGGTCTTCTTCTCGGCCTCCTCGGGGGTCATCACCTTGCGTCGGACGTTCACGAGTTCCCGCCCACGAGCTTTTCGTAGATCCGGGTCAGCTTCTCGGTGCGCACGTCGAACGAATAGTTCTGCAGGATGCCCTGGTGCGCCCGCTCCGCCATACGCACGAAATCCTGCGGCCGCTCGAGGAACCGGGCAATGCCGTCGGTGAGCTGCTCGACGCCCGGCTGGATGAGCCAGCCGGATTCCTGGTGCGAGATGACCTCCGCGGTGCCGCCAACCGCCGTCGCGACGATCGGCACACGCAGATACGCAGCTTCCAGGATCACGTTGGGCAAGCCCTCGGTAAACGAGCTCTGCACGACCAGGTCGATGTCAGCATACAGGCGCGGCATGTCCTTCACGTAGCCGACGAATTCGACGCGCTCCTCGAGCCCGAGGTTCCGCGCGACCGCACGAAGATGCTGTTCGAGCGGCCCGATGCCCGCGAATTTGAGGCGCAGCTTCGGCCAGCGCGGCGTCAATGCATGCATCGCATTGAGCAGCATTTCCTGGCCCTTCTCGGGCGACAGGCGGCCGACATTCACCATGGTGATCGCACCGTTCGGATCGATCGGGGGGCGCGGCTTGTTCACGATGTCGCTGCCGTACGACTTGAGCACCAGTGCATTGCGCAGCACCGTCGCTTGCGAGTCCGGCAGCCACCATCGCGGTACCAGCGAACGAGTCGCCTCGGACACGAGGATCACGTGATCGAAACGCCGGAACATCATCTTGTCGAGCAGCCGCACCACGCGACGACGCAGCGTATTGGCGATCCAGCCGTGCGCGGTCGCAACCATGCGCAGCCTCGGCCGGCGGCGCTTGATGATCTGTGCGATCAGGCTGGAACGAAACTCGCTGGTGTGCAGCAGATCGATCTGCCGGTCGTCGATGATCTGCAGAATGGGATCGATCAGCCCGCTGTCGAGTCGGCCATGATCGGCGAGCGCCGCGACGCTGATGCCCCGCTGTCTCGCCGCGTCCACGAGCGGATGCTCGCCGTCGCGCTTCGCGACCAGCACGCCGATGTGAAATTCGACGCGCGCCGGATCGAGGTGCGAGCCGGTCTCGAGTATCGTGCGGCCTGGACCATCGATCCACGGCGAATCGCGCAGATGCAGAACGCGGATCGGTCGCGACGGCGCGCCACCGACGTTGCGAGCAACGTCGAGCTCATCCTCCGGCTCACGTTTCAACTGCGTGCTCATATCATTTCGGCCGCTGCGTCGGCTGCCACACTTCGACCCGACTGCCCACCAGCCACAAGGCCAGCGCCTTGAGCGCAGCGGCGTTCACCAGGACGAAAAAGGCGCTGAGGCGCACCAAGGTCATGCGCGCCGCGAGCGCTGGCCACAACATTCCAGCGACCGCGGCGACGTACAGAACGATCTGCACAACGAACAGCCCCAGATACAACGGCTGCCCTCGCAAGACATACGCCGCCACCAGGCACCCAACCATCGGCACCGGGGCCAGCCAGCGCATCAGCTTGTGCGACCAGAGAATGAACGAGAACGCGGGATGGCGGAATGGGTTCAACAAGCCCACGTTGCCGAACAGTGCGGTGATGCCTCGCAGGAACGTGCGCACCTTGCGAGTGAATTCGGCACGCTGACTGGAGGTGGCTGTCATCGAGCCACGCGCCAGCGGTTCGGCCAATGCACGCTTCCCCTGGCGAACGGTATTGAGCACGGACAAGAAGTCTGGCGCCATGCCGGCCCGGAAAGGCTCGCACAGCTCGCGCCGCTGGCCATAGAAACATCCGCTCGCACCGGCAATGGAATGCAGTCGCGCTTCTTCACGGCGCAGCAACAGTTCCAGCTTGCCGTACAGACCTTCGGTTTCCGAGCCTTCGATGTAATCCTCACCGGACACGCAGCCAATCGCGGGATCGGTGAAATGGCCGACCAGGTTACGCAGCGCGGGCCGATCCAGCAGGATGCCCGCATCGGTGAAGACGACGATCTCGCCGGTCGCCCGTTCGAGGCCCGCATTCAGACCGGCGGCTTTTCCTCCACGGCCTTCCAGGGGAATGACGGTAACGAGCCCCTGCCCCGCCTCGGTGGCACGCTCCAGGCTGTCATCGGTACAGCCGTCACCGATGACGAGGATCTGCAGCTTCTCTTTCGGATAGTCGAGCGCGAGCAGATTGGCCACCTTCGCGCCGATGCGTCGTGCTTCGTTGTGCACCGGCATGATGATGGTGACGGCCGGCTCATGGCTCACGTCTGCGACGTGCACGCGGCGTCCGCCGAGCCGGTTGAATGCAACCAGCAGCACCGGATAGATGGCGTACGGATACGCCACCAGCAACGCACAGATCCAGAACAACGCTTCCACGCAGTTTGTCTCGCCTTGGCCCAACGCAATCGATAAGCGCAAACAAGCGGCGCGGCCGCGCGCTCAGAGCTTCAATTCCTTCACGTCCTCGACCAGCACCGGCCTCAGGTGCATGTAACGGGTTGCGCGACGCTTTGCTTCGATATCGCGGAACACATTCTGCGCCTGCTGGACGGTCACGCCGATGACAGGAGCCAGCTCCTCGGCACTGTAGCCGTTGTTGAGCGCGTACAACGCCAGGTCCATCTGCGCATACGGCAGCGCGAAATAAAACTCGTCCTGACCCTGCGCCAGGCTGTAGGTGTCGGTGGTCGGGACGGCTTCGCAGATTTCCTTGGGCAGCTGCATGTGACGCGCCAGCGCATACACCTGCGACTTGTAGAGGTGCGCGATCGGCTTCACGTCGGCGCTGCCGTCGCCGTTCTTGACGAAGAAGCCCTGGTCGTACTCCAGGCGGTTCGGCGTGCCGATGACCGCGTAGTTCAAGCGATCGGCATGGAAATACTCGACCGTCTTGCGAATGCGCTGCTTGTGGTTGGTGGCCGCCACGATCTGCAGATATTCCTTCAGGCCCAGGCGCTCCTGCCGGGTCTCGCCGGCCGGCGTCTGCACCACCAGCTGGAAATGGTTGATCTGACCTTCCAGACCGCCGCTGATCACGATCTTGTTCTTCCAGCCCTCGCCGTACTCGGGGAACACTTTACGGATCGCGTCATCGCGCCACTTGTAACAGCCGATGCCTTCGAGCGCCGGCGCGATGTCGAACACTTCGTACTTGATGCCCAGGTGCTCGGCCAGCTGCCGGCCCCGCGCGGTGCTGAATCCCGACGAATCACGCTCCGGCAGCATCAGGCCATAGACGCGATCCTTGCCGATCGCCTTGACGCACAGCGCCGAGCTCACCGAGCTGTCGATACCGCCGGACATGGCGCACACGAAACCGCGACGGCCCACATCCTTGGACAAGATGGAGCGCAAGCGCGTGACGATGTGCTCGATGACGGCATCGTTGTCCATCTCCAGGACTCTTGCATCGAGCGGTTTGCGTGCGGCCATGAACGATCCTCTTAAGCCAGTTTGAAACGTTGAACCTTGCCCGAGGACGTCCGCGGCAGCGCCGTGGCGAACTCGACGATTTTCGGCACTTTGTAGCTGGCCAGATGCTGGCGGCAATGCGCCTTGATACCCCGCAAGTCCGCCGGCGCGCCTTCGCGCAGCACGATCACGGCCTTGATGGACTGACCCAGCACTTCATCGGCGATCCCGGTGACCGCCACCTCTTCGACGCCCGGGAAGGTCGCGAGCACTTCCTCGACTTCCTGCGGGCTGACGCGGAATGCGCCCACTTTGATCATCTCCACCGCCCGGCCATCGATATACAGGAACCCTTCCTCGTCGATGTGGCCGAGATCGCCGGTGTGCAACCAGCCGTCGCGGAGCACTTGCGCGGTGAGCTCGGGCTCGCGCCAGTATCCCAACATGATGTTCGGACCGCGCGCGCAGATCTCACCGACCTCGCCCTGCGGCACGACCTTGCCTTCGCTGCGCACTTCGATCGTCACGCCGGGCAGCGGCATGCCGACCGAACCGAGCTTGGCTTCGAGATGTTCCGGCGCCAGATAGCTCAGACGCGCCGTTGCCTCGGTCTGGCCATACATGATGAAGACCTGCGTGTGCGGCAGCTGTTGGCGCAGCTTCTCGATCTGTGCCCGCGGCATCGAGCCACCGGCCTGCGTGAGATAACGCAGTTTGCTCAGATCGAAGTCGCTCAGCTGGCAGCGGCCCAACAACAAGGCAAACGTCGACGGCACGCCGGGAAAGCCGGTCACGCCCTCGTCCTGCATCTTGCGCAGCGTCTGTTGAGGGAACGCAAAGTTATCTTCCAACAGCAACTGCGCGCCGGAGATCAGATTGCTGTTGAGCACAGAGCTGCCGTAC
The DNA here is from genome assembly GCF_937958065.1 of uncultured Steroidobacter sp. GTDB lineage: Bacteria > Pseudomonadota > Gammaproteobacteria > Steroidobacterales > Steroidobacteraceae > Steroidobacter. Next base: position 23,038 of record NZ_CALFXI010000013.1, read on the forward strand.
GAGAAGTGAAACGGCAGGCCGCACAGGACTTTGTCGTTCGGCGTGATCTGCAGATACGCGGCGATCGCGCGGGCGTTGGCGACGAGGTTGCCATTGCTCAACATCACACCCTTCGGGCGCGAGGTCGTGCCCGAGGTGTAAATCATCATTGCCGGCTCATCGACCTGCCGCTCCGGCAGATTCAACTCCGGCTCAGCTCCGCCTTCTGCGACAAGCGTCAGACAGAACGCATCGCATCCGGCCGGGCCCGGCTGCAAATCGAGCGTCACTACCAGCGGCACGGTCGGCGCGATGGCTTCACTCAACGCGCTCCATTCCGGATGCTGTGGATCGGCGATGACCGCAGCGCAGCCGGCATGCTCGATCTGCCGCGACAACACGGTGGCGCGCTCTTGCACGTTCAACGGCACCGCGACACAGCCGGCGGCAATGACACCAAAGTAGCTCGCGACGTACTGAGGCGAGTTACGCACCAGCAAGGCCACGCGTGCGCCCGGCTCCAGAGCGTGGTGGCGCAGCTTGCCCTGCATGCACCCCACCGCACGACGCAGCTGCGCATAAGTCCACACGCCACCGTGCCACGACAAAGCCGGCGCGTCCGGCATTTGCCGGGCGATCCAGTCGAAGTCATGTACCAGGGATGCACTCATGCGGGCAGCTCGCGCCTGGCGCGTCGCTCAGGCGGCCTGGCGTCTGGCGACGAACGCCGCGATCTTGTTCACGCCGTCGAGATTGTCCGGAATCATCTCCTCGTCCTTCACTTTCACGCCGAGCTGCTCTTCGATGAAGAAGATGATCTCCAGCATGCCGGTGGAGTCGACGATGCCGCGTTCGAGCAGCGAGTCATCGAGCCCGAGGGCCGACTTGTCATCGGTGAACAAATAGTTTTCCAGGATGAAACCGCGGATCTGTTCGCGCAGCGCATCGGTCATGAGTCATTCCTCGAGCAACGAAATAAAATGCAACAATCGACGTGCGAACCCGCCGACGCCCGGCGCCGGATTCGTCATTCAAACGTCTGGCCCGCGACGAACTGCGCGTGCCACAGCTGGGTGGACAGGATGCCGACGAAGGCCATGTTGTCGCGAGCCGCGGGGAACTTGGCTCGCTGCAGCTTCGTGACCAGGCGCGTGACCTTGTCGGGATCGAAATAGCCAGTGCGGCCCAAGCCCTGCGGACTCAACAATTCTCGCACATACTCGGGCGGCTGAGTGACCTGCCCCGCCGGCCCGAACGGGCCGACGAATGCGGCCGCATCCGGTGCGCGATACGGCTGCTTGTGCCGCTGCAGGATGGCGGCCGGCAAGCGCTCCCGCATGGCCTGCTTGAGCAGATGCTTCTCCTTCAGCACACGCATCTTGTAGCGCGGGTGCAGTCGGTTCGCGAATTCGATCAGGCGATGATCCAGGAACGGGAAGCGCCCCTCCACCGAGCTCGCCATCAGCATGCGGTCGCCCTGCGCCGACAGCAGATAGCTCGGCAGCAGCGTCTTCGCTTCCAGATATTCGCCGCGATTGAAGCGGTGCCACCGGCGCACCTGCGGCGGCAACGAGTCACGCAACCGCTCCACGGCCGAGCCTTCGACCCGGCTGCGGAAGTCGTCCGACCAGAACAGCTTGCATTGCGCGGTGGTCGCCCAGCGCGGCAGATGCGAGAAGCAGGGATCGGCCGGGTCCTGCAGGCCGACGCCGAAAAATTCCTTGAGATACGCCCCACTCTGCGCCGAGGTCAGGTTCAGGTACGGATACAGGCGCTTGAGCAGCGCCGGACGCCAGCTGGACTCCGGCTGCTGTGCCCAGAAATGGCGCACCTTGGCTTCTTTGAAAATATCGTAGCCGCCCAGCACTTCGTCCGCGCCTTCCCCGGTCAGCACCACCTTCACGTTCGACCGGCGAACCAGCGCCGACAGCATCTGCATGGGCGCCGGCGCGGTGCGCAGGACGGGCATTTCACTGTGGCGGATGGTCCGCGGGAACGCATTGGCGATATCCGCGGTCGAGCACTGGACGTGATTGTGAGAGGTTCGCAGATGATCGACGACTGTACGTTGGTGCACGGACTCGTCCAGACCGGCGTCATCGAAGCCGATCGAGAACGTGCGCAGGGTCTGCGGCACGCGCTCCTGTAACAACGCGACCAGCGACGAGGAATCGAGACCGCCGGAGAGGTAGGCACCGACCGGCACATCGGCACGCAGGCGCAGCCGCGTGGCATCGGACAACACCTCGCGCAGCTCCTGCTCGAGATCGGCCTGCGGGGCGTGGCGATGCTCGCCCTGCTCCGGAAAGTTCCATTCCCAATACTGGCGGCGCTTCACCGCGCCGTTTTCGACGATGAGCATTTCGCCCGGCGCGAGCTGACTGATGCCTTTGAACATCGTGCGCGGCGCGAGCGGCGCCCAGAACGTCATGAGCTCGTCCAGGCCGTTCGGATCGAGCGCCGCCGGCACCGCGCCGCTGGCGAGAATGGCCTTCACTTCGGATGCGAATACCAGCTCGTCGCGAGTCTGCGCGTAATACAACGGCAGGATTCCGGCACGGTCCCGCACCAGCAGCAGGCGGCGCTTCGGCCGATCCCAGATCGCGAACGAGAACTGACCGTTCAGCTCATCGACGAAACGATCGCCGAGCTCCTCGTAGAGGTGCACGATCACTTCGGTGTCGGTATGGGTGTAGAAGCGATGGCCGCGCGCCTCCAGGAACTGACGCAGCTCGATGTAATTGAAGATTTCGCCGTTGTAGGTGATCCACACCGTGCGCTGGCCGTTGTGGATGGGCTGCGCGCCGCCACCGATATCGATGATGCTCAGGCGCGCGTGGCCGAGACCGATGCCGGGCTCGACGTGGTAACCGTCCCCATCGGGACCGCGATGGGCAATGGCCTGCACCATCCGCTGCAGACGGCTCTGCTCAGGCGCCCGCTGCGCGTCGAAATAAAGGGTGCCTGCTATGCCACACATGCTGTTGAAGTCGACTGAGATGCTCGTCCGGCGCGAGCCGCAATTGTCCGGGATTTCGGCGCTGGCGGCGTGATCGGGGTCACGCGCACGGTCCGTGAACTGTCAGGCCTGGCGACACTCACGCTACTGGCGTGCTGCCGGACCCGACCTGGTCTTCACTGGCGCCCGCAAACGCTGCGCGAAGGCTCTCATTATGTCAGCGCCCAAGGCAACCATCCCTCGGCCGTTGTACGGATAGAAAGCCAGGGTGCGGTAGGCCCGCTGCTGCCGGGTCCAGATGGACAGCCACGGCTCGGCACTGCCCAGCATCTCGAACGAGCTGAGCCGCTCCTCGAAGGCCGTGCGCAGGACCTCCCACATCAGCTGGATCCCCGGCGAATGCTCGGCCCAGCGCTCGTCATAACCGATCTTGAGCACCCACCAGCGCCCGGCATGCACGACTCCGATCTGCATGGCGATGGCGGTGCCGTCCAGTCGCAGAAAGCACAGACGCAGCTGTCCCTGGCGCGCCAGGCGCTGTGCCAGCTGCAGGAAAAATCCACCCAGGCGGGCGTTGGTCAGCATGGCGCTGCCGCCCCGCCCCTTCCAGCTCGCGGCCTCCACCCGCATCGCTTCGGTCATGGCCGGCTCGACTTCAGCCGCGGCGGCGCTGCGGATCTCGATCTCGACCGTGCCTGCGCGCTCCAGACTGCGACGCGCCCGGCGATAATCCTGGCGACGGCGCGACGACAGGCTCTGTGAATACTCTTCCCAGCTGGAGGTGATCTCCACGAACGGCGCACCGGAGGCTTTGAATTCCAGCAGCTGACCGCGGCCGCGCGCCAGGCTCTTGAATGTTTGCAAAAGCGCGCCGTCGGCCGGGATCCGCTGCAGGACCAGCGGCCGCCCGAGATCGATCACGGCCCGGCACAATCTCAGCAACGCGTCCGGGTCGCGATAAGCGAAGCCGCAAGGCTCGAACAAGGTGGTCGCGCCCAGGATCTCCAGGCGCTCGACGCCGCCTCCGCTCGTAACACCCAGCGGAGCAAGCGCGATGACTTCGTCGTTCTCGCGCGCCTGGACGACGCGCAGAGCATCGGCGCCATACAAACGTTCGGCGGCGACCAGGGTCCAATCGACGGATTGGGTAAATTCCTGGGCGAACTGGGGCAGCCGGCGCCACTGCGCCGCGAGCTCCTCGGGAGAGTCGATCCGGCGCAGCATCTCGACGGTGTAATTCGCTGCCCGCGCCGAGCTCATTGGTGAGAAACGCGAGCGGCCAGCTGACGCGCACCGTTCAGCGTCGCGCGCATGCCTCTCAGACTCCAGCCGCTGCCGGGGATGCTGGCCAGCAGACGCAGCGCCGACTCCATCAGGGATTTTCGATCCGTCTCGATCGACGCTGCACGCTTCAGATGAGCGCGCGCCTGGGCGCGACGAGCCGACAGCAGCTCGCGCCTCGCCGCTTGAATCAACAGGCCACGCTGCACCTCATCGACCTTGTCGCCGAGCTGCACGTAGAACTCCCTGTCGGCGCGCCACACCCGATCGATCATCGCGATGCGCCGGCCCAAGCGCACCCCGGGATCGCCACGCGTCAGACGCACCGCATCCTCGTGGCTGCGGTTGTATGTGGTCGCCAGATCGGTGTACACGCAGCCGCTCTGCTTCGAGAACCGCGCGAAGAACTCCCAGTCCCCACAGGTCGCCTGAATCTCCGGCAGCCGCAACTGCCCGAGCGCTGACTTGCGAATCAGCGAGGCGCTCGGCAGCACGTAGGGACAGACCAGCGACGCGGCATAGATATCGCCGCCACTGACCATGAATTCCTGGGTCGGCAGCGGCAGGGCCGGCATCCCTTTGAGCGACGTGAACGGCCGTTGCCAGCGATACGGCTCGATCCGACCCGGGACTTGATCCAGCCAGGTGCCCAGGCCGTCCATGATCGGCAGGATATCGGCTGCCGGACTCGCGCCTCGGAAAATCATGAAATTCGAGAACGTGAAGCCCACGTCCTTGAAATGGCCCAACAGCGCGACTTGCAGCTCGAGCTTGTAAGGGGCCCACAGATCGTCGCTGTCGAGCAGCGCCAGATACTCGCCCCGTGCTTGTTTGATGCCGAGATTTCGCGCGGCATTCACCCCCGCATTCGGACGGCGTGTGTAGCGGATGCGATCGCCGTACTTCTGCACGGCGGCGCTGGTGTCGTCGGTCGAGCCATCGTCGATGACGATGATCTCGGTGTGCCGATAACTCTGTGCCAGGACCGTGTCGATCGCTTCGCAAACCAAAGCGGCACGGTTGTAGGTCGGAATGATGACGCTGACCAGCGGTGCGCTCATGCGGACGGATCCGTTGTCTTCGATGCTTCAACCGCCGCTGCATCCTTGTTCGCGTACGGCGACGGCCGCGCGCCAGTGAGCTGGCGGCGCAGGCGGCCCAGGTTACGCCGCAGCCACCGCCAGCCGGTGGCACGCATCGCGTTCGGCAGGCTGTGGTAGATGCTGAGCGTCACGTTGTACCGGGAAACGTTGGCGAAGCGGTCCTTGAACGCCTCCTCGCCGATGGTGAAGTCGAGCTCGCGGCGCGAGCGCTGCAGGCCATCCTCGATGATCTTGCGAGTCAGCAGCAGACCGGGCGAATGCTCGGCGTAGCGCACCTCGAACGAGGGCTTGTACCACATGATGCTGCCGAAATAATCGAAGCCGAAATGAAACGCGATCGGCTGGCCATTGAACTCGAGCACCGAAAACAGCAGCCAGCCGGCGGAATGCAGCGCCGCCGCCAGCGCCAGGTAGAACGTGCGCTGAGTGCTCATCTCGAACAGGCTGTGCCGCCCGACGGCATGCCAGCGGCGCGCATGCTGATCGAAAAACACCGGCAGCAACGATTGGATCTCGCTCAGCGCCGACACATTCCGAAAGCGCACCTCGCCGCGCGAGGAGAACCAGTTGAGCGGCCGCTTCAGGCTGTACTTCTTGAGCAGCTTCTCGGCGCCCGAGCGGTCGCTTTCCAGTCGCAACGCCGGGCAGCGCAACTGTGCTTCCTGCACGAAATACAGGCCCCGACTCGCGCCGGCCTTCTGCAACTCGACCAGCGTGCTCGACTGACACGGCACATTGCTCAGCCAGGCGCTGCGCCAGCGCGACGCATGCGTGCGCAGAAACTCACAGATGCTGTCGATTGCTGCCGGTTTGTCATGGGGCAGGACGAAGTCCTGATAATCCGCATTGCCGGTGCCGACGAACTCCAGCCGCCGGCCGCGCCAGGCGACACTCCGCAGCATCATGGCGGCGAAGCCGATGACCCGGCCTTCCCGGCGCAACAGCATGAAAAACAGCTCGTGGTCCGCGCCGAAGGTCTGCCACCAGGCGTCGAACCATTCGTAGGTCTGGAAGATGGAGTTGGTTTCGTTTCCGGCGACCAGGTCGTTCCATTCCCGGGCGGTCAGCGGGATGCGCTCGCGGCGCTCGATGAGCTCGATATCGATGCGGGCGTTCGAGGCAAGGCATGACCCTGCGGCCGGCGCTCGGGCGCCACCCGTCAAAGCCGTCACCGGCAACGAAGACATCGCCGCGGCTGTCGCAACAGAACGCATCGACTGCACCCGCTATCGCGTTGCTGAGGGATTTATCGCTACGCTTCGAAACGATACGCCACGCCCGGCCGGCGTGGCTGTTCACCCCGTCACACAGATGCTGCCGCGAGCCGGCCGACCTGCGCGGCTTCCAGCTGGGAACGCAGCACTTCCTTGACGGTCGTGAACCTGAACTCACCGATCAGGCGCGCCAGCCGCGCCTCGCAGACATCCAGGTTGGTGTAATGGCGGAATCTGGACAGCCAGCTCGCCTTGAAGCGCGGCTGTTCCCCATCGATCTCCCACGGATGCAGATAGAAAATGAACGGCTGTCGCTGCCGTTCGTTAATGGAACGCAGGCCCCAGCGCGTGAACCAGTACGGCAGCAGACGGAAATAGCCGCCGCCGGCGACCGGCACGCGGCGGCCGAACAACTCGGCCGTGGACAGCGGAAATTCGACGATGCTCGCGCCATTTTTCGCGTGCATCAGCCCGGGCCGCGTCGACGCTCCCGGAATTCCATACCGATCGTGAGCGATCGGAAAAATACTGGAGTCGTAGCGGAAGCCCAACTCACAAAGGATGTCGATGGCCCATAACGAACGTGCGGTGATCGAATAGCTCGCGGCCCGATAGCCCAGCACCGGCGCGCCGATCAGATCCTCCAGCAGCGCCTTGGACTCGCGGGTCTCCTCACGAAACACTTCGGGCGTCTGCCGGTATACGAGCTCATGCGTCAGTCCGTGGCAGGCGATTTCATGTCCCGCGGCGTGAATGCGCTTGATCAGCTCGGGGGAGCGCTTGGCGACCCAGCCCAGCACGAAAAAAGTCGCGCGCACGCCCTTGCTGCCGAACAACTCGAGCAAGCGGTTGGTGCTGTGCTCGGCGCGATATTCCATCGAATCCCATTGGTCGCGCCGGATGACTTCCGCCAGCGCAGAGACATGGAAGTAGTCTTCCACGTCCACCGTCATGGCATTCGCAGTCATCGTGCTGGCGTGCATCGGGCTCACCGGAAGCCGCCGCCCAGTGCGCCCAGGTCCTGGTCGCCCCAGTAGTAAGCCAGCGTGAGGAACGCCCGGTTTTCCACGAAGTCGCTGCTGCCACCGGTGGTATCCCGATCGTAACGCTCGAGCAGAAAACGCATGCCGAGCGTGCGCCAGGCGCGCCAGTTCAGCGTTGCGCCAAGACGCAGCTCATCGTTCTGCTGGTGCATGTTCGGGAATTTCTCTTTTTCGAGAGTCGCCCGCAGATCGAGCGTGATGGTGCTCGCCACCCGCCGCGAGACGCCGGCGGTGAATTCATCTCGCTTCCGATCGAACAGAGTGGCGCTTTCGTAATCGTCTTCGGTGTGCGAAGCGCCGAGCACGAACCCGGTGCGACCGCGCATGTACGACCATTCCAACGATACGAGCTGGCTTTCGAACGGATCGGCCGTCGCGGTGATCTGCCCGGCACCGCCCGCGAGGCCGGTGCCGCTCAACTGCGCACGCAGCGAATCGCCTGCGTCACCCAGTTGCTGGCTGAGCGTCATGCGCAAGGTCGACGATGCGGTCAACTGGCGTGCAACATTGATAGCGATCAGTGCGCTGCCCTGCTTGTCGCTGCCGTCGCGTTGCAGCCAGGTGTAACCCAAGTTGGCATCGATCGTGGTGCGAGAGGCATCGAGCTGCCAGCGGACGAACACGCTGTCACGATCGTAATCGGTATTCAGCTCTTCATCGAAATCGATGCTCTCGGTCACCGCATTCAATGACAGCTCGGTGCGTGGGCTCGCACGGCGGCCCACGGCCACGCCGCCGGTGGTGCGCTCCGCATCCAAGGGGCTGGTTTCATAATTGGTCGAGGACCAGCGGCCGAACACACGGCCGAAACCGGTCGAACCGAGTCGCACCGTGAGATCCGGACCGGTCGAGAAAAAATTCAGATCTTCGCGCGTCTCCGGCGTGCTCGCCGCGAACGGATCGGACTGCGCCTGGCCGAAGGAATCCTGCACGACCCAGTTCAGGGTCTCGGGCACGATGCCCAGCGCCAGCGAGCCATTGGCGGTGCCGACCAGCTCGCTGTCGAAGGTGTTGTCCATGTATTCGAAATAGGAAAGATCGACGGTGGCATCGCCGCGGATGCGCCGCGTGCGCTCCTGCCACAACAGATCGACTCCCATCGTGCCGATGGTCTCGCTGGTCTCGTGCTCGGCAACGCGTCTGATGTTGTCGGTGTAGCCGATGCCCGCTTCGGCGGATGCATTGATCTCGGCTCGCGCGGGCGCACCCACGACCAGCGCCATGACGCCGGCAGCAGCAGGCGCTGCTACCCATTTACGCCGCATGTGCCCCATGTACCTTGCCCTTCTCGATCTGCCCTTCGCGCTCCCCTGGGAGCGGTGCAGCCACGCCTGTTTGTTTTGAGATCGCCTCAGCCCTCGGCAACGCTACGCCGCAAGGCGCCATCGTCGGCTTCGTTGCTGTCATCCGAACGATCGGCATCCTTGTGGCCATAGTACTGGTAGTAATAACCCGGGCGGACCTGTTCATCGGTTTGATTCAATACCAATCCGATGGACTTGCCTTCGCCCAGAAGTTCAATGGCATCGAGCACCGCGCTTTGCGGCGTCACACCGGCGCGCACCACCATGACGATCTGACCCACGACGGCCGACAACGTCATCGCCTCGGTCGTGATCAGCAGCGGCGGCGAATCGAACAGCACGATGCGGTTCGGATAGCGCACGGTGATCTGATTGGCGATCTGCTCCATGCGCGAGCTCGCCAGCAGCTCGTTGGCCGTCTCGATCGCCTTGCCGGCCGGCAGGATGCTCAGACCCGGCACATCGGTCGGCAGAATCGCCGACTCCACGTCCAGATGCTCGTCGCGCAGCAGATCCATCAGGCCCAGCTCGTTGTGGACGCCGAATGTCCTGCTCAGATGCGCCTTGGCGACGTCCGCATCCACCAGCACCACCGACAAATCCTTTTCCAGCGCGAACGACAGCGCCAGATTGATGCTGGTGAAGGTCTTGCCGTCGCCGGGCATGGCGCTCGCGATCATGATGCGGTGACCGGCCGGCACTTTCGGCACGCCTCGGCCGAGCGCATTGGCGATCAGCGGCCGTTTGATCTGGCGATACTCACCGGCGAGCTGACGCTCCTGACTGGTCGGCGGCAGCAGCTCTGCGTGACGCAGAGCGTCGCGGTCGATATGCACGACGCGAGTCGGACGGACCGGCTCGGGCGTCGGCACGGCGCTGACGACAGCGACCGCGGGCTGCGCTGGCGCTGCCGGACGCGCCGCCTGCATCGGCACGGTGTTGAACGATGGTTGCGACGCATGTGCTGGCGGCACCTGCGCGCGCGACTCCTGAATCTTCTTCAAAGCTCGTTCGACCAGACTCATCGTCAACTCCGGGCGTCAGCCCAACATCTGACGCAGCAGGCGCGAGGCCGGCTGCTGCATGACCACGACCACGATGAATACGACGAACAGGGCCGCCGCAGCGACCGAGTAGCGCAGCAGGCCCCGGCGCAACTGAGCCCGATATTTCTCCACCCAGCTGCGCGTCACCGAGCCGAGCACCGGCAGCCCGGTCATGTCAGCCAGGGAGCGGCTGGTCGAAAACACTGGCCGCAGCATGTGCATCACGTAAGCGACCCCGCAGCCCACGCCCACGCCGACCACCAGCACGGCGAACAGGAACAAGGGGCGATTCGGGAAGATGGGACTGAAGCTCGCGCTCGGCGGATCGACGATGTTGAACTTCACCACACCGGTCTGCTCGGCATCGCCGGACAGACGCGCCTTCTCCAAGCGCTCCAACAGGCTGTTGTACTGCGTGCGCGTGACTGTGTAGTCACGAGTCAGGCGCGCGTATTCGGCTTCGACTTCCGGCGCGGTATCGACCAGGCGCCGCAACTCGGCCTCGTTACGCTGATGATCGGCCAACTGGCTGCGCAGGGCGGCGATTTCGACGTCGGCCTGGTTCAGTGCCGTTTGAATGCTCTGATACACCGGATTGCTCGATGCATTCGCGACCGCGGCCGCGCCCGGATCGCCCCGACGCAGCGCCGCCAGCTCTTCCTGCTGACGCACCTTCAATGCGTCCAGGGTTTCCTTGGTCGCGATCACTTCGGGATGCTTTTCGGTGTAGCGAAGCAACAGATCATCCAGACGTGACTGCGTCTCCTGGATGCGAGTCGCCGTGTCCTGCGGGCCGCCATTCACACCGTTACTGCGAGGCGTGGTGCCATTGTCGGTCGGAGGCACGAACGGTGTTTCGCCGCGCAACTGACGCTGCAACTCCAGACGACGGCTGTTGGCGACGGCGATCTGGCTCTGCAGGCGTTTGACTTCCTGCATTTCGGTGGTCAGGCGCGCGAAGTAGCCGCCCTCATCGCCCGGCACCAGGCCGACGTTCTTTTTCTTGAACTCGGCGAGCTGATTCTCGGCTTCGGCGAGGCGGCGGCCGTAGTCGTTCAACTGCTCTTTCAAGAAGCGCTGTGCCGAGGCCGTACCGTTGCGATCCGAGCCGATGGTGTCTTCGACGAACGAGTTCAGCAGCACGTCGACCACCTTCAGCGCCGTCTGCCGCTCGTGATCGGTGAACGAGATACGGAACAATGTATTCGGAATGCGCGGATCGCGCGTCAATGGCGGTTCGAGCTCGACCTCGACGCGCGAGATGATGCTGTTGAGCAGTTTTTCGCGTTCCGGCCCGGTGCGGGCCGTGACATCCAGACCGACCTGCTGGGCCACCTTTTCCAGGTTCGCCCGGCCGAGCAGCGCCTGGCGCACCAGGTTCAGCTGCGACTCCACGTCCATGTTGACGACCAGGCCGTCGACCACGTTGCGCAACGGCGTGCGGGTATCGACGTTGACACGGGCACTGGAACGATACGAGTCCGGGATCGTGTAGACGACGAACCAGCCGAACAGGCACACGCCCCACGCCACCGCCAGCGCATAGCGCCGGAAGCGCCAGGCGCCGCGCAGCTCGTTCAAAACCTGATCGATCAATGCCTGCATGGGGTGCTCAGAAGAAGGATTGCGGCACGACGATCACGTCACCCGGCTTCAATTCCAGGTTGTATTTCATCGCGCCTTTGTTCACGAGGTCTTCGACCTTGACACGCAGCTCCGTATCCTTGCCATCGACTTTCCGGACAATCTTGCCGCGATTGCCAGCGGCGAACTCGGTGAGCCCGCCCGCCGCGAGAATCGCATCGAGCACACGCATGCCCTCGCGATACGGCAGCGACTGCGGCGTGGTGACCTGCCCGATGACTTTCACCTGGCTGAATGCGCTCACCGGATTGGTGACGATCACGTTGACCTGCGGCGAGCGAATGTATTCGGCCAGCACGCCTTCGACGTCGCGCGCCAGCTGCGAAGGCGTTTTGCCGACGGCGATCATGTCTTCGACCAGCGGCGTGGAAATCTTTCCGTCCGGACGCACCGGCACCGACTGCGTCAGCTCGGGATTGCGCCAGACGAAGATCTGCAGCGTGTCGCCGGGGCCGATGCGGTAATCGGGCGCCACCGAGCTGGTGGCCATCTGTGGCATCGGTTGGGCGGCGGACTGAGTGTCGGCAGGCTTGACACTCTCGAGGGCTTTGCTGGGTTGAGGGGCCGGCGCGGAGCTGGCTGCGGAAGAGTCGGTTACCTGGCTCCAAACGCTCGCGGCCCAGAAAAACATCAATATGGCCGCGAAGTTGAGCGCCGAAAATTGCTTCTGCATTCGATTCGTCACGAGTGAAAGGTGGCAGAGGGTCACCACGCCCAGCGAACTGCAGTACGGCTCACGTCATGCATATGTCACAGCGGCAGTAGCCTAACAGAAAAGCTCCTGAAGCCAGCGCAATGGGCTCCAAAACCGTGACGTAGCGCGCGCTCGTCCGTACTGCCGTGCTACTCCTGCCCGCCCAGCTCCAGCAGCAAGCGCTGGGCCGCGGCACGATTCTCGAAGGCTGCCTGGCCGGCGAGCAGCTGGTTGAGCTGTTCCATGGCCTGCGCCTTCGCGCCCGTGCGGGCCAGAGCGGCAGCGTAGTGATACTTGATGTCGGCCGATGCGTTTGCCGAGGCCGCTGCCTGTTCCAGCAGCGGCAAGCCTTCGTTGGCCTGGCCGGTGTCGACCAGAATCCAGCCGAGCGTGTCCATGATAGCTGGAAGCTGAGGCGCAAGTTGATGAGCCTGACGGGCAGTCGCGAGTGCCCGTTGATCGCGTTGCTCGTGATACAGCCACGCCAGGTTGTTCAGCGACGGCACGTGCTTGGGCTGACGTTGCACGATCTGCTCGTACTGTGCGATCGCCTTGCGGGCCTCGCCGCTCTTGAGATAAGCGTCGGCCAGCAAGGTGCGGAACGCCAGATCATCCGGATGCTCGCGCGACCAGCGCTCCAGCGGCTCGAGGGCATCGGGCAGCTTGCCGGCACTGCGCACCTGGAAGATCTTGGTCGCCAGCTCCGGCGCCGGCCGCAAAGCCGCTGCCGCTTCGTAGGCTCGTGAGGCTTCCGGATACCTTTGCAGAACGGTGTAGACCTCGCCTTCCAGCGCCAGCAGCTGCGGATCGTTCGGCCGGGTTTGTTTCAAGCCTTCGATGCGGCTCAACGCCGCCTCGCCGTTGCCTTCCTGAACTTCCAGGAACGCAAGCGCGCCGATGGCCGGCAGCCACTGCGGCTGCAGACTCAACGCCTTCTCCAGCGACTCGCGCGCCGGACCGCGTTGATTCAAACCCAATTGCGCGCGTCCCAAGTTCAACCACAGCAGCGGATTGCCCGCCTCGCTCGCGGTACCTTCCCTGAACATCGTCTGCGCCTGATCGAAGCGACCGCTCGCCAGATAGAGCATGCCCGCGGCGTTCAGCACGTCGCCGCGCTTCGATGAAGCATTCAACGCTGCATCGATCAGCTCGTCGGCCCGCTTGGCGTCATCCTTCGCCAGCGCGATACGCGCCAGCATCATGGGGGCCTCGACCAGCTTCGGATGGGCTTTGTGGAGCGCTTCGAGACGGCCGACCGCGGCGGGCTGATCGCCTTGCGCCAGCTCCAGTTCACTCAGGGCCAGCTGCGCGCCCGTGTTGGCCGGATCCTGATCGATCAAGCGCTGCAAGGCGCTTCGAGCCGCGTCCGGACGGCGAGCCGCCCACTCCAGGCGGGCCAGCGCGAACAGCAGCTCCGGTTGCTTCGGATTCCTGGCGAGCGCGTCGTCGATCAATGCCCGGCCCTTATCCACCTCGCCACTGCGCGCATGAAAACCGGCCGCGATTCCAACCGCGGCCGGTTGGTTGCCGTACCTGGTCAACATGCTTTGAACTTGCGTACGCGCGGCGGCCGGGCCTTCCGCAGCTGCGACGGCTTGGATCAACAATGCTTCGCGACGTGGGTCGATCTCGGGACCACTCTCCACTCCACGCAACAGCGCAACGGCCTTCTTCGCCGCGCCTGCCTGCACATAGGCGCTCGCCAACTGAAGCTGCAGGCCGCGACTGTTCGGGGCGTCCTTCAGGGCCTGTTCCAGGGTTTCGATGGTTTGTGCATCGGCGCCCGCGGCGACGCGTACTCCTTCGAACAAATGGGTCAGGCGCGAATCGTCGGCGTTCGTCTCGATCGCCGGCACCAGCACTCGAAGCGCACCGTCCGGATCCTGCAGGCGCATGCGCACCTGCGCCAGCAACTGCCTCGCCTCGAGATTCTGCGGAGCCTGCTCGACGACCTGATTCAACTCCCGGCTCGCCTGCTCCAGGTTGCCTTGCGCGACCAGCGCGACGCCGAGCAGATAGCGCGCTTGTGTGAATTGCGGGGCGGCATTCACCAGGCGACGCAAACCGCTCGCAGCACCCGCGTAGTCATTCGCAGCCATCGAGATGCGCGCTGACATCAACGTGGACAGCGGCGAGCCGGCGGCAATGCGATTCATTGCGTCGAGGTTGGCGCGTGCCGCGTCGAGGTTGCGGCTGGCGAGCTGCATCTCGATCAAAGTCGACAACAGGGATATCTGGCGCGTCGCTTCGAGCTGCTCGTCCGCCAGCCCCTTGGCTTTGAGCAGCGCTTTCTCAGCCTCTTCCGTCCGGCTGGCGCGAGCAAGGATCGCACCCTGTGAGTACCAAGCAAGCGCGGACTGGGGATGTTTCTGCGTGAGCTGGGTGGCTAGCGACAAGGCGCCGGGTGCATCGCCCTGCGCGGCCATCGTATCGATGATGCCGACCTGCGCATCGATCAGTTCCGGGTCGGCTTGCGCCGCGGCACGAAACGCCTGTTGAGCTTCCGCGGTCTTGCCCAGGCCCTGCAGGGCGAAGCCTCGATACAAGTCGACCCGCGCCGGCTTGATTTGCTCCGATGAGGCGGCGGCGAGCTTTTCCAGCGCGGCAGCGAAGCGTCCCAGCGCCAGGTCGATACGAACCCTCAGTTCGAGATGCGGATCGGTGCCGTTCGCTTCGGGCAGACGATTGAGCTCGACCTCGGCGTTGGTGGGATCTCCCAGCCACAGCGCGACTTCGGCCAGCAGCGCGCGCGCTTCGTGCAGATTCGAATCCTTCTGCAAGGCATTCTTCAGCTCGACCAGGGCGCGGCGATAATCGCCTTCGGCCACCGCAGATTGCGCACGTTCATAGCGCTGCTTCGGGCTCATGAGAAAGTCGCAGCCGGCGCTCGTCAGCAGTACTGCTCCGAGCACGGCGCTCACCATCAGCGTGCGGACCTTCAACATCTGCTGCTCTCCGATTAATGCGCGGCGTTGGCCGAGAGGTTCGTTGTGAGATCGCGCAAAGCAGCGCGCGCGGCCGAGCACTCTTCGCCCTGGCAGCGCGTTCTGAACGCGACCACCGCCGACAGCGGTGCCGAGACCAACGATCGCACGCCGTATTGAATCTGCATGGGCAAGGTCCGGTCGTACCAGACCGCATCGAGACGATAGGCATACCACAGCAGCCAGCGATCGCCCCTAGAGTCGGTCGCTTCCACCTCCATCCAAGCGCCGTGCCCCGCACTGCCCTGGCGTCGGGTAGTCAGCGTTTCGCCGCTGATGGAATTGTTGAAGGCGACCAGTTCCTTGCCCTGATGCTGGTCGCCGTAAAGTGCGGCGTAACTTTCGACCGAATCGGTCTCCTTGGAGTAACGCGCGCGCTGAATCATATCGGCGCCTGCGAATACCGGCTGCCAGTCATCATCACGCGTGCCCTGTTCCGCCGACCAACCATCGAGCCTCGCCGGCAGCAAGCGAGGCAACTGATCCTGCGGAATCGTGTTGCGATCTGCGAGCAGCCACACCGGCGCGACCAGCAAGCCGACCAGCGCAAGTGCCGCACCCCGCCACGACATCGGTCCGCTCTTCGGCGCCGACTCCGCCTGCGCCGACGCTTCGGGCTGCGCCGGCCAGCGCCGCACGATCAGAAAGAAAATCACCATGGTGCCGACGAACATCATCCAGCCGAAGCTGTAATGCTCCTCTCTCACCAGGTAGTGCTGCATGTCCGTCATGTGCGCAGCCACGGCGATGATGAAGATGCGAACCCAGTTGGTCAGCATCGCGAGCACCGCCGCCAGCACGACCAGCTTGACGCGCGTCCACCACGAATCCCGGTTCAGCTCGCCATACAACACCGCGATCGCGATACCCACGATCAGGAAGTGCAGACCGCTGCAGCCGCCGGCGATCTCCAGCGACCCCGCCGGAAGCGTGAAGGTATTTCCCGAGAAATACGCCGGGATGCCCGCGGTCCGCAGCAGCATGCGAACCGCGAACGTGGAGATGGATTGCAGCAGCGGATTGATCGCGTCCCACAGCGGGACCGCGAAATAGAGAAATGCGAACGGCAGCCAGTTGCGCCGCGCCGCCTGGAATCCGTAGGCCGCGATGAATGCGCCGAAGATCATGGTCGGCAGTAGCGCCTGATGCGCGATACGAATGCCGGCCCGATAGGCGATCAGCCAGACCACACTCGCCGCGAGCACCGCGACACAGGCCAGAACGCTGGGCCGGATCTCGACCTCGGACCACTCCGCTCGATTCCGCCACAGCAGCCACAAGCTCATCGCGACGATCAGATAGCCGTGCGTATACGAGCGGCGGATCGTGTCTTCCCATTGCTCGATGAGCGAGGCAGTGGTCGGCCAGAACAGCAGAAAACCCAGCACCAGCAGCGCCATCGCCCCGAGCGCACGCAAGGTGCGATTGCGAGCGAGGGCGCGGGGATCGAGCGCTAGGGTCGTCGGGTCTGTCGACGACCAACCTGGTGTGGCCATCGTCAGTGCGCCGTCAGTGAGCGATGCCGTACTTGTCCATCAGGTCGTACAGCGTCGGCCGGCTCACGCCGAGCAGCTCGGAAGTGCGCGAGATGTTGCCTTCGGTGATGGACAGCGCCTGGCGAATCGCCTGTCGTTCGGCGCGCGTGCGCACCTCTTTCAGGTTGAACAGCAGCTCGCCCTCGACACTCTCCTTCAGGTGCAGATCTTCGGCGGTGAGCAGCGAGCCCTCGCCCATGATCATCGCCGTCTTGACCCGATTCTCCAACTCACGCACGTTGCCGGGCCAGGAATACGCCTCCAGCGCCGCCGTCGCTTCTTCGGTGAATCCGCGCTTGGGACGGCCATGCATGCCGCCGAACTTGCGCAACATCGCGTGGGCAAGCACGGTGGGTGCGCCGCGACGCTCGCGCAACGGCGGCACCTCGATGGTCACTTCGCCAATACGGAAGTACAAATCCTCGCGGAAGCGCTGCTCCGCGATGAGCTGTTTCAGATTCTTGTTGGTTGCGCACACGACGCGCACGTCGACCGGGATTTCCTGCCGACCGCCCACGCGCTCGATGACGTGGTTCTGCAGGAATCGCAGCAGCTTCGCCTGCAGCGCCAGCGGCATGTCGCCGATCTCGTCGAGGAACAGCGTGCCGCCGCTCGACAGCTCGACCTTGCCGATGGTCTGCTTTACGGCCCCCGTGAATGCGCCCTTCTCGTAACCGAACAACTCGCTTTCCAGCAGCTGCTCCGGAATGGCGGCGCAGTTGATGGCGACGAACTTGCCATCGCGGCGGCCGCTCTGCTTGTGGATCGCGCGAGCGATGAGCTCCTTGCCCGTGCCGCTTTCACCGAGGATCAGCACCGACACCGCGGCCGGCGCGACCTTCTCGATCATGCGACGCACTTTCAGCATCGAATCGTCGGTGGCAATCATGCCTTCGAAGGGCGCGGTGAACTGCGCTTCCTGGAGCTGGCGGTTCTGCTGCTCCAAGGCGTGGATGTGGAACGCACGGCTGACGATCAGCCGCAGCACATCGGTATCGACGGGCTTCTGATAGAAATCATAGGCGCCGAGCGAGACCGCGCGCACGGCGTTGTCCCGATCGTTGTTGCCGGTGACGACGATGACTTTGGTGGCCGGCGCGAGACTGAGGGTCTCGCGCAGCGTCTGCATGCCTTCATTGACGCCTTCGGGATCCGGCGGCAGGCCGAGATCCTGCAGCACCACCGGCGGTTCGAACCGGCGCAGCTGCGCCAGGGCCTCGGCCCGAGTGCCGGCAATCAGCACCTCGTGCTCGTCGAAGCACCACTTCAGCTGCTTTTGCAGACCGAGGTCATCTTCGACGATCAGGAGTTTGGGCTTGTCTTCGCTCACGATCTTGCTCCTGTGGAAGCTCAGCTGTTCACGGCGCTGTTCGGCGCGGCCGCGCTCGCATCCTGGTTCTGAGAAAGCGGAAGGCTAACTGCAAAACGGGTTCCCTGTCCGGGACTGCTCTGCACTTCCACGTCCCCGCCGAGCAAGCGGATGTATTCACGGACCTGATAGGCGCCGATGCCCATGCCCTTGGCACCCTTGGTGCTGTCGAACGGGCGGAACAGGCGGTTGCGGATGAAGTCCGCGTCCATGCCGGCGCCGGTGTCTTCCACCACCAGGTGGGCCTCGCGGCCATTGTGTCCGATGCTCACCGACACCGTGCCGTTCTCGCTGGTTGCGTCCTGGGCGTTGCGGATGATGTGTTCGATGACCACCGAGAGGCGCTCCGCATTGGCCATCACCATCACCGGCTGCCCCGGCTGCAACTGCGGCTTGGGCGCGCGATAGCTGCAACGAGACACGGCCTGCTGCGCCAGCTCGCGCAGGTCGGCCGCAACGTGCCGATCGGCCGAGGTCGAACCGCGCAGCTGCTCGATCAGCTTGGTCATGCGATCGGCGGCATTGGCGATCGTTTCCATCGCGTCGTCGACGAATTCCGGCTTGTGCTTGTGACGCGGGGCATTGGCGCCGATCAGCTTGAGCTGCGCCACCGAGTTCTTCAGGTCGTGCATCATGAACGCGGTCAGGCGGTTGTACGCCTCGAACTGGCGGCTCTCGGCCAGGCGGCGGTCCGCATCCTGTTGCGCGATGTGAGTGGCCACGTGGCGGCCCAGCGTCTTGAGCAAGTCTCGATCTTCGTACGTCAATTCGAACGGCGGGGGCGGATCGTACAACACCACGAAGCCCACCAGCCGGTCCAATTGCAGCATCGGCGACACGATGCGCAATCGCTCGTTGTCGAGCAGCCAGGACGGCATGGCGATGTTGCCGTAGAAATCCGGCGCGCGGCGGAACTCCTCGGTATCGATGATCCATTGCTTGCCGGCGAGGAACTGCGGCAGATCGTCGTCGGCGGAGATGCTCGCCGGCAACCCAAGCGAATCGATGCTCATGGGCCACGCGGCATAGGGCAGGAACTTCTTGCCCGTCTCATCGCGCAGGAACAGGAAACCGCCGGGGCTGGTGAAAATCTGCGCCATGGCGCGCACGGCTGTACGGCCGACATCCCCCTCTTCGGTCGAGGACAGCGTGCCGATGAAGCGCAGCCATTCGATGCGATAGTCGTATTTGTTGCGATAGAAGTGCTTGCTGATGAAGACCCGCGTGTGCCGCCGCAGCGGCGCCGACGTCACCAGGCTGGCGAGCACGACGACGGCGCCCGCGAAGAACACGATCTGACCCACATTGCCCCACGCCCCGCCGATCTCGCGGACATACAAGCCGCCGAGCGCCATCACCGTGAGATAGGAGCCGATGACCAGAACGGTCGTCGAATAGAAAACGATCTGCCGGGACACGAACACATCCAGCGACCACTCGGGATTGCGGCGCGCCGCGATCGCGATCAAGGGCATCGCAAACGCGTTGAGGATGCCCCGCGAGGTCCACGCATCGATGGACACGGCGCGCAGCAGCTCGGTCTGCGAATACAGGAACAGGTCATAGGCGAACAGCGTGCCCACCCCGATGATGAAGTATTTCAGCGAGCGACGCGCGATCTGCGAGGAGTTGCGATAGATCTGTTCGAGCAGGATCAAGGCCAGCAGCGACAGCGCCAGTCCGGCGCGCGACAGCAGCAGGGTCGGATTGATGATGGCAACGCCGAAATGCTCGAGCACTGGCAGCACCACAGCCGCACCGAGCAGCAGGACGCACAAGGCGCGCGCCGCGGTGGCGAGAAGTCTGGGAGCCGCGATGCCGGCGATCGCAACCAATGTCAGCAGCCAGGCGCCGCCACGGATGGATTCGGCAAGATAGATGACCAGCACCGGCACGTGCCCGGTGTAACTCTGCGCAGCCAGAATCCCGGCCCAGATGGCCGTAACCGCGCTGGCAACGATCAGGTGCGCACCCTGCTGCCGACCACGCCAGGCGGTGATCAGCAGTAGGGTCAACACCAGGAAGCTCAGCGCCGCGATGCCATAGCTGGCAATGCCGAACGCACTCATTCAGGAGCTCTCAACGCGCGCCCTTTCTCCACACGATCACTTCCACGGTCTGGACCAGGATGGCCAGATAGAACAGCAAACTGTGGTTTTTGACGTAGAACAGATCGTATTGCAGTTTCTCGATGGCGTCCTGTTCGGAGGAGCCATACGGATAGCACAGCTGCGCCCAGCCGGTGATGCCCGGCTTGATGGTGTGACGTTCGCGATAGTACGGAATGCGTTCCTCGAGCTGCCCGACGAACTCCGGACGCTCCGGGCGCGGCCCGACGAAGCTCATCTCACCGCGCAGCACGTTCAGGATCTGCGGCAGCTCGTCGATGCGCGTGAGACGGGTGAACGCACCGATCGGCGTCACTCGCGAGTCGTTCTTCTGTGCCCACTGCGCGCCGTCCTTCTCCGCATCCTCGCGCATGCTGCGGAACTTCAGCAGCCGGAACGGCCGGCCGTACTGCCCCACTCGCACCTGGCGATAAAAGATCGTGGCCTTCGGACCTTCCATGATCTTGATGGCCAGCGCCGTCAGCACCATGACGGGCGCCGCCACGACCAGCAATACCAGGCTGGCGAGAATATCGAAGCCGCGCTCCAGGGTGTCGTGGATCCGGCCGCGGCCGAAGCCCTCGGAAAAGATCATCCAGCTCGGGTTGAGCAGGTCCAGGCGCACCTTGCCGGTCTCGCGCTCCAGGAAGGTCACCAGCTCCAGGATGTCGACTCCTTCCAGCCGGCACTCGAGCAACTGATCCATCGGAAAGCGACGGCGGCGATCGTCCATGGCCACCACGATCTCGTCGATGCGGTGCTTCTCGCAGAGGGTGAGCAGATCGACCGTGGTCGGCAGCTTCTCGTTCTCCGGGACGTCGGATCCCTCGTCCCCTTCCGCCGGCACGTATCCGACGACCACGAAGCCGCGACGATCCGAACGACGCCGCAGGCGCGCGATGCTCGCGCCGCGCCGGCCCGAGCCGTAGACCAGCACGCGCCGCTTGAACAGGTCTTCATCGACCAGCGTGTCGAACACCACCCGCGCGATCACCGAACCGCCGAACGCGATCACCAGGCTGATCAGCAGCGCACCGCGCCCGATGTGCAGGTCCGGGAACAGGTAGAACAGGATGGTGATGAACATGGCGCCGCCGATCACGCTGGCTGCAACGCGCGCGATCAGACCGGCCAGGCGCGAGCGCTGACGGGAGTTGTACAGGCCCATGGCGGCCATGCTGATGAACAGCACCCCCGCGAAGACCAGGCCGCGCGGCAGCATCGGGCCGAGCATCTCCTCCGCCAGCGGCTGCGAGTTGAAGCGCAGGTAGGCCGCGGCATAGGGCGCAAAGAAGAAGATCACACCTTCGATGACCGCGAGCACGGCCAGGTGCAGGTGCCAGTAATGTTGGAAAATTCGAATCGCCACGCGTTATTTCGAGCCTTTTCGCAAACGTTCGCTTCTGATCGGTCCGGCCGGCCGGCTATTGAGCGCCAGTAGCGCGCGGCGCACCAGCGGCCGTAAGTCTAGTCATCCCACCCTCGCAGCCGCGTGAAGGCAGTCACACGCGCTACTGTCAAATCCACGACCCCGTCTCAGGCCGCCCCAATAGCCCGGAGAAATCCGACGGAAGGCGGATTCCGGGCTGTAGGCGCACTCTTCAATTGACAATCATTCGCATTTGTTTTTACATGATGGCCAATCGCCGCGACGCACGCCAGTCGCGCAGAATCGAGAGCCAACCATGTACATTTGCGTGTGCAATGCCATCAGCGACCGCCAGATCCGCGAGACCGTCGATCAAGGCGCGGCCTCGCTGTTCGAAGTCCAGATGCGCCTGCCGGTCGCCAGCTGCTGCGGCCGATGCGAAGATTCTGCGCGAGAAGTGATTGAGTCTCATATCGAATCTGCGAATCGTCCCGCTGCCGCCTAGCCAAGGCCGCGTATTCTCGCGGTAATTCGTCGATTCGTCTCCCCTCTTCTGATGCTGCGCCGGCGCGCAGTTGCCTCGCTCCGCGCCGCTCTCCAACATTCGCGGCTTTCTTGCCATCAATCGAGTCCGGAAGGAGAGCATATGCAGGGCCACGCAACGGTATTGCGTCATCTCAACAACGTTCTGAAGAACGAGCTGACGGCCATCAACCAGTATTTCCTGCATGCCCGCATGTTCGAGCACTGGGGGCTGAAGAAGCTCGGCGAGTACACCTATAAAGAATCCATCGACGAGATGAAGCATGCCGACCGGCTGATCAAGCGCATCCTGTTCCTGGACGGCCTGCCGAACCTGCAGGACCTGGGCAAGCTGCTGATCGGCGAGAATGTCGAAGAGGCGCTGAACTGCGACCTGAAGCTGGAGATGCAGGCCCATCCGGACCTGCGCCAGGCCATCGCCGATTGCGAGCAGCTGTCCGATTACGTCTCGCGCGAGCTGTTCGAAGACATCCTCCAGTCCGAGGAGGAGCACATCGACTGGCTGGAAACGCAGCTCGATCTGATCAAGCGGGTCGGCATCCAGAACTACTGCCAGTCTCAGATGGAGACGGCCGAGGACTGAAAGAAACGGGCGGCCCCCGCTCCCAGCATCCTGGGGTCGGGACCGCCCGTTCGATTCGCGCTTCCGATCAGGTGATCGTCTTGCTCGCGGTGTTCGACAACTGGCTGGCCACGCCGGCCGCATTCACCGCCACGACCGCGAAGTACCAGGTGCCGGAGCTCAGGTTCTCCACCAGATACCGGTTCACGGACGGGTTGTTCACGTTCACCGTCTGATCCAGATTGCCGGACGTGCGTCCGTACATCACTCGAAACCCGGCCAGATTGCCCAGCGCGCTGCCGTCCGAGTTCTGAGTCGGCGGCGTCCACGACAGCGTCGCGCTGCCGCTGGCATTGGCCACCTCGCTCACCGTGATCGTGAACGGCCCGAGCGACGCATTGGCCTGTCCATCTGAAACCGTGACGGTGATGTTGCCGTACGAGCCGACCTGGGCTGCGGTCGGCGTACCGCTGATGCGGCCGGTCTGCGCGTTGAAGGTAGCCCAGCTGGGAAGGTTCGCTACCGTGAAGCTGAGCCGATCGCCGTTCGGATCGGTCGCCGCGGGCTGAAAACTGTAGGCCTGGCCGACCACGGCGGTGCCGCCGGGCGTTCCGGTCATGGTTGGAGCGGCATTCGTGGAGCTGCCCGGAGGATCGACGTTACCGCTGGAGGAGTCGCCGCCTCCGCCGCCACCGCAGCCGCTCAGCAATGCAGAACCCAGGATCAGGCACCCGGCAAAAAAACCCGGAAAGTAAGTACGTCGCATGATTCTCCACTGTGGCGGTCCGCGCCCGGCGTCTTGGATCTCGCCGCGCGTTGCCGCTGTAAGTCTTTGATATCTCTCGATACCTGGAGCTGAGACTCGCTCGACCCGAAGGCCGGCGAGGGCATGCGGTAGACATAACAAGTCTTGTGCCAGGGGCCGGAAAGCCCTGGCGGATCAGCAGCTTGTTGTCGGGATAAGATTTTTCGGCAAGGCCGGAACAAAGGCATTCGGTCGCGAAACGCGGACAGTTTTCGCCCTTGCCACTTCAAGGCGAGATTGTAAGTACCTGATTTCGCAGGATGCGAGACATTGTAGGTAAATAGCGACAGTGTGACGTCCCGCGCGCTCAGATCAGCCCTTAAGATCGAGGCTGACAGCGCGAGCCGGCCTTACCCGAGCGCAATTCGGCCCTGACTGGCAGGCCGATTCAGACCAAGAGTCTCTCGACCGACACGCCCACGCGCAGCCGACAAAAGCGTCGCGATTCAATCGGTTCTTCCCTCCCCTGCCGCTGCCGCGCGCGCCCTGTTGAGCGCACCCGCTCGATGAGTCCAATTAGGCAGAGATCTCTACTCGGCCACGCCACGGACGCATTCGAAACAGGAGCGGATTCCATGTACCGACAGATCTCCGAGTGCCGCATTTGCGGGAACACGCAACTGGTGGAAGTCCTCGATCTGGGCGTGCAGACGCTCACGGGCGTGTTTCCAAGAACGCGAGCACAGGAAATCACTGCCGGTCCATTGAAGCTCGTGAAGTGCACGGGTGACGACGCCGCCTGCGGGTTGTTACAGCTGCAGCACAGCTACGATCTGGGCGAGCTGTATGGCGACAACTATGGCTACCGCTCGGGCCTCAACTCGAGCATGGTCGCGCATCTGCATGCCAAGGTCCGCCGCATTCTCGAACGTGTGCCTCTCCCCGACGATGCACTCATCATCGATATCGGCGCCAACGACAGCACCACCCTGCAGGCCTATCCCACGCAGGGCTGCACGCTGGTTGGCATCGATCCCACCGGCGCGAAGTTCCGGAAGTTCTACCCGCCGCACATCCAACTGATTCCGGACTTCTTCTCCGCGGCGACGGTTCGCCAGCATTTTGGCGAGCGCAAGGCCGCGGTCATCACTTCGTTCTCCATGTTCTACGATCTGGAGGCGCCGCTGACGTTCATGAAAGAGATCGCCGAGGTGCTCGACGACGACGGCGTCTGGGTGCTCGAGCAGAGCTACATGCCGACCATGATGCAGCGGAACTCCTACGACACCGTCTGCCATGAGCATCTGGAGTACTACGCCCTCAAACAGATCAAGTGGATGACCGACCGGCTGGGCCTGAAGATCATCGATGTCGAATTCAACGACATCAACGGCGGCAGCTTCTCGCTCATGGTGGCGAAGCGGGAGTCGCGCCACGCCGAATCGCCACAAGTGGAAAGCATCCTCAATGAGGAAGCACGCGCCGGACTGAACACGCTGCAACCCTTCCACGAGTTCGCGAACAACGTCGCCTCCAGCCGGGCCACCTTGCGGGCGTTCCTCGATGAATCGAAACGCTTCGGCAAGACGGTTTGCGCGCTCGGAGCCTCGACCAAGGGCAACGTCCTCTTGCAGTACTGCCAGATCACCGAAGCCGACATCGCCCGCGTGGGCGAGGTGAACCCGGACAAGTTCGAGGCTTTCACTCCCGGCAGCCTGCTGCCCATCGTTGCCGAAGACGACGTGCTGGCGATGCAGCCGGACTATCTGCTGGTGCTGCCCTGGCATTTCCGGAGCTTCTTCGTGGACCATCCGCGCTACTTCGGCCACAACCTGATCTTTCCGCTACCTCAACTGGAATTGATCCGCACGACGGAGCCGGCCGCCAAGGAGCGGCCGCAAGCTGCCCGTGCCCGAACCGAAGAAGCGCGCCTGTAAGCGGGCCGCTTCGTGATCCGGAAGAGTCCGGCGGCTGCGGTTTTCATCTGCAGTAGCGACAGCCGCATCGACATCCTCGAGCGCACCCTGCCGTCGGTCCAGAAGTTCTGGCCGACGTGTCGCTATCCGATGTATGTCGGGCTCAACTCCTGCACTCGCGCGCTGCCGGTCGGCGTGCCCGTCATTGCCCCGCCATCGGACTGGCGGCGCGAATTCACGCAGCAGCTCGCGCAGACCGAGCCGGAGTACCTGATCGTCATGCTCGATGACTTCCTGATCCAGGCGCCAGTGGATCGAGATCGACTCGCGCATCTGGTCGAAAGCGCCGTGCGCCTGAAGCTCGACTATCTGAGACTCGTTCCGCTCGGCCGGTCCCTGTTCGCGCGAGCTACGGGCCGGCACCCGGTAGAGATCGCTCCGGGACTGCAGCGGATCCGCGAAGGTCACCCGTTCTATTCAGCGCTGCAGATTGCGATCTGGCGTAAGAGCCATCTGTTGTCCATGCTCGAGAGACCGATGAGCATTTGGGACTTCGAGCGCCAGTGCGCGCGTGATGCGAGTCACTGCGCCATCAAGGACAATCCGCCGATCGCCTATCGGCATCTGGTCGAGAAAGGTCGCTGGCTGCCTTACGCCCGTTCGCTGCTGCGCCGTGCGGGATTCGCGCCGGAGCTCGGTGCTCGTCCCGCCTGGCCCGCCACGCGCTACGGCCAATTGTTCGTCGATCAGCTGCGCTGGGTGGTGCTCGGCTATGCGACTTGTTGAGCGACGATATCTGCGTCCACCATCGTCCGCACGAGTTGCTCGAATGAGATGGACGGCCGCCAGCCCAGCACACGCCGCGCCTTGGCGGCATCGCCGACGAGTGGCATCGACTCCGGCGGCCGTCGCGCTCGTGGGTCGGTTTCAACATACGCCCGGTAGTCGAGCCCTATGTGATCGAACGCCAGTTCGCAAAACTCTCGCACTGAGTGACTCACACCCGTAGCCACGACATAGTCGTCTGCGATGTCGGCCTGAAGCATCTGCCACATGGCGCGCACATAGTCGCCGGCAAATCCCCAATCGCGCGTGACATCGAGATCGCCCAGAGGCAGCGAGCGCGACCGCCCGGCACGAATGCGCGCGACTCCCATCGTGATCTTGCGAGTCACGAACTCCGGGCCACGACGCGGACTCTCATGATTGAACAGGATGGCGGAGCACCCAAACACGCCAAAGTTGTCGCGATACGTGCCGACCATCCCGTGAGCGAACAGCTTCGCGACACCATAGGGATTCCTCGGCCGAAACGGCGTCAGCTCGTTCTGCGGCGACTGAGAGACCGTGCCGAACATTTCGCTGCTGGAGGCCTGGCAGAACCGAATGCTCGGATCGACCGTCCGGATCGCCTCCAGCAGCCGAACCACGGCGAGTCCGTTGTACTCGGCGGTGAAGGTCGGATCCGCCAACAGCTGGCTGCTCGAGGCGCGAGCCGCGAAGTTGTAGACCTCCCTGGGTCGATGTTGCTCGAGGATCCGCCGCAACAGCGCGTCATCCAGCAGACTCCCCGGAATGATCTGCATCTGACTGCGCAGATGCTGGATGCGACCAAGCCGATCTCCGGCATCCTCCCGCACCAGACCGACGACTTCATAGCCGCGTTCGAGCAGCAGCTCCGCGAGATAAGAGCCGTCTTGCCCATTGACGCCGGTGATCAATGCGCTCGGCATGTGGCGCGGTCAGGAAGCGATACGCGAGCCGAACACCGCCGGGAACCCGTGTGGCTTCAGCAACTCCTCACACTGCGCTTCCTTCAGGTCCTCCTCGACCATCTCCACCACGAGATCGGCGAAGCTCGTCCTGGGGGTCCATCCCAGCCGCGCTCGCGCCTTCGCGGAATCACCCAGCAAGGTCTCCACTTCCGTCGGACGGAAATATCGCGGGTCCACCGCAACGATGCAGTTGCCGCCGCGGTCATAGCCCTTCTCATCGACCCCTTCGCCCGACCACCGGATTTTCATACCCAGGTGCTCCGCGGCTGCTTCGACGAACTCGCGCACACTGCGTTGCTCGCCGGTGGCCACGACGTAGTCCTCGGGCGATGACTGCTGCAGCATCAGCCAGGCCGCCTCCATGTAGTCGCGAGCATGCCCCCAATCTCTCAATGCGTTCAGATTGCCAAGATACAGACAATCCTGCAGACCGCATTTGATACGCGCCAGCGCGCGCGTGATCTTTCGAGTAACAAACGTCTCGCCGCGATTCGGCGACTCGTGGTTGAACAGGATGCCGTTGCACGCGTACATGCCATAGGCTTCGCGGTAGTTGACGGTGATCCAGTACGCATACAACTTTGCCGCGGCATAGGGTGAGCGCGGATAGAAGGGCGTGGTCTCCTTCTGGGGGATTTCCTGCACCAGACCGAACAGCTCGGACGTCGACGCCTGGTAGAAGCGCACGCGCTTCTCCATCCCCAGGATGCGTACGGCCTCCAGGATACGCAGCGTTCCCAACGCGTCGGAGTTCGCGGTGTACTCCGGCTCTTCGAACGAGACTGCAACGTGGCTCTGTGCGGCCAGGTTATAGATCTCATCCGGCCGGGTCTTTTGAATGACTCGCATCAGACTGCTGCTGTCGGTCATATCGCCATAGTGCAGATAGAGCCGCGCGTTCGGCTCGTGCGCATCCCTGTATAGATGATCGATGCGGCGTGTATTGAACAGCGAGGTGCGACGACGGATGCCGTGAACGACATATCCCTTCTTCAATAGAAACTCGGCGAGATAGGCGCCATCCTGACCCGTAATCCCTGTGATCAAGGCAGTCTTTTGCTTCATGAGCGCATCCACCTGGCCTTCCGTGATATCGCTCGATTCTGCCCGAGCGCCGCTCCTCCAAGCGCCTCGCGCGCTGCCTGTGGCAGATCACTGCGGTGTTCGCGAGCGTAAAGCGTAGCTGGCGCTGGTCGCTGCAATCCTGCAGGCGCCCGCGCGCGCGCTCGTATCGATCATTGGAGTTTTGTACGCCGATTCGAGCGGGCGATCACTTCTCGGTAGGCATTTCCAGGTCGGGCAGCTCGATCACCTTGGCGGGATCGGTTGGATCGGCTTCGGGGGGCGACACCAGCCCGCCCGCGTGCGTGTCTCGCAACATCTGCTCGAGGCTCACCAGCTCCAGGATTTCCTGGATGTGCGCCGGCGACTGCTTCAACCAACGAACATAGTCGAGCTTCTCCTGCTCGGTCATTTCGCCGGCGCGGATCAGAACGAGCCAGTCGGCCGCCTGCTCGCTGATCGACTGCGGATCGTCATTCTGGGGACGGTCAGACATCCGTCTTCCTCGCCAATGCGTCAAGGTGCGACGGAGTCATGGTTGTTCCGGCCGCGACCGATCGGAAATCCGCCGCTTCGGATCTCCTCCACGCCCGCAAGCTAGACCGGGCCATGATTGTGCATGGCCCTTGCAGTGAACTGGCCGGTAGGTTACCCGACCTTCCTGCGCACGGCGTCCGCGCCGAGGTCGGGCGACCCCAGATCCGAGCGCAGCTCGGCATATGCGCGAGCAATGTCCCTTCGCACGACACGCGGGGTCAGCTTCAGCTTGGCGGCAATCTGCTTATACGTCAGATCCTCGCGTATGTGGAGTAGCAGCACCTGGCGCTGCCGCGGGGGCAGCCTGCTCACCGCCTTTCTCACGTGCAGATTGACCAGGTCGTGCTCCACGGTGCTTTCCGGCTCGGCCTCAGGCTCGATCTGCAGGTCCGAGAGCCAGACGTCATCATGCGGCAGACTATTGCGCGCCCGCTCCCGCCATTCGTTGACCACGTTGGTCGCGATCCGGAACAAATAACTCTGCGGGTATTCGACCACCGCATCGTCGCTGTAACGAAGCAGGCGCAGGAACACCTCTTGCGCCACGTCGTCGAGATCCGCCGACTGCATCGAGGAGCGGCTGGACAACCAGCGCTTCATCGCGCCGCGCCACGATTCGAACCACCTGGTCAAGCGTTCGTTGCGGCTCTTTGTATCGATCGTAACGACTTTTGCGGCTTCCTCTTCACTGCCTTGTTGCGATGTCGTGCTCTGGTCCGTAGGGCAACGTTCGTCTACGGCGCTCACGGCAGTCGCACCGTGGTGTGTGCATGACTACCGGGTCGCTGGTCTATCGATGCTGGTGAGTGTGTGAGCATGACCTGATCCCCTAGGACATTCACTTAGTTATCGGCAGGGCTGTGTTTCACGCGACGGGTAGTCCCAATAGGTACGGGGTCCGTCTAATTGTTTATGTCCTTAGTCACGACAGAAAGTCGGTAGCAGTTTTGTCACATTTCCGCCAACTCAGGGTCACATGAGCGGCGTCCATGTGCAGTTGCTGCGCTGCTTTGTCGTTGTCTGCTCAACGAATGTTGTCGTTGAGCGTCGCGTGCCAACCAGTGATGCAGAATGACCACCGTAGCTCAAGAGACCGCTCCGTTCGCGTTCGACCCCACGTCCTTCCGGACCTATGACAGGCAACTGCACCGTTATCTGGCGCGCCGTTTGACACAGCGCCAGGACGCGGAGGATCTCGCCCAGGAAGTGTATTTACGGTTGCTGCGGGTGGATGCGAGCAAGCAGGTGCACAAACCGGTCGCGTATATTTTTGGAATCGCGTCTCACGTGGTGGCGGATTTCATGAGCGAGACGAAGCAAGGGCACGAGCGCCTCGAGGATCGCGTAGAGGATCCCGAGCATTGCGCCAGCCCGCCGGACGACCTGGCAGACCGATTGAACCTGCAACAGCAGCTCGAGCGGGCTCTCGCTCGCCTGCCCCAGACGCATGCAAGGGTGCTGCTCGCTCACAAGCACCACGGGCTCTCTTATGAAGAGGTCGCCAGCGAACTCGGCCTGAGCATTCACACCGTCGAGAAATACGTCACCCAGGCCAAGGCTCTGATCCGGACCATGACCTGGGAGCGTTAGTCCTCCTCAATACATCGCATCGTGATCGGTCCCGCTGGCATGCGCCCCGGACTGTCCTGCCTCCATGAAGTCTTCACTGGACAGCGCGTGACTCGCCATTCCGATCGGCATCATGTGCGACAACGCGTCGAGCTTGAACAGGTCCGGCTGGCGCTTGCGGTACGAGGTGATCGTCTTGGACAAGGTCGACGACACCCGCCCCAGATAGCGTGAGATCTCGGCCAGAGTGGCGATGCCCCGCACCGTCGTGTGCCAGGCAATCACGGCGCGAGCGAGCGCGAGTCGCCGCAAGCGCGATTTCGACAGCACGTCTTCACGCGTCACGTCCAGCATGTTGCACACATCGTGGATGATCTGATCCGGGGTCATGCGCGTCGAACGCTTGGGCCGATGTCCGGCCGCTTCCGCCAGCTCCGGCCCGCCGAGAATGCCCGGCGTTTTGGGCATGCCCCGCTCCACCAGTTTCACCGTCTCTGCCGTCGGCGCCTCTGCCATCAACTGCCGATATGCCTCGGCTTGCTCATCGCGCTTACCCAGCAAGCGCCTGGTGGTGCCGCAGTGGAGCCACGGCAGCTCACGTGTGTTGGCGTACGCGTGATGACTGGAGTAGGCGAAATCTTCCGGTCGATCCACCAGGCCCTTGAGCACCGGCACGTAGTGAATGTAGTGGACCAGGCTGGTGAGATACATCTTCGGATCGACGATCACCGAGTCATAGCGAACCTGAAACAGATGACCGCGCTCGCCCAGCTTGCGTTGAATGCCGCGCGCATAGCGACTCTTCACCCATTGCATGAAATGTCCGAGAGAGATCTCGTCGATCTGCACGACCAGATATATGGCTTCGGTGGTCCAGCAGTACGCGTGCAGCCGCGCACCGGTACTGCGTAACGCTGCTTGCAGCACCGACTCGAACAGCTCGTAGTCCTCGGCGTGAGAAAATATCGGGCGCTGTTTGGTGCCGCGCTGGACGACATGATAAGTGCCGCCAGGAATGTGGATGCGTCGGCGATATGACATTGTTTACTCTCCATTCAGTAGCAAAAGACCTACCCTGGTAGCGCCGCTGTTGCAGTTCTCTTCCCCCGGGCACCGGCGACTGCTTGTTATGAGAAGAATCGGAGGCGGAGCTTCCATCGCCGCTCGCACTATTGATATGACACCCGCCAAGAACAGCCAGCGGCGGGCGCTGTGTCGAAGTCTCACAGCAAGGTTATTTGCTTTTTCTCCAACCGCCGCGTGAGCGCGCACTGCTGAGCGCTGACCAATGACGCGCGACTCGCACCGTCGCCGCTGAACTATCGATCGATAGCGAAGCAAACAAGCGAACGTCTGCTTCGATGGATGTCGGTCAGCGACACGATACGTGAGAAACCACGCTCGCTGGTAACCAGCTCTGTGCCGCGAGGGTTGCACGATGCGCGACGTCTGACACGGAGTGTCACAGCAAATCGACAGCGGGAGCGCGACGAGCCTTCACGAGACTGTCATGCATTCGAACTAATTTGCATGTCTGTCACCAGCTTTCAGGCCTGCCTTGCTGCCCATCACTCTGGTCGTCATCGCCAGGAACGAAGCCCGCATGATCGGGCGTTGCCTGGACAGCGTTCCGTTCGCGGCCGACAAGGTGGTCGTCGATTCCGGCAGTACCGACGGCACGCCTGAGATCGCCGCGGCTCATGGCGCGCGGGTCGTACACCAGGACTGGCTCGGCTTCGGCCCACAACGCAATTTCGCGACAGCCGTAGCGAAGCATGAATGGATTCTGGCGTTGGACGGCGACGAACAGCTCTCGCCGGCGCTCGCCGCCGAGCTCGAACGACGCCTGCCCTCGATCATGGCCTCTGCATGCGCCGGTGCATACTTCCGCCGCGCGACCCGGTTCATGGGGCGCGCCATGCGCTGGTATCGGCCCATGAGCCGGGAGCGCATCGCCCGGCTCTATCATCGGGAGCGAGCTCGCTGGACCGATGCGCGGGTGCACGAGTCATTGCGATTCGATGGACCCGTCACATCGTTTCGAGAACGACTGCTTCACGACCACAACCCGACGCTGCTCCATCGCCACATCAAGATGCTTCGCTACACGGAGCTGCGCGCGCAGGATTGGCGCGATCGTGGCCGCGAGGCGCGGCTGTGGCTCTGTCCGTTCGTTTTCGTGACCACGTTCCTGAAGGATTACTTCTTGCGACTGGCGATTCTGGACGGCTGGCGAGGCTACATCGTGGCGCAGACCGCCGCGTCATATGCCGTTTACAAGCGGCTGCGCTATTACGAGCTCGACACCGATCCCGGCTCGTTCGCGCTCGCCGCCGATCTGCTGAGCAAGCATGGCCTCGATCCGTAAGCCAACCGAACTGTCATCGAACCTCCATCGAGTCTTCTCACAACCGTCCCCTGGCCGTCACTTCGCTTCGGCACGCTCAGTGGCACGATGCGGAGGAGCTCGACTTGCGAATTGCTGTCATTCTGAGTACCTACAACGCGCCGGACAGACTGGCCCCGACCCTTACCGGCTACGCGGCCCAACGCGGCGCCCGGTTCGAAATCATCGTCGCCGACGACGGCTCGACCGCTGCCACCAGAGAGGTCATCGAACGAGCAGCCCACGCCTATGGGCTCAACATCCGACGCGTGTGGCAGCCAGACATCGGCTTTCGTAAATGCCGCATCCTGAACCAGGCCGCGCTCGCGACCGCTGCGGATTATCTGATTTTCTCGGACGGCGATTGCGTACCTCGCGCCGACTTCGTCGCGACTCACGCATCCCTGGCACGCCCCGGCCACTTCCTCTCGGGCGGTTATTTCAAGCTGACCGAGGAAACCAGCAGGAGGCTCACGCCGGAAGTCATTTTCAATGGCCAGGCAACCAGCCCGGAATGGCTGCTGGCGAACGGTACACCTGGTTCCGCCAAGCTCGGCAAACTACGAGCCCGTGGCTGGCACGCCAAGCTCATGAATGCCATCACGCCGACGCGCCCGACCTGGAACGGTCACAACGCCTCCTGCTGGCGCACCGATCTACTCAAGGTCAATGGCCACGACGAACGCATGGCCTACTGGGCGCAGGATCGCGAGTTTGGCGAACGCCTGACCAATGCGGGCATCAAGGGCGTGCAGATTCGCTACTCGGCGATCTGCGTGCACATCCATCACGACCGACCGTACAAAACCGAGCGCAGCCGCGAACGTAACAAGCAGATTCGCGCCGAAACCAAAGCGAATCGCGCGGTGTGGACCGAGCACGGCATCCTCAATACGCCGCAGCCATCCACGAGCTTCCCCACCCGCGTTGCGGACGATGTCGTGATTGAGACGTTTGGAGACTCGCAGTACCGCCTGAGCGCAGCTTGATGCCCTAGCATTCGACCATCCGAGCGCTTCCTGGAGTCGCCTGTCGCGGCTATCACGCGACCGCTTGCCCGCTGCCACCGCCGCCACCTCTGCGATGTAACTCCGCCGAGGCGAAGCCCCGCTCCACGGCGGCTCGACGGCGATACTCGCCATCGGTATCGGGCATCTTGATGACGAGGCTGAAGTCGCGTATTGCCTCCTCGAACCGTCCCAGCCGCGACAGCGCATGGGCGCGATGAAACAGCGCCGCGGCCAACGTACTGCCGCAGACTCCCGGCAGATCCTCGATGACGCGATGATAGTCGGACAGCTCCGCCTCGTGATTCTTGAGTTGCGCGAACGTCGCCGCTCGGTTGATCAGTGCCGCCGCCAAGATCTCATTGGCATGCCCAGCGACTTCGTTGCGCGGCGTTCGCTCGATGATCTGGCTGAAGTCTACGAGCGCCTGTTGCAATCGTTCTCTGATCGAGTAGACCTTGCCACGGTGCATGAGCGCGTTGGCAACGCGCTGCCACGCCACCCCTGGCAGCTCGATGATGGCACCCCACTGCTCGATCGCCTCATCGAACTGTCGCAGTCCAAAATGCGCCTGGGCCTTGAGGTGCCATAGCGTGGCGAGCTTGTTCACATCGGTCACGTCGCCTCGCAACGCCTCGCTGCAATAAGAAACTGCCTCGCTGTGAGCGCCAAGCCCGATCGCCAGCTGTGCCGACTCGATGAGCCGATCCACTTCTTCCCCCACCGGCAGCTCGGAGACCGTGCTGGAGCATTCAGCACCCGATGGCCGAAAGGTCGAGGAGATCGACGTCAATACGCTGATCGCGCGAGCTCTCGCGGCCTCGAGAGGATGCGGTGAGGAGGGTTGAGCGTACCCTGCCGGGCTGACTCGATCCGTGAGATCGATGATGCTGCCCAGGGCTTCCACCAACTTGCGCTCCTCGGCCTCCTTCAAGTCGGCCAGCTCGCTGAAATCGATGCTTTCAAGCAAGCCGCGCACGTGCGCTGCCGGGTCATCGAGCAGTCGCGGCAAGCCACGCACCAGGCCGTTGCTGATCAATTGCATGAAACGGGCGGCGCCGGAGGTCAGTACATAGCATGCAGATCGCTTGCGCAGAATCTCCGGCACTCGTGGACCAAACGCGCCAGGAGACAAGGGATCCGCGGCACGACCGCACCAGTACAGGCGATAGTCGAAGTCCTCGCAACGAGACAGCGCCTCGACGATCGCGTCATCCCAACCGCTGTAGCCCAGCACGATCACCCCGCGTCGCTTCAGCACCGGCGACAGTGTCTGGGCATTTTTATCCTTGATGGCCCGGATCTCTTCGTCGGTTGCCGCCTGGGCGCGGCGATGAACACTGCCGTGGAGATACACGAGATGAATCGCATCCGTGTGGTCATCAAAGATCTCGTCGCTAACGCCCAGGTCCGGCGTATCGCTCATGTAGTAGAGACGATTGACGGACTGCAGCGCGAGCTGCAGGAACGGATCGAAATTGGTCGTCAGGATCAATCTCGAGAATGCACTGGCGAACCTGAACTGGTCGCTCGATTTGAATCGACTCGACTGCGCGCCCAGCAAGGACGCCAACAGGAAATGCGCGGCGTTCATGCGCGGCCGGTCGAGTTGCATCAGGGCGCGCTGGAATTTCCGTGCATCTGCCGGCGCACCGATGACGCTGTCGAAATCGGCGCTGAACACCGCTTTATAGGCGTCGGCGAATCTGTTGGCCTCGGGCAATCCCGCTTGGGTCAACTTCAAGCCAAGCTGCCGACCTTCGTTGGCCTGCACGAAATTGCGCCAGAACTGCGCGGCCACCTGCTCGAGCTCGGGATCTTCGACCTGCTCGAGCCGCTTGCGATACGCGGTCACATCCCCGTTGACCTGCGCCCAGAGAGGCAGATGACGCGTGATGAGCTGCTTGACGGTGGGCACCAGGCCGAAGCTGAAGCCGGCGCCCAGCACCAGCGCGAACGGGGCCTCTCCGGGCGTCGCGCGCTCGACGGTCTGAACAATCTGTTTGACAGCTTGTTCCTCGGTCAGCGTCCGCACCCCGTGGGCTCCTGCCATGATCGTTATTCCGGCGCGAATCGTCCGCAACGCGCCGACTGGAGTGACTCACCCTGCGTGGATGGAACGCCAATGATCACGGGGCCCGAGTCAATCACTCAACACTCCTCGGTCATGACAAGATCAACAGCCCGACGTCCCTGCCCACCCAAGCGGCTCCTTCAGCTCTCCGGACCTCCCTGGACCAAACGACACCACGCTTGATTTGCTTCGGTCGTGACGACAGCGAGTCAACCCGTCGAGTCAGCCGGTCATACCGACACGGGATTCGAGGTGGGCGTCACGATGAGTTAGCACGCTGCTTTTCGCCGAAACCTGCAAACCGTCCTGAATAGACCGTCTCGCACTCAGCCGTGATCCCCAGCCCGTGACCAAAACGGTTTACTCAGATCTCGATGATTTCTCCGATGCCATTCAGGGGATGTCGGGACGCTTCATTCCCACCGCGCGCTGTGCCCTGCCCTGGTGGATTCAGTCGGTGGCTCTCGATCGGCTCTGGGTTCAGCAAGTCCAGATCGGCGGCCCTGCGACGTTCGCTGGAGATGGCAAACCGCACGCACTGACGCTAGGCATTCCATTGACCGATCCTTCACGGACCCGCATCGATGGCCAGCCACTCGACCGCGACAGCATTCTGCTGTGTCGACCCGACCACCCATTTACATTGACGCACGGCGCGGCCTGCCGTTGGGCCCTCGTCACCCTTCCCCATGAGCTGATCAATGCGCCGATCGCGGGAGCGTCGACTTGCCGTCGCCTGCCGATCGCGCATATTTCCAAACTCAGGCGCCTGCTCCTACGCATGCTGGCGCAGACCGAGCGGCCCAGCCTCCAGACACCGAGTCGCGCCGTGGCCGTCACGGAGACCTTGAGCGTACTGGTGAGCGCTGTGCACGAA
Organism: uncultured Steroidobacter sp.; assembly: GCF_937958065.1. Classification (GTDB taxonomy): domain Bacteria; phylum Pseudomonadota; class Gammaproteobacteria; order Steroidobacterales; family Steroidobacteraceae; genus Steroidobacter. Next base: position 59,723 of record NZ_CALFXI010000013.1, read on the forward strand.
AGTCAGGCGTCGACAACGAAGCGGCATTGGGGCCGTCCGCAGCTCTCCCGCGCCAGGGTGGTTGCACGAACCCTGGCGATGCTCGAGGACAAAGCCGGCGGGGCCGTGACCATCGAGGACCTGTGCCAGGCCACCGAGGTGAGCGAACGAACGCTACGGGCCATATTTCACGAGCTCTTTGGCGTAGGTCCTATCCGCTTGCTCAAAGTGCGTCAGCTCAGAGAGATACGAGCTGCGCTGCTGCGCGCGGACCCTCGTTGCGACACGGTCACTCGTATTGCGAGCAGGTTCGGCGTCTGGGACTTCTCCCAATTCGCGCGCAACTACAAGGCGCTGTTCGGCGAATCGCCCTCGATCACCTTGCGTTTGCAACGGACCGCATCCCGCAGCCAAGCGTCGGTGAGCTGGCTGCAGTGTGCCTCACGGATCTTCGTTGATGATTTTGTTTCGACGCCGCCGGGTACAGGGGCGCCTACACGGGAAGCACTCATATCGAGTGCCAGCAGTGAGAGTTTTCTTGGAGTGGCGCAGTGATTTGACGACACTGCCTGGAACGAGTGGCCTGTTCGCGTTCGGAGGGATTTAACGTCCCTCCAGATTTCTCCCAGCTCCGAGCGGCTGGGAGAAACCACCGACGCCTCGAGATGGCGTCCCCACGGGGATTCGAACCCCGGTTACTACCGTGAAAGGGTAATGTCCTAGGCCTCTAGACGATGGGGACGTTGGTGAGACGTCGGGGCTTGGTGGAGCTAGCCGGGATCGAACCGGCGACCTCTTGCATGCCATGCAAGCGCTCTCC
>NZ_CALFXI010000014.1 GCF_937958065.1 uncultured Steroidobacter sp.
CGGGGAGCGGTTCCAGCAGCGCCTGGTAATAGGCCGGCGCGTTGATGGCGAGCAGGCGCATGTTGGGCAGAATTCCCAGCTTTTGCGCCAGGGGCGTGCCCGCATGTCGGTGGCGGATAGGCGGGTTCTGCCCGGAAGGGTGGGAGCTGGCCATTTCCCGCAGGGCAACAGCCAGATCGATGTTGAGCACTTGCGCGATGCGCAGCAGCTCCGGGCCTTTGATTGCGCGCTCGCCGTTCTCGTACTTCCACACGAAATTGTCATACATGTCGAGCATGCGCGACAGCTCGACCTGATCCAGCCCCATTTTCTCCCGCGCTTCGATCAGGATGGCTCGCATCCGATCGGCGTCAGAGGTGTAGTTCTTCAAAGGCGCAGCGCTCTGCGGGCAACCTTGACCAGCGCGCACTATCCGGCTGTGAAATTGCAATCCCAAAACGGGATATCCGGAAGCTCAGCAACAGCGTGTGCGACGGCGCTCTGCTCAGAAGCGCCCACAGGCAGTACCATCATGCTCCGGGCGAGAACCGGTAGAGAGTGCTGATGTCTCCACATGCCACTGCAAGCGAGCGATGAGCCGCCTATCACCCTCGATTCGACGCTCCCTGGCGGCGCTTGGCTCGATATTGATAGTGCTGGTGTACTTCCAGGCCGGTGCACAGCTCGATCCGCGGCCACATCTTCCCGACGAAGCTGCCCTGGCGGTTGCCGATGACACGCCTTTGGATCGGGCGACCGCGGCGGTCGAGGCGAGTCATCCGAACGAGTCGGCATTCCGGCTGGTCGTCGAGGGGACGGAAGCGTTCGTGGTCCGTGTGCAAACCGCGCGGATCGCGAAGCGTAGTCTGGATGTGCAGAGTTACATCTGGCATGCCGATCTCACGGGCATGTATTTCGCCAATGAACTGCTGCTCGCCGCCGATCGGGGCGTGAAGGTCAGAGTGTTGCTGGATGACGTGGATGCGCGCAGGAACAACGATTCGATAGCAGCGCTCTCGGCCCATCCCAACATCGACATTCGAACGTTCAATCCATTCGCATCCCGACGCGGCACCCTCGGCTTGATCGCGGAGGGGCTGCACAGCTTCTCCCGCGTCAACCGCCGCATGCACAACAAGAGCTGGATTGCCGACAACCGGATCGCAATCGTCGGCGGCCGAAACATCGGCGATGAATATTTCAGCGCCAGCGAAGCAGTGAACTTTCTCGATCTGGATTTTGCGATGGTCGGTCCGGTGGTGCGCGACGCCTCGCAGTCGTTCGATGACTACTGGAACTCGGCGGCCGCGTACCCGATGGAAACGCTCGATCCGGACAAGGTCAGCATGGAGGCGCTGAATCGATTACGGCCGCGCCTGGCCGAGCGGGCGAAGCAGGCGGAATACAGCGCATATGTTCAGGCACTGCGGAGCAACGACTCGATCAAGCGCATGCTCGAAGGCGATTGGCCGATGCAGTGGTCGCCGAACTATCGGTTCGTGGCGGACGATCCGAACAAGGTGCGGGAACGGCAGTCCAAGCGTTCCCAGGTCTCGGCGGCGCTCGTGCCGATGGCGGAAGCGGCACAGTCGCGGTTGTCGATCATTTCTCCGTATTTTGTGCCGGGGGAGCAGGGCACAGTCGTGCTGACGAGCGCTGCTCGCAATCAGCGGATGGTGCGCGTGCTTACAAACTCGCTCGTCGCAAACGACGTCGCCGCCGTGCACGGCGGCTATTCACGGTATCGCGAGCCGTTGCTCAAAGCGGGAGTGCAGATCTGGGAGCTGAAGCCTCTGACGGCTGGCCGCGCCGACTCCAGCTTTTTCGGGTCGTCGGGGGCGAGCTTGCACACGAAAGCGCTGGCGGTGGACGGCCGCTCGCTCTTTGTCGGCAGCTACAATCTCGACCCGCGCTCGGCATGGCTGAACTGCGAACAAGGCGTGCTCGTCGAGAACGATGCGCTGGCGCTGCAGCTCGAGCAGCTGTTCCAGAAACAAACCGATGGCGAGCACGCCTGGCAGGTCACGCTGGCGAACGGCAAGCTGTCGTGGAGCGATGGCCAGGAGCATCTCGCCAAGGAGCCGGAAGCATCGGTCGGGCGTCGCTTTCAAGCATGGTTCGCGCGCACGTTCCGGCTCGACGCGCAGCTGTGAGGATTGCTCACTTTCTCGATCCAAACCCCACCAGCACGCCCGCCCAGGGGCCGTTGGCTCTTGCGGTGGTGTCCACGCCGGGCCAGTAGGCGGCGGCGCTGATCGAGAATCGATGATCGAAAGGATCGTTGGTCTGCGCGCATGCGGCGCCGGCGAGTACCAGGCAGGCAAGCAGCACACAGATGCGCATTGGCGGTTCCGCAATCCACTGGATTTGCCGCTCGCGGCGTCCACTGTCTTATAAGCGCCGCCCCCGGCGCATCCGTGCAAGGGGACGGGAAAGGTGTCGTTTTCAGCGTCGGCGGGGGGAGGATTTAGACTCTCGCCCAGTCTTAGGCGCACCGGAACTGTGCCCCGAGTGCGCACGAGTTATGTCCAACCTGGATCAACAGAATCGGCTGGTCGAGTGGTTTCGCCGCTGGCGGACGCCCTTGCGCCGGTTCCTGGCGAGCCGCAGCGCCGTGCGGCCCGCCGATTTCGACGATGTGGCGCAGGAGGTGTTCCTGCGCTTGCTGCGTTATGACGCCGCCCAGATCGTCGAGCACCCTCAGGCGTACCTGTTCAAGATGGCGTCGAACGTGGCGGCGGAGTGGAGCATCCGCTCCAGCAATCGCCTGCTCCACGAGCCGCACTGGCTCGCTACTCTGGCGGCCAACGACAGCCCCGAGCAGGCGCTGGATACCGAAGCCGCGCAACGGGAGATCCTGCGTGCCCTCAACACGTTGTCACCGCGCGAGCGTGCCATATTGAAACTGTATTTCGAGGAGGGCCTGACCCAGGCGCAGATCGCCTCCCGGCTGAATGTTTCGTTCCGGATCGTGCGGCGGGACTTCGAGAAGAGCTACGGCAAGTTGCGGCGCGAGCTCAATGACGAATTGACCAGAGTGCTCCAGCATGGACACGAATGACCGGCGCGCCCGCGCCACCCACGAGGCCAGCCAGTGGTGGAATCGGCTCAGCCTCCAGAAGCCGGCCGAAGTGTCTCAGTCCGAGCGCGAGCTGTTCACCGAATGGCTGCGCGAATCGCCGCTGCACGTCGCGGAGTTTCTTCGCGTCGCGCAGGTCCACGATTCGCTCGAGCGCTTCAAGCTGTGGAGTGAAGTTGAGGTTGGTGGCTTCGAACAGCCCGCGAACGTCGTGCCACTGCGCGACATGGATCTCCCCGAGGCGGCGGAGGTCAGCGTCAAAGCGCGCTCGCGAGCGCGCACTTGGGCGATTGCCGCAAGCAGCTGCCTGATCGCAATCCTGGGCGCCTGGTTCGCGCTCGGACTTCGCGGCGACGTGATCGAATCCAAGCTGGCCGAGCGGCGACAGGTGATGCTGGAGGACGGCACGGTCGTGCAACTCGAACCGGAGACTCGCTTGCGCGTGAAGTTCGCAGACGAGCTGCGACGAGTGGAGCTGGAACAGGGGCGCGCGCTGTTTCGTGTCGCCAAGAATCCGCAGCGTCCGTTCCTCGTGACCGCCGAGCAAACATCGGTGCGCGCCGTGGGCACCGCCTTTGGCGTGGAAAGCAGATTGCGAGGCGTCGTCGTTACGGTGGCCGAGGGCAAAGTGGCGGTGATTGATTCTCCAAGCGCGCAGGCTTCGGGTGCCGAAATATTCCTCACTGCCGGACAACAAGTCACGGTGCAGGATTCCGGTGCTGTGGCCCCCGTGCGCGTGGTCGATACCACGCGCGCGCTGGCGTGGGCTCAAGGTCAGCTCGTGTTCGAGAATGACACACTGGCCGACGTGGTCCGGGAATTCAACCGATATAACCGCGTGCAACTGAGCATCACGGACGCGGAGCTTGCCGCTCGCAAGGTGAGTGGAGTGTTCGAGGCCACCGACTCGGAAACGCTGCTCGCATTCATTCGTGAGAGCGGCAACGACGTCACGATCACCCGGAGCGATGCAAGGATCGTCATCGGCTCGAACACTCGATGAAGTTTCGGCCCGCCCCCCGGGGGGAGCGATCGAGCGGTCACCCAGTCTTCTGCCTGCCCACATATTCATGTTCAACAGGGGCGGGGAGAAAGATCATGCGGCTCGGCGTCACATCGATGCTTGCTTGTGTCGGGATCGTGAGTGTTTCGGTCGCGGCGGAATCCAATGCCGCCATTCTTCGGCACAACCTGCACATCCCACGACAGACTCTTGATGTCGCGCTCAAGGATCTAGCGCAGCAGACCGGGCTGCAGATCGTCCGTTTCAGCGACGCCGTGAAGGGGGATGCCATGGTCGGCCCACTCAACGGCAACTACTCCGCCGAGCAGGCGTTGCGAGAGCTGCTTGCGCCGACCGGGCTCACGTATCGGCCGCTCAACGATCGCGCCTACATCGTGGTCACGACACAGGAACTGACGCAGAAATCCGGCGCTGTGCCTGTCACACCGGAGCGCTTCTCGCGGCCAGATGACGTGGCACCGCAGGCCTTGCAGGTGACGCAAGCCGAACCCAGCGTCGTGGGCGGTGGCGGCACTCCAGCCGAAAGCAATGTGTCCGGCAATTCGCCGTCGAATGGCGTTGCGTCGCTGGAGGAAATCATCGTCACGGCGCAGAAGGTCGAGGAGCGTCTGCGGGACATTCCAATGTCGATCACCGCCATGTCGAGTCGCGAGCTGCAGGCGCTCGGCGCGACACAGTTCGTGGACTTTGCCAACACGGTGCCGAGCTTGAACTTCACCAGCAGCGGTGTAGGCCAGACCCAGGTCAATCTGCGCGGTATCACGAGCGGATACAACGTCTCGCCGACGGTTGGAATCTATGTGGACGATGTGCCGTACGGATCCAGCACGGCATTCACGGCAAGCGCACAGCTGGCGTTGGATGTCGGTCTGTTCGACATGACGCGCGTCGAGATCCTGCGCGGACCGCAGGGTACGCTGTACGGTGCCAGCACCATGGGCGGTCTGGTGAAGTACGTGACGAACATGCCGGACACGACGGCTTACGGCGGCACGGTGCGAGCCAATGTTTCCAGTACGCAGGACGGCGGCGTGGGTTACGACGCGTCGAGTGCGGTCAACATTCCTCTGGTGGATGACAAGGCGGCGCTGCGCGTGGGCGGCTTCTATACGCACAATGGCGGCTACGTCGACAATCTCACCCGCAATGACAAAGACGTGGATGCGGCCGATATGTACGGCGGTCGTGTCGATCTGCTGTTCACGCCGACGGATCGCTTGTCCGTGCGGGTGACGGCGTTCGCGCAAGACATCGATCGCGATGGCTCCATCGCTGCGGACTTCAATCGCCTCACCGGCGCTGCAATCGATGGCAAACTGGATCAGCGGCGCGCGATGCCCGAGATTTTCGAGCAGCGTTTCCGCCTGGCCAGTGCCTCGGTGAAGTATTCGTTCGACTTCGCCACGCTGACTTCCATCAGCAGCTATCAGACGGTGAGCAGCGATGCCATCACCGACTTCTCCGAGCTGTACGTGCCTGCGTTTGGTGGGCCGGGTGTGTTCAGTGCAGTCGGCCTGGCTCGCAATGCGGATACGGACAAGTTCACGCAGGAGCTGCGTTTGTCCGGCACCGGCTCGGTGGTCGACTGGTTGATCGGCGGCTTCTATACCAAGGAGGACAGCGAGCAGTTCCAGCAGTTGCAGTTGTACGATCCTGCGGGTGCGCGCTCGCCGGTGAACATGCTGACGCTGACTGCGCCGAGCAAATACGAGGAATACGCGGCGTTCGGCAATCTCACCTTCCACATCACCGACAAGCTCGATGTCACGGGCGGCGTTCGCTACGCTCACAACCGGCAACAGCAGGAGCAGTTGGGCTCCGGTGCGCTGATCGGCTTCGTGCCGGTCCGTCGGGACAGCGACGGTGTGCCGACTTATCTCGCCAACGTTCGCTACCGCGTGAACGACAACTTCATGCCGTACGTGCGCTTCGCCACTGGCTATCGACCGGGCGGTCCCAATGCAGTGTTGAACGATCTGAACGGCCAGCCGATGGCGTTGCCGACGTTCGATGACGACCGGCTCACGAGCTACGAGGCGGGCGTCAAGGTCGGCACGGCGGATCGCCGCTTCAACGCCGATATCTCCGTGTATCACGTCGATTGGAAGGACATGCAGATCACTGCGATCCGCAATGGCTTGGGCGTCATCGCGAATGCCGCGAAGGCCCGCAGTGAAGGTCTGGAGATGACGCTGACTGCCTTGCCGGTACCGGATCTGACCCTCATGGGCACGTTTGGCTACACCAATGCCGAGCTTACCGCCGACGCGCCGGATCTCGGCGGAGTGAAGGGCGAATCGTTGCCGGATACGCCGGAAGTCACGGCCGCGCTGTCCGCGGAGTATCGGTTCGCTCTGAGCAACTACGAAGCGTTCGCAGGCGGTGTGGTGCGCTACGTCGATGATCGAAACGCGAACTTCGATCTCGCCCAGGGCATGCCGCAATATCACCTGCCGGACTACACGGCAGTCGATCTTCGCACCGGCATGAATGTCGGAGGGACGCGCTTCCAGCTCTACTGCAGGAACGTCACCAATGAACGCGGCCAGCTCTCGGCGATCACCGGCACGTCGGTACTCGGTGGCCCGGCGAACGTCAGCATTCTGCAGCCGCGGACCTACGGCCTCAGCGTCGATGTGAGCTTCTGATCGTGCTCGCATGGTTGAAGAGGGCCGCCATCGCGGCGGCCCTGCTCTGCGCGTGCCCGGTGCTCGCGGATCCCGCGCCGGCGCTGACAAAAGCGGACGTCGATGCCTGGCTCGATGGCTTCATGCCGTATGCGCTTCAGCAAGGAGACATTGCGGGAGCCGTGGTCGTCGTGGTGAAGGAGGGGAGCGTTCTGACCCAGCGAGGGTTCGGCTATGCCGACCTCGAAGCTCGCGAGCCCATGGACCCCGAGCGCACGCTGATGCGTGTGGGCTCGATCTCGAAGTTGTTCACCTGGACCGCGCTCATGCAACTGGTCGAGCGCGGCCAGGTGGCGCTCGATGCCGACGTGAACACGTATCTGGATTTCCAGATTCCAGCGTTCGAGGGCCAGCCCATCACGGTGCGTAACCTGATGACGCACACGCCGGGTTTCGAAGAGCAGCTCAAGAACGCGCTGACCTACGATCCCGCGGCCGCGCCCAAGTTCGAAACGCTGCTGAAGCGCTGGATACCGAAGCGCATCTTCGCACCGGGGAGCACGCCCGCGTATTCAAATTACGCGACCGCATTGGCGGGATACATCATTCAGCGCGTTTCCGGCATGCCGCTGGACGATTACCTGGAGACGCACGTGCTCGGTCCACTCGGCATGACGAGCTCGACTTTTCGTCAGCCGCTGCCGGATGAGCTGCAGCCGCGAATGGCGAAAGGGTATGGCGCAGCTTCCGGGCCAGCGCGTCCTTTCGAGATCGTCGGACTCGCGCCTGCGGGTGCCTTGTCGGCGCCCGCGACTGACATCGCTCGGTTCATGCTGGCGCATCTGAATCAAGGACGGTTTGGCGAGGCCGAGATTCTCCGGGCGGATACCGCTCGGCTGATGCACGGGACGCCGCTGACCATCCTGCCTCGTGTGGATCGCATGCTGCTGGGCTTTTGGGAGGCCAATTACAAAGGCCGGCGTGTCATTGCGCACGGGGGCGACACGCAGTGGTTCCACAGCGACCTGCGGCTGTACATCGATGACGGCGTCGGCATGTTCGTCGCGTGCAACAGCATGGGCAAGGGAATGGTCGCGATCGACATGCGTATCGAGCTGTTCGAGAAATTTGCCGATCGGTACCTGCCGGTGCCCGATTGGAGCGCGGGCCGCGGCGTGGATGAGCAGACCGCGCGTGAGCATGCGCAACTCCTCGCCGGGAGCTACGTGAGCTCGCGACGCTCCGAATCCAGTTTCATGAGCCTGCTCAATCTGGTCGGTTCGATCGATGTCATCGCCTATGACGACGGCACGATTGGAGTGTCGATGGTCCGCAACGGATCGGGAACGCCGCGACGCTGGCGTGAAGTCGAGCCGTTCGTGTGGCAGCTCGAAGGCAGCTCGCGATTGCTTTCGGCCGAGGTGCGAGACGGAGCCGTTGCGCGCTTCTCTTTCGACGAAGTTTCGCCGTTCATGGTGTTCGAACGGCCCTCGATATCGAGGGGGAGCTGGCTGCTGCCTGCATTTCTGGCGGCGCTGGTTGCGATGTTGATGACCGCGCTCGCATGGCCGGTGAGCGCGATCGCTCGTCGACGCTACGGCATCACGGACACTCGTTCCGCCGCCGACCTCGTCGCGCATCGTTGGTTGCGCATCGCTGCCATTGGGACACTCGTGTTGTGGGTGGCGTGGGCGCTGACGATCGGCGCGATGGTGTCCGACCTCTCGAATCTTTCGGAACGGTTGGATGGCTGGCTGTGGACCTTGCACATCGTTTCCATCGTCGCTGTGCCCGTCGGAGTGATCGCCGCGCTATGGCACGCGAACCGCGTTCTTCGCGGCCAGCGGCGCTGGTACGCAAAGGTTTGGGCTATAGCGATGGTCGCGGCGATGAACGTGAGCCTCTGGCTCGCCGTCGCCTGCAACGTGATCACTTCCGGCGTGAATTACTGAGTCGCCGCTGCAGGAGTACGCATGGAAATCGATGTTCGAGTGGAGCACCTGCCGCTGCGCGCGCCGGTTCGTATCACGGGGTACACATTCGTCGAAGTGCCCGTCATCGTGGTCGAGGTGCGAGAGGGAGAGCATGTGGGCCGCGGTGAAGCGGCGGGCATCTATTATAGAAACGAATCGCCGCAGCGGATGATCGGTCAGATCGACGCCATCCGGCCGGTGCTGGCGGCAGGTGCGGATCGAAACATGCTCGCGCATCTGCTGCTGCCGGGAGGCGCACGCAACGCGCTCGACTGCGCGCTCTGGGATCTCGATGCGAAGCGCGCAGGCCAACCCGCATGGCAACTCGCCGGGCTGGATGCGCCGATCCCGAGGATCACGACTTACACGCTCGGTGCCGACGCTCCGGATGCAATGGCCGAGCAAGCGCGTGCGTGGCCGCAGGCGCGAGCACTGAAACTCAAATTGACGGGCGAGCCGATCGATGCCGAGCGGGTGAGGGCAGTTCGGGCCGCGCGTCCCGAGGTGTGGCTGGGCGTGGATGCGAACCAGGGCTACGACGTGAGCTCGCTACGGAACATGCTGCCGGCATTCATCGAAGCCGATGTGCGCTTGATCGAGCAACCGGTCCCGCCGGCGTTGGATGGAGGGTTGGCCGACCTGCACTCGCCGATTCCGATCGCGGGAGATGAAAGTGTGCTGTGTCTGGCGGACCTGCCGCGCTGCGTGGGGCGCTTCGATGTGATCAACATCAAGCTCGACAAATGCGGCGGCCTGACCGAGGGGCTGGCCATGGCCCGCGTCGCCAAGCGGCTCGGCTTCAAGGTCATGGTCGGCAACATGGGCGGCAGCTCGCTCGCCATGGCGCCGGGATTCCTGCTCGCCCAGCTGTGCGATCTGGTCGATCTCGACGGCCCGCTGGTGCTGGCCACCGATCGCTCGCCTGCGGTCAGCTATGAGAACGGCCACATCTTCTGTCCGGATACGTTGTGGGGCGCAGCCGTCGCGACAAACGCATGAGCACGTCTCGATCCACGTGGTTCGGCCAGCCGCGCGGACTCACGATTCTGTTCCTGACAGAAATGTGGGAGAAGTTCTCGTTCTTCGGCATGCGCACGCTGCTGGTTTACTACATGACCAAGCAGCTGCTGATCGGACAGGAGCAGGCTTCGCTGATCTACGGGGTGTACGCGGCATGTGCGTATCTCACACCGATCGCTGGTGGATATATCGCAGATCGGTGGCTAGGCACTCGACGCGCTGTCATTGCCGGCGGAGCCATCATGTCGGTGGGCCACTTCATGATGGCGTGGGAGAGTTTGTTTCTTCCGGCGCTTGCCACCATCGCGCTGGGCAATGGATTGTTCCTGCCCAATCTGCCCAGTCAGATTCATGGGCTGTACCAGCCAGACGATCCACGGCGCGGGCCCGCCTACAATCTCTATTACGCCGGCATCAACCTCGGGGCGTTCTTCGCGCCGCTCGTGTGTGGAACCTTGGGCGAGATTTACGGCTGGCACTACGGATTCGGCGCGGCCGGCATCGGCATGCTGCTGGGATTGCTGATTTACGTGAGCGGTGCTCGTTATCTGCCGCCGGATACGCCGCGGCGTGCCGCCGACACGTCCAGCGGACGATCTGGCGATGTGACCCGCCAGATGCTTCTGCTGGTGAGCATTGCGCTGGTCGTCGTGGTGTTTCGAGGCGCGTACGAGCAAGTCGGCAACACCTTCGCGATCTGGGCCGACCAGGGCGTCGATCGACGCCTGGGGGCGGGACTGACGATTCCCATGACCTGGTTCCAGTCGCTCAATCCGCTGTTCGTCTTTCTGCTGACGCCGGTGCTGGTGATCTGGTGGACCCGCGCGGGCCGGCAGGGTCGGGATCCTTCGCCGGTGGTCAAAATGGCCATGGGGGCGGCGCTGGTCGCATCGGCCTATCTCATGTTGGCGCTGGTGCTGAGCGTGCAGGTCGGCGCCGTGAGTTGGCTGTGGGCCGCAGCGTTCGTCTTCCTGTTGACCGCGGGCGAGCTGCTCATCCTGCCGACCGGGCTTGCATTGTTCGGTCAACTCGCGCCGCGACGTTTCGCGGCGACGGTGATGGCGCTGTGGTTCCTCGGCTCGTTCGGCGGCAATCTGCTGGCCGGTGTGCTCGGCTCATTGTGGACCTCGTTGGGCGCGGCCGGCTTCTTCATGCTGATGGGCGCAGTGGCGGGACTGGCCGCGGCGCTGCTCCTGCTCATCAAGCGACGCGTTGCGGGGTTCCCTGAATCCCCCTCACTGGAGTTCCCGCAAGCGCGGCGGGACAGCGTGACCGGCGTCTAAGTTTCCGCCTGAGAATCACTGCTGGCGCTTCAGTTCGGTAGGGTCGGTGCCGCCTGTAGGGGCAGCGAAAAACCAGAACGGATCGCAGCGGAGGTTTCAGTGAAGAGTGTTGGCATAGCGGCCGCAGTGAGTGCGGCTCTTTTCTCGTGCGCGTCGCTCGCGGCGCCGGGCTTCATCGATTCGGGGCCCAATCTCTCGGATAACGGTGCTTCGGGCGCGTGGACCTCGCTGTATGCCACCCGCAATCCGGCCGGATCCGAGTTCGCGATCGCGCCCGAGGCGTCGTTTCGCATGGGCATCCTCAGCTCGATCGGCCTGAGCATGGAAGTGGGACCGGTCGACAACTTCTCCGACGAGATCGACGATCTGATCGATGAGCTGGATCGCGATGACATTTCGCTCTCCGAAGGCAACGCGCTGGTCGAGCGCTTCAATGCCATTCTGGGTCCCCTGGGCCGCGACGGCTACGTGAAAGTGCAAGGCGGCGTGCAGGTGCCGCTGTTCCCGATTCTCTATCGCAACGACCTCGGCGTGTTCACGCTCGACGCCAACCTCAGCGGTCAGGCGCGCCTGGGCCTGCTGGATGCGCCGCTGACTTACAACTCCGTATCCGAAGAGATCGAGACCGCTTCGGCGGCCTACGTCAAAGCGGGGCAGGTGAACGAGATCGCGCTCGGCTTCAGCCGACCGGTGTGGCAGCAGCCGGGCCGCCGGCTGATCGTGGGCGGCAGCCTGCGTTATCTGCAGGCCAAGCTCAGCAAACAGGTCGTGGCGCTGGAATCGATCGAAGACGACGACGACGTCGAGGACGTGCTCAAGGACAGCTACGACGCCAACGAGCGCAAGACGAGCAACGTGACCGTGGACATCGGCATGATCTACGACGCCTCCAATTACCGCGTCGGCGTGACGTTCGCCAATCTCACCGAGCCTGACTTCAAGTACGGCGCTGTCGGCAACGACTGCGGAGCGCTCAGTGGCACCGCGCAGTACAACTGCTTCACCGCCGCGTACTTCAGCGATCGCATCGCTCTGAACGAAACCTGGACGCTCGAGCGTCTGGCGACCCTGGAAGGCGCGGTGTTCTTCGCCTCCGGCAGGGGTTCGCTCGCCGCCAGCGTCGATCTGAACGACGTGCACGATCCGGTCGGCGATCTCAACCAGAACGCCAAGATCGCGCTCGGCTACAAGACGCAGACCCCCTGGCTGCCGGACTTCCGCGTCGGCTATCGCAAGAATCTGGCGGGCACCGAGCTGAGCAGCGCGTCGCTCGGCTTCACATTCTTCGGCGCCGTGCACTTCGACGTGTCGTGCAGCCTCGACTCGACGGACATCGACGGTCGCTCCGTGCCGAGGACGGCAGCGTTCAACCTCGGCTTCGAGATGGGCTATTGATCAAGGAATGGAGAGAATCAGAATGAAAATTCGTAAGCAGATCCTGGCGGGCGCTGTCGCCAGCGGCATGATCGGACTGGCAGCGTGCGGCGGCGGCTCCAAGGGCACGCAGGATGTCGGCACCAATCCCAGCGGCAGCTCGGGTGCGGGCGGCAGCCGGGTGTTTCATGCCCGCGCGATCGATGGCTATCTCGCCGGTGCCACGGTGTACGTCGATCAGAACGAGAACGGCAAGCTCGACGCTTTCGAGCCGCGCGCGCTCACCGATAGCGACGGCTACTTCTCGTACAACCATCGCACCAGCACGGATTATTGCGTCGACGGCGGCCTGGATCAGTACTGCCTGCGTGGCGCCATCGGCGCGAACACCGAAGTACTGATTCGCGTGACCGGCGGCTACGACACGGTCACCTCGTTGCCTTTCACGGGCATGCTCAGCCTGCGTTCGAGCGACCTGGATCGTAACGATCTGCGGCTGGTGACGCCGTTGACCAGCGCGGTCGCGGACTCTTCGGACGACCTCCAGGCCAAGCTCGATGCGCTGGTCGCGGCGGGCGTGTTCGAGGGATCGTTGGATGACGATCCACTGGCGAGTGGCAAGGCCGACCAGATGAGCCGTGCCCAGTTGATGGCGCTCATGTCACGGATGGTTGGCGAGGTCGGCAAGCTGTCCGAAACCCCAGCTACGTTCGCGGACGTGGAGAGCATGGCCTGGGCCCAGGGCTATATCGCCGCCGCGGCCAAGCTCGTCGAGGTGCCGGGCACCGCCGGAAGGTTTGGAGACGCGTTCGGCACCGTCGAGTCGCTCTCGGACATCGCACGTCGAGCAATCTTCGAGGCCATGAATCCGGGCCAGGTCATGCCCACGGATTACGAGCTGGCGAACAGGGCGTCGTACCTGCCCGTGCTGGAGAAGACCGCCGGTATCGTCGCGATGAACGAAGAGATCCTGCAATCTCTGCAAGGGGCTGCGACTGCGCAGGACTTGACCGCAATCCTGCGTCTGCAGATGGTGGCCGCGGAGCGCGCCTTCAAGAATCCGAACGATCCCCAGCTGGACAACATTGCGGACTGGGTGCGCAACCAGCTGGCTCAGGGCAATGGCCTCGGCTCCGATCTGACGCAGCTCGGCGGCGACGACATCGATCTGGGCGCGCTCATCGATCCGAGCTTCAATTTCGATCCAAGCTCCAATTCGATCAGCGCCAGCGCGAAGATTCCGGCGCTCGCCGCGACCGCCTTTACGTCGCTGGTGAACACGGCGTTCTCGGTCAGCCTGGACAAGCCGGACGAGCGCGGCGACGCGGTGTTCTTCATCAGCGGTGCCAACGGTGCGCGCTCCGGCGACATCAAGGTCTGCGTGCGCTATCGCGGTGATGATGGCGATTTCGATACGGTGAGCAGCACCGATCCGAACGGGGCGCTGCTGGTGGGCGGCCACTGGAGCCTGCTGGACGATCACACGCTGACATTGGGCATCAATGTCGCCGGCGGCGTGCGTTCCATGCTGCTCAAGGCGGTCGGTACCAACCCTTCCGGCCTGAACTATCGGTTCGACTTCGGCGACGACCTGTCGGACTGGAGCGGCGCGGCGCCCGCGGCCTTCTCTCCCAGCGAAGTGCCGGCGAACGATGCAGCTTGCAAGACTTCGCTCATCGAGCGATTCGGCCAGATGACCTGAAGCGCGACCGGGGCAGGGCTCATGACGAGCCCTGCCTTCGGTTCCAGCCGCTGTCCTGGCGCAACACGTGGAGATCGTGGACGCGCCGCGTGTAACCGACACGATCGAAGAATTCCAGAATCTGGATGGAACGTTTGCGGCCCAGTCCGATTGCATCCCGATAACTGGCCGCGTTGACGCTGCCGCGCTGGCGCGCCAGTGAGGCGATCACCCCGGCCAGTGTGTCGACGCGGTCGCTGTCATAGAACAAATCCCGCACGATCTGGCAGAGCGCACCGCTCGCGGCCTGCCGACGCAGAATCTGGCGCACCCGTTCCTCGGGCTGGCGGACTGCAGCGGCCAGACCTCTCACCCAAGGAGGCTCGGGGCGCGCCTGCGCGATCAGGGATTGCAGTTGTCGTGCGAGCTCCTGATCGCTTTCTGAAAGCGTCGCCGCATGCTGCGGCAATTGCAGCCACGGCCCCTGACGGATGATCGAGCCGTCCCGCGCAAGCTCGTCCATCAGCGCAGTCCACAGTGGCGTGGCCAGAGCCGGTCGGGTCATGCGACGCAGACGGCCGCTGTCAGGTCCGGGATCGTCGGGAAATGCAGCGTGAAATTCACGCAAGGCAGCGAGTGTGTCCGCACGCAGCGATTGCCATGCAGACTCGGAGATGGCGAACAGATCCTGGCCCGTGCCTCGGATCAGCGTGCCGGTGGGCAGCATCACATCTGCTGCGTTCTGGCCGGTCAAACGCTCGAGATCAGCCATGCTCACACCGCCTGGCGCATCGGCGAAGAGCTGCTGCAGGCCCTCGCCGGCGAGCATTCTCTCGATTGCATCCAGATAGCGCAGGCGCCGCTCCGAACGCCGCTTGCGGGACGGAGCAATCGAGTCCAGAACGACACCGCCGCCGATCGTGTGTACCGCCCGGGCATCGCGAATGATGAAGCGATCGCCGGGAAGTGCGCAGATTGCCGTCTCGAAGACGAGCTGAGCTCGCGCTGATTCGCCAGCACGGAGAGATTCCGCGTCGAGGACGGTCAGGTGAGCGACGGCGTGCGCCGCTCCGATATGTACGTGCAGCGTTGCGCCGCTCGCAAGAGTCACGTTGCCCTGCGCAAGCAAACGAATCCGCGCATCGACACGCTTCGTTGAAACGAGCGCGCGTGGATCGCCAAGCCAGTCGCCACGCGAAACTGCGCTCTTCTCGACGCCGGCGAGATTCAAGGCGCAGCGCTGCCCGGCGACACCGTATTCACTCGGGCGATTCTGTGCATGGATGCTGCGCACCCGGGCGGTGAAGTTCCCAGGCATCACGACCACCGTGTCACCCACATGGACCCGTCCAGAGAAGACGGTGCCCGTAACAATGGTGCCGTGGCCGGGCAGGGTGAAGACTCGATCCACCGCCAGCCGGAACAGGCCCGCGTCGCTACGTGGCAGCATCTTCGTGGCTGCTTCGTGCAGATGTTTGCGAAGAGCGGCCGTGCCCGGATCGTTTTCGGCAGTCGCATTCACGGCGAACACGGGTGCGTTCGCCAACGCGGTGGGCTGCAGAAGGTTTCGTATTTCCTCCTGGACTTCGCGCACCCGTTCGGGACTGACCCGATCGATCTTTGTGAGTGCCACTGCACCCTGGGCGACGCCGAGTAACTCCAGGATGACCAGGTGCTCGCGTGTCTGCGGCATCACTCCATCGTCGGCGGCGACGACCAGCAGCGCGAAGTCGATGCCGCACGCGCCAGCGACCATCGTGTGGATCAGTCGCTCGTGTCCCGGGACATCGACGAACCCGAGCACGTCGCCGTTGGGCAGTGGGGTGTATGCATAGCCGAGCTCGATCGAGATGCCGCGTTGCTTTTCTTCTTGCAGACGATCGGTGTCGATGCCGGTGAGCGCGCGCACCAGGGAGGTCTTGCCATGATCGATGTGACCGGCCGTGCCAATGATCATGACGGATGCCACAGCAGCGGATTCACTCTGGCGCGGTGATAGCCGGCATCACTCAACAGCAGATCGAGCGCCAGACTGGCGAGATCGTCAGCGATGGGCTCCACTGCGCTGTCTTCTTCCTGATACAGAATCTTTCGGTACGTATGGCAGGTGTCACAACACTCGGCGCGAATGGCGCGCGGTCCGTTCTCGATGGACTGGTAGCTGATGCCCTGGGTCGTCTGGCAGTGACTGCATTTCACGCGGACCATGTGCCACTCGGTCGCGCACAATGCACAGTGCAGATAGCGCAGTCCTTGCGATCGTGAGTCCGAGCGCACGACGCTGGCCACCGGCAGCGTGCCGCAGGTCGGGCACACTCCAGGCACGTCCAGTTCATGGATGGCGTCACTGTTCATACGGCTCGCGAGTGCTACCCAATACACCTGCAGCGCAGCCATGATGAATGGAGCGGACGCGGCGTCGACCGCTGAGGTCTGCGCCGCCAACAGATCGTCTGCCAGCGCTTCGAGCTGCTGTGATTCCAGATCCCGTAATTGATCGCAGACCGCACGCGCCTGCTCAGGCACGTCGGGGAGCGCTGCGAGAGACTCACAAATCAGATCCAGTGACCGAAGCCAGTGTTCTTCGCGGCGCCAGCTGGTTACCCCCACCGGCGGCATGTGGAACGTCCGTGCGTGTGTAAGCTGCTCGATGTCGGGTAAAGCAGGCTCGATGTTCGTGACGGCGATCTGCTGGGCGTCGGCGAGGTGCGCCATGAGCCTCAGGTAGTCGCCGATGGCATGCCCGATCGCGCCACTCTCGCTCTGTTGGCGCAATCGTGCGGCACGTGTGGAAAATACACGCGCGCGCTCGGGAAGGCGCAACCGCTGAATGTCTCGTTGCGAGAACGCTTCAATCTGAGCGGGGTCGAGGATGCGTTGCATGGAGCTTTTCCCGCAACCAGGCGCGGTGATGTTTCCAGGCCCAGCCAGGCGTGACGGTACCACGCGTCATGGCGGCGATCGACCCCTTCACCCAGATGCCGGCGTAGATGTGCACAACGATGGCGCAGATCAGGACGAAGGCGCAGACCGCATGCACGACGGCGGCGACGCGAATGACCCCGAGCGAGAAGTAAATGGAAAAAAACTGACGCCAGAGGACGATGCCCGACAGCAGCAGGCCGAGAATGCTGACCACCAGCACGAAGAACAGCAGCTTCTGTCCGGCGTTGAATCGACCGACTTCGGGCAGTCGATCTTCACGGTTGTTGACGACATCGCGCCCCTGGCGCAGCCATTGCCAATCGCGCGGTTCCATCTTGTTGAACTTCCACAGCGCCGCCGCCAGCAGCGCGAAGCCGATCGCCATGACCACTCCGAGGAACGGATGCAGGATGCGCGTCCAAGTGCCGCCGCCCAGCAGCGCACTGAGCCAGTACAGCGCCGGATGAAACAATGCCAGCCCCGAGATGGCGCTCAGCACGAAGGCGATGGCCACGAACCAATGATTGGTGCGTTCGTTGGCGGTATAGCGCTCGATGGTGCGGCGCTGTGGTTCGCTCGTGGTGTCATTCATGGCGAACGTGCTCCGTTTCCCGCGCCGCGGCCCGCTCGTCGCTTTCGTGGGTTTCGTTGCGGCCGACGCGGATGTAGTGGAAGAAACCCGCGAGCGCCGTCAGCACGATGCCGGCGAGCGCAAGCGGCTTGGTCGCGCCTTTCCATACGCTTACGGCCGGGCTGATGTGCGGGTCCTCCGGCAGGTCGTTATAAAGTTGCGGCCGGTCGGCGTGATGCAGCACATACATCACATGGGTCCCGCCGACGCCCGGCGGATCGTACAGACCGGCTCGATCGAAGCCGCGCGATTTCAGATCCTCGACCCGCTCGGCGGCGTGTTGATGCATTTCCTCCTTGGTGCCCCACACCAGCGCGCCCGTCGGGCAGGATTTGATGCAGGCGGGCTCGAGGCCGACGGCTACGCGATCCGAGCACAGCGTGCACTTATATGCTTTGTGATCTCGCTTCGAAATGCGAGGAATGTTGAACGGGCAGCCGGCGATGCAGTAACCACAGCCGATGCAGTTCTCCTCGTGGAAATCGACGATGCCGTTGGCGTACTGCACGATGGCGCCAGGCGCGGGGCAGGCCTTGAGGCAGCCCGGATCGGCGCAATGCATGCAGCCGTCCTTGCGAATCAGCCATTCCAGATCGTTGCCCTTGTCGGGATTCTCGTACTCGGCGAAGCGCATCAGGGTCCAGGACTGATCGGTGAGATCGTGCGGATTCTGATACCCGCCGACGTTGGTGCCGATGTCATCGCGCAGATCGTTCCATTCCATGCACGCGACCTGGCAGGCCTTGCAGCCGATGCACTTGGTCGTGTCGATCAGCTTCGCGACCGTGCCGGTATGCGGCTCACGCACGCTGGGCGGTGCGGTCGTGGTTGCGGAGCGCCGGACGATGTCGAGCGATTGCAGTGCCATGGCGACTCTCCTACACCTTCTCGACCTTCACCAGGAACGCCTTGAACTCCGGCGTCTGCGAGTTGGCATCGCCGACGAAGGGCGTCAGGGTGTTGGCGATATAGCCGGGCCGGGCGAGGCCGGTGAAGCCCCAGTGAATCGGGATGCCGACGGTGTGGACCGTCCTGCCGTCGATGTTCAGGGGTCTGATGCGCTTGGTGACGACCGCGACTGCCTCGATATGGCCTCGGTTCGAGCTGACCCTGACGCGATCGCCGGGCGCGACGCCGAGCTCACCGGCCAGCGCCGCGCCGATCTCGACGAATTGTTCCGGCTGCGTGATGGCATTGATGCGCACATGTTTCGTCCAGTAATGGAAGTGCTCGGTGAGCCGGTAAGTCGTCGCGACGTGCGGGAACTGTGCGGCGCTGCCGAGCGCATCGCGGTCCGACTTGAAGATGCGAGCCGCCGGATTGCTGACAGCGCGAGGCTCGTTGCGACTGAGCGGGTTGTAGCCGAGCGGCGATTCGAACGGCTCGTAATGTTCCGGGAACGGACCTTCGGTCATATTGCCGCGCGCGAAGAAGCGGGCGACGCCTTCCTGATTCATGATGAACGGTCCGACGCCGGCAGCCGGATCGTCGCCGACCCGGTAGTCGGGCGTGTCGGCGCCGATCCATTGTTTGCCGTTCCACTGGATCAGCGGACGCTCCGGGTTGAAGGGCTTGCCGTTGGTGTCGCAGGAAGCGCGGTTGTAGAGCACGCGCCGGTTCGCGGGCCACGACCACGCCCACTGCAACGTCTGCCCGATGCCCGTCGGATCCGAGTTATCACGGCGTGCCATCAGATTGCCGGTCGGCCCCCACGCGCCACAGAAGATCCAGCAGCCACTGGCTGTCGTGCCGTCATCGCGCAGCTCGCCGAAGCCGGCCAGTTGTTCGCCACGCTTGCGGAGTACATTGGTCTTGTCCTTCGGATCGACCAGATCGGCGAGCGCCCGGCCGGAATATTCCTTGGCGAGCTCTTCGGGCGTGGGCCGGTTGGCATACACATAAGGCCACGCCAGATTCACGATGGGATCGGGGAACGCTCCGCCTTCGGTTTGATACAGCTGGCGCAGCCGGGTGAACAGCTCGGCCATGATCTCGATGTCGGTACGCGCTTCGCCGGGACCGTCCGCGCCTTTCCAATGCCATTGCAGCCAGCGCCCCGAGTTGACGAGTGCGCCGTCTTCCTCGGCGAAGCAGGTCACGGGCAGACGAATGACTTCCGTCTGGATCTTGCTCGGGTCGACGTCGTTGTGGACGCCATAGTTGCGCCAGAACTCCGAGGTTTCCGTGACCAGCGGATCCATGATCACCAGGAACTTCAGCTTCGAGAGCGCCGCCGACATCTTTGCCTTGTTGGGCGCGGCGGCGAGCGGGTTGAAGCCCTGCGCCAGGTAGCCGTTCATCTTGCCCTGGGCCATCAGGTCGAAGACCTGCAGCATGTCGTAGAGCCTGTCGATCTTGGGCAGATAGTCGTAAGCCCAGCGATTCCCGGCGGTCGCGGCATCGCCCCACCAGGCCTTCTGCAAGCTGACGAAGAAGCTCGGGAAGTTCTGCCAGTAGCTCACTTGATTCGGACGCAGTGGCTGCTGGGCGCGCACGGCGACGTACTCGTTGTAGTCCTGCTCCCGGTCGAACGGCAGCGTGATATAGCCCGGCAGCGAGTTGGAGAGCAGGCCGAGGTCAGTGAGCCCCTGGATATTCGAGTGGCCGCGCAGTGCATTCATGCCGCCGCCGGAGACCCCGATGTTTCCTAGTAACAGCTGCACCATCGCCGCGCAGCGGATCATCTGCGAGCCGATGGAGTGTTGGGTCCAGCCGAGCGCGTACATGATCGTCATCGCGCGCCTGGGCCCGGCGGTGGAACCGATCATCTCGCAGATCTGCTGGAACCTTTCCTTCGGCGTGCCGCAGACGCGCTCGACCATTTCCGGCGTGTAACGCGAATAGTGTTGTTTCATCAGATTCAACACACAGCGCGGGTGCTGCAGGCTCGGGTCGATGCGGGCGAAGCCGTCGTCACCGATCTCATATTCCCAGCTGGCCTTGTCGTAGCTGCGATTCTCGGCGTCGTAGCCCGAAAACAGACCGTCGTGAAACGCGAAGTCTTCCCGCACGATGAAGCTCGCGTCGGTGTAGTGGGTGACATAGTCGCGCTGGATCCTGTCGTTGGCGAGCAGGTAATTGATGACGCCGCCCAGGAACGCGATGTCGGTGCCCGCGCGGATCGGCGCATAGACATCCGCGACCGAAGCGGAGCGCGTGAAGCGCGGATCCACGACGATCAGCCGCGCCTTGTTATGCGCCTTGGCCTCGGTAACCCATTTGAAGCCGCACGGATGCGCTTCGGCGGCGTTGCCACCCATGATCAGGACCAGGTCGGCATTCCTGATGTCGACCCAGTGATTCGTCATCGCTCCACGGCCAAACGTCGGGGCAAGACCTGCCACCGTCGGGCCGTGTCACACACGCGCCTGGTTGTCGAACGCCAGGATGCCCAGGCTGCGGACGACCTTGTGGGTGATATAGCCGGCTTCGTTGCTGCTCGCCGAGGCGGCCAGCATGCCGGTGGTCAGCCACCGGTTCACGGTCTGGCCCTCGGCGTTCTTCGCGATGAAATTCGCGTCGCGATCCTGCTTCATCAGCCGGGCGATGCGCTCCATCGCTTCATCCCAGCTCACGCGCTGCCAGCGATCCGACCCGGGCGCGCGATACTCCGGATATTTCAGCCGGCTCGGGCTGTGGATGAAGTCGATCAGCCCGGCGCCCTTGGGACACAAGGTGCCGCGATTGACCGGATGGTCGGGATCGCCCTCGATGTGAAAGATGCTCGGCGTGGCGTTCTTGGCCTTATCGCCCAGCGAATACATCAGCACGCCGCAGGCAACCGAACAGTAGGGACAGGTATTGCGGGTCTCGGTGGCGCGGGCCAGCTTGAACTGGCGCACCTCGGCCAGCGCCACGCCCGGCGAGAAGCCGAGCAGCGCCAGGCTCGACCCCGCCAGCCCGCCGCCGGTGATCGCCAGGAACTGGCGCCTCGTCATATCGCTCATGGAAGAACTCCTGTGCGGGCATGACATCCAGGCTCAGTCTATGCCTGCATAGGTGGGGTCGCAATGCGTCGACGGGCGCGGCAAGTACTCCGGAACTTCTCGGAATTCCTCTCGGAAATCCGCAACATCCTGGCACCATCGATACCCGCGAGAGGAGAGTTTGGTGGATCGTCAGGCAGCAAAAGCTTCGATCGCCGTCACCGCCGTTTTCAGACCATCTTCCGCGCGCATCTTCTCTCCCATGGCTCGGGCGCGTGCTCGTACGTCGTCTCGCTCGGCGAATCGGATGCTGTCCGCGAGCGTCGCGGCATTCAGCGCTTTCCAGCTGGACAGCCTCGCCCCGATGCCGGCCTGATAAAGTCGTTCCGCCCAGAAAGCCTGATCTCCGGCGAATGGGACGACGACTGAGGGCACGCCGGCGCGGGCAGCGGAGTGCGTCGTGCCAGAGCCGCCATGATGTACCGCGACCGATGTCCGCGGCAGCAGCCAATCATGCGGCGTGTCGCCGACAGCGAGAATGTTTGCAGGAAGCTGCGAAACGTCGATACCGCTCCAGCCCGGATAGAGCAGGGCACGGCGGCCCGCCAATCCACCGACGATTGCTTCGAGCATCCGCCCGGGCTCGAAGCCGCCCATGCTGCCGAACCCGATATAAACCGGCGCTTCACCGGCGGCGAGGAACTCGCTCAGTCTGGCCGGCGGAGTCCATTCTTTGGCTGGCAGCAACCACTGGCCGCAGACGAGAGCATTGCTCGGCCAGTCGTCGGGGCGAGGCAATAAGCTCGGCGACACGCCATACAACATGGGATGGCCGACCCAGAGAGACTTTCGCGGCGGCAGTGCGCATACGCGCTCACGAGCTTCATTCGTCGCTTTGCGGAATGCCTTCCACAGCAGCTGGTTGATCAGGCGTTGACTCAGCCGATTGAATATTCGCGGCAGCTTGCCCGGTGGCAGGAACGGGGAGGCGAACGCCGAGGTCGGCGTGAGAGGAAACAATCCCGTGCCGATGGCCTTCGCACCGAGATACTCGGCCGCCGACAGGCCCACAAATCCCGCGAGCCCCGACAGGATGATGGCGTCGCAGTCTCTGCCAACTTGCACAGCGCAGCGAAGCCAGTCCTCGGCATTGGCGTTCGCGATGCGAGCCAGCTCTTTGGCAGTGTTGCCGGCGCCGTTCTTTTCGAACAGGCCGGAAGCTGCGCCCTCGTGTCGCAGGGCGCCGCGAATGTCTCCAGCGATGGACGTCGCCGGGACGCCGAGCGCTGTCGCTATGCCGAGCGATGCGCCATCCGCAAGCAGATGCGCTTCGTGGCCGGCGTCGATCAACGCGCGGCTCAATGCCGCAAGCGGCCGGGTGTCGCCGTCGGTGCCGTACGTCAGGACGAGAAATTTCATGATTTCGAGGTGCGGGAGCCTTTCAGGAACAGATCCAACACCGCAGCGAGCTCGTCGTGCAGATCGGCGTTCGGCGTGGTGAGCCAACGCATCAGCCCGGCCAGATACAGGAAATGAAAGTACAGGGCGAGGCGGGTGGCCGGCTGACTCTTGCGCAGCTCGCCGGACTGCTGACCGGAAGAAATGAGCGCAAAGAACGCCCGGACGAGATCGGCGCGCGCATCGTTCTCATCGACGCTCGGCTGCCCGACGTTCGTGAACCGATAGCGCAGATACGGCAGCAGATAGTCACGGTGCCGCTCGTGCCACGACGCCGAAGCATCGAGCAGCCGTCGCATGCCGCGCCTGAAGCTCGCATCCGCGAGGCAGATCGGCAGGAGCCGCTCGAGGTCTGCTTCGAGCTGCATGTGAAACCAGTGCGCCAGCACGGCTTCCTTCACGGGGAAGTGGCTGTACAGCGTGCCCTTGGCGACGTCCGCTTCGGCGGCGATCTGCTCCATCGTGACCGCCGCGTAGCCGTGCGTCTCGAACAGCCGCAAGGCTGTCTGTGCGATGTGATCCAGCTTTTCCTGGCGCTTGCGCTCGCGGCGACCCGGTTCGGCCATGGCGCTCTCAAAATTGAACGACGTACAGAATTGTACGTCGTTCAGAATTGCATCGCAAACGCGCGGGAGGTCAACGCGCCAGGTTGTTCAGGTCGACGCCGTAGATCGGCGCATTCTTTGCGACGTATTCGGCACGGCTCTTGATGGGCTGATCGGCGAGCGCGGCGGCCAGCATGTCGAGCATGGTGTGCCAGCCCATCGCGCTCTGGGGAACGAAGCGCTCTAGAATGGGAAAATGTTTGAAGGTCAGCAGCACGTCCGCGCCGCGCGGCTCCAGCTCGAAAGTCGGATAGGACTCGGGATAGGCGGACACGGCGTCTTCGGCGGCCCCGTCATCGAATACATTCCAGGTGTAGACGAGCTTTCGCGGCGGCTGCCATTGAGTGACGATGCCGCGAATGTGACCATCGACCAGACGAACCTTGCCGCCCTGACGCGGCTCGATCGTCGCGACCTCGCCATACCAGGTCGGCAGCTTGGTCGGATCGGTGAGATAGGACCAGACTCGCTCGATCGGTCCGGGCAGCAGCCGGGTGAAGGTGATGCAGGGAACATTCGACACCTCGCCGCGTGCGTGCAGATCCGATTTGACCATCACATCACCTCTCAACGTTTCCTCGACTTGCCGGTGGGCTTGCGGAGCTCTGCTTCGAGAGCATCGAACTTGCTTGCCCAGTAGCTCCGCAATTCATCCACCCAGCCGGCCAGCTCGTTCACGCCTTGCGGGTCGAGCTCATAGATGCGGCGTTGGGCCTCGGCACGGACGCGCACCATCTGCGCTTCGCGCAGCACCTTCAAATGCTGCGAAATCGCCGAGGCGCTGATATCGAAACGCTCGGCGATCTCACCGGAAGACAGTGCGCCTCGCGCCAATGACTCGACGATGCCGCGCCGGGTCGGATCGGCCAGGGCTGCGAAGATGCTCATGGGCTGTAGCCGTTGCTTAATTTAGTCGATACTAAAATAAGGTCGGCGGGCTCACAAGGGTGATTTCGCCGGCAAGCGTGACCGCCTGTGCGATACCACCGGCCGCGCGCCCCTCGGTCCGCTATGATTCGGCGATCCGCCCGCCAGGCGTCAGACGGAATCGAAATGCCAGTGGTCAAATCAGGTGGCGTGAAGCTCGCCAGCATAGTGTGTCTGTTCAGTGCGGTGCTCGGGTTCGAGGCACCGGCCGTCGAGGCCTCGACAAAGGATCAGGCTGTCTTCAAGACCATAAGCAGCAAGCCCGCGGTCCAGTCGGCACTGGAGCAGATCCGGCGGGAAGACGAGCGGACCCTGCGCGAGCAGATCGAGATTTCCGAAATTCCCGCGCCTTCGCGCAAAGAAGACGCTCGTGCCAAGGACTACATACGGCGCTTGCGTGAGCTGGGCCTGACCGAAGTCTCCACCGATGCCGAAGGTAACGTGATCGCGCGTCGTCCTGGCACGAGTCGTAACGGACCGACGTTGGTGCTGTCGGCGCATCTGGACACGGTGTTCAGTGCGGACACCGATGTGAAGGTTCGCAAGGAAGGCAATCGTTATCACGGCCCCGGCATCGGCGACGACGCTCGCGGACTGACCGTGCTGCTGACCGTGTTACGTTCGATGCAGGAAAACAAGCTCCGCACTCAAGGCGATGTTTTATTCGTCGCCACGGTGGGCGAGGAGGGCTTGGGCAATCTGCGCGGCGTGAAGGCATTGTTCCGCGATCGCAAGGATATCGATGGATTCATCTCCGTCGACGGCACCGAGTCACCGCGCCTGCCCGCTGGCGAATCTGAAGTCGTGGCGCGCGCCGTCGGCAGCCATCGCTGGCAGATCACGTTCACCGGTCCGGGCGGTCACAGTTATGAGAACTTCGGCACGCCCAGTGCGGTGCATGCGATGGGCCGGGCCATCGGCGCCATCTCCGATCTGCAGGCGCCCACCGAGCCGAAAACCACGTTCACAGTCGCCGTCGTGTCGGGCGGCACGGCAATCAATGCGATTGCCGAGCAGGCTCAGCTGCAGCTCGACATCCGTTCAGAATCGGCAGCCGCCCTGGCTGCGTTGGAAGAACAGATCCTCGCCGCAGCTGAACGAGCGGGCGTGGAAGAGGGCAAGCGCTGGGGTGCGGCGCCGGTGCGAGTCGAGCGCAAATTGCTCGGCGATCGGCCTGCCGGCGCAGGCAGCAGCGACAGTCTCATGGCCTCCACGTGGATCGGTGCCATGGTGGCGCTGGGGCAGAAGCCCCCGACTCCGGTCGCGGGCAGTACCGATTCGAATGTGCCATTGGGTCTGGGCATTCCGGCCATCACCGCGTCGGGCGGCGGCATCGGTGACAAGGCACATTCGCTCGATGAATGGTATGAACCGGTGAACGCATGGCTTGCGCCGCAGGGATTGCTGCTGACCACGCTCGCGTTGACCGGAATCGAAGGCGGACCGAAACCTTTATTGCCTCGAAGGCGCTAGAATCCGCTCGCGGGTGCCATTCACATACAGGGAGAAGTCATGGGGTGCAGATTTCAGCGCGCGTTGCCGCTGCTGGTCCTGGGATTGTTGGCTGGTTGCGGCGGCGGTGGCGGCGGCGGCATTGGCGGCCCCGGGGCTCCACCTCCTTCGAACGACGGCACTTACCGGCCCGGGGTGTTCCAGCCATCCTCCAGTTTCGCGAATCAATGTGCGGCGCCTCGTGCAGGCACCAGCGATCGCTCCGGCTCGGCGTTCACCGAGAACATGTTTCTACGCTCGTGGACCAACGAGCTGTATCTCTGGTATTCGGAAGTCCCGGACCGCAACCCCAACGGCGTCTCGACGGCCAATTACTTCGAGGCATTGAAGACGCCGGCGACCACGGCCTCGGGCCGCGCCAAGGATCAATTCCATTTCACGTATCCGACGGCGGTGTGGGACCAGTTGTCGCAGTCGGGCGTCGAGGTCGGTTATGGCGTGCAATGGATCGTTCTCGCCGGCGCGCCGCCCCGCAAAGTCGTGGTGGCATACGTCGAGCCGGGCACTCCGGCGGCCACCGCCAGCCTGGGGCGCGGCGCTGAAGTGCTGATGGCGGATGGCGTCGATGTGGTGAATGCGACCGGCAGCAATGTGCCGGATCAGCTGTACGCCGCGCTCTATCCCTCGGCGGCCGGGCAGACTCATACATTCCAGATTCGCGAGACCTCCGGGGCAGTGCGCAACCTCTCCATGAGGTCCGTCGAAGTGACCCATCAGCCCGTGCTCGTCTCGAGCACGCTCGATCAATCGGGCGTGCGGGTCGGTTACCTGTTGTTCAACGATCACATCGCAACCGCGGAGTCGCAGCTGGTCAATGCCATCAACAGATTCCGCACCGACGGCATTCAGGACCTGATTCTGGACCTGCGTTACAACGGCGGCGGCTTTCTGGATATTGCCAACGAGCTGGCTTACATGATCGGCGGCAACAACACTCGCGGTCAGGTCTTTGAGCGGCTGGTGTTCAACGACAAGCACCCGACCACCAACCCCATTACGGGCCAAGCGCTCGCTCCCACGCTGTTTCATACCACCGCGCGTTCAGGCACACCCTTGCCGACGCTGAACCTGAACCGCGTCTACGTGATCACCAGCAACAACACGTGCTCGGCGAGCGAGTCCATCATCAACAGCCTGCGTGGCGTGGGCGTGCAGGTTTATCAGATCGGTTCGACCACTTGCGGCAAGCCGTACGGCTTCTACCCGCAGGGCAACTGTGGCACCACGTACTTCTCGATTCAGTTCGAAGGGCGCAATGCGCAGGGCTTCGGCAACTATCCGGACGGCTTTTCACCGGGTGTTGCTGATTCCGGCAGTGTCGTGAAAGGTTGCTCGGTTGCAGATGACTTCACGCGTGCGCTGGGCGATCCGCTCGAAGCGCGCCTGTCCGCGGCGCTCGGCTTTCGCGCGAGCAACAATATGGTCTGTCCGGCGCCGACGGGCTTCTCTCCCGGTGGTGGCTTCAGCGCGAAGACGACGCTGGGCAGCACCGAGGGTGAGATGTACAAGTCGCCGGCCCGGACGAACCGGGTGCTGAGCGAGTAACGGCGTCATGCGCATTGTCGCGCTCAGTGCGTTGGTGATCTTGTCGGCCTGCGCTTCCGTGGCCGACCCTGCGCAGGAGGGGCCGGCCGTGCTGACGGAAGCGACGCCGGAAACACACCAGGAGTTGGTCAAGGCCGTGAGTGCGGCCTTGAATGTTCCAACCGTGACACTCGCCGCGGATGCGCTCACGACTGACAGCGAGTTGGTCATCGAGCGCGCTCCAGCCCGCGATGCTCAAGGCCGCCGGTTGCAGGGCAGGGAGCTGTCTCAGCCCGAGCACTTCCAATTGATCCAGGCCAACAATCGCTGCGTGTTGGTGCAGGTTCGCACCAACGCGCGGTACGAGCTGCCGGGCGCCCGGTGCAGGCTGAAGTAGCGCACCTACTTCAGCCGTCGCCTCAATCCGCGCGTTCCTTCTTCAACTTCCGCCACAGCGTCGTGCGACTGATCCCCAGTCGCTCGCTCGCTTTGGCGTACGAGCCGTCGCTCTCGTCGAGCACGCGCCGAATCAATTCGATCTCCGACTCGGCGCGATGCGCGGCGATGGAGGAGGTGAGTCTGCGGGGCCTTGCATCCGAGATTTCGGGCATCAGCTCGCGCAGCTGCATGTCGCTGAGCGTGGCATCGTTCGGGGTGGCCAGCATCGCCACTCGCTCCAGCAGATTCTCCAGCTCGCGCACGTTGCCGGGCCATTCGTAATTCCAGGCCACCTCCAGCAGCTTCTGCACGCGCGGATCATTGGCGATATCGATGCCGGTACGCATCGCGATCTTGCGCGCGAGATGAGCAACCAACGCGGGCAGATCCTCTCGACGATCGCGCAGGCCGGGCAACTCCAGACGCAGGATATTCAGTCGATAGTAGAGATCACGCCGGAAGTCGCCGGTGACGATGCGCTCGGTCAGGTCGCGATGCGTGGCCGCGATCACGCGCACGTCGACGCGTGTCGGTTCGATCGCACCGACCCGCAAAATCTCTCTCTCCTGCAACACGCGCAGCAAGCGCGTTTGCAGAGACACCGGCATCTCGCCGATCTCATCCAGAAAGATCGTGCCGGTGTGCGCGGCTTCGAACAGGCCCAGCTTGCCGCCGCGGCGTGCGCCGGTGAACGCGCCTTCCTCATAGCCGAACAACTCGCTTTCCAGCAGCGACTCCGGAAACGCGCCGCAATTGATGGCGATGAAAGGTTGATTCGCGCGTTTGCTCGCGGCGTGGATGCCTTGGGCCAGCAGCTCTTTGCCGGTGCCGCTTTCGCCGAAGATCAACACGGTCGCATCGCTGCGCGCGTATTGAGCCGCCAGCGATCGGGTATGAACGATGCCCGGCGTGGTGCCGACCAGATCGCTGAGTCGATAGCGAACATTCGCCGCTGGCTTGTGACGGCGGGCGCGCAGATCGCGGTCGACGCGTTGAATCGATTCCGGATCCTGGCAGGTGAGCACCGCGCCGGTCTGCGTGCCTTGCTCGGTGATGGGCAAGCGACTGGTGAGCACGGCCCGGGCGCCGAGTTTCTGCAATTCATCGATCTCGGCGCGCGGCTGACGCAGGGTGCGCGTGAGTGAAAGCTCTGGCGCCACCTCGCTGAGCTTGCGGCCAATGAGGTCGGTCGCGGGCTGTTCAAGGAGCCGAGCCATGGCCGGATTCAGGATTTCGATCCGCTCGTCCATATCGACCGCGACCACGCCGTCGCGCAGCTGGCCGAGAATCGTATTCAAACGTTCGCGCTTGGCGCCTTCCATGCGCGACAGGCGCGCCATCTCGACCGCATCGTCGAGCGCTTCGCGCACCGCGTCTTCGGAATACAGGAACACGCTCGCCATGCCGGCCGCTTCAGCGAGGTCCGCAACCAGGCCCGGCGCGACGACTACTTCGATACCGCGAGCGCGCAGCTCGAGCACGCAGTTTCTCGCATCGTCCGTGGTTCGATAACTTCGCTGCTCGATGCCCAGAGCGAACAACTCGTTGAAGCGCTCCAGCTCGGCGGGGAGGGCGCCGTGCGTCACCAACGCGATCCGGGATGAAATACTGCGGGCCCGGGCGAGCGCACTGAGGATGTCGAAGCCACCGACGCGAACCAGCACGACCGGCAGCTCGACGTGCTGGCGCAGATAGGCGCCGTTGGACCCGGCGGCCACGAGCACATCGATGGGCTGCGAGCGGCTCAACTCGTTGATGGTATCGACCGCCGTCTCGAACCCGCTGTCGAGCACCTCCACCCGGGCCACCTGGGCGTAAGTGGGGGCGAGGTCCCGGAACAGGTCCTTCAGCCGGTGCAGGCCAACGGCGACGATGCGGAGCGGTTCATTGGGGCGGCTGGCCTGGGCGTTCATGACAACAGTTTCATCATTGTTGCAGCGTGAAACTGTAATGTTTCGCGGATGAAACTGCCAGTGCCGATCCGTTCCGGCCGCCGACCCGCAACCTGCGCTGGATCAATGGCTTAGCTACGACTGTCGGTGCGCTTCGCATGGCATAAGTCTTGCTCTCCCTGCGCAACCGAAGCTGCAACCGCATTCTGAAGGAGACTCCCCATGGCATCCGCCGGATCCAACTTCCGTTCGGCCCTGGCCGCCGAGCAACCGCTGCAGATCGTGGGCGCGATCAACGCGAACCATGCGCTGCTCGCCAAGCGCGCCGGTTACCGTGCGATCTATCTCTCGGGCGGCGGTGTCGCGGCGGGTTCGCTGGGCATGCCCGACCTGGGCATCAACAACCTGGACGACGTGCTGACCGACATCCGTCGCATCACCGACGTGTGCGACCTGCCGCTGCTGGTCGACATCGACACCGGCTTCGGCCCGAGTGCGTTCAACATCGCGCGCACCGTCAAGAGCCTGATCAAGTTCGGCGCGGCCGCGTGCCACATCGAGGATCAGGTCGGCGCCAAGCGTTGCGGCCATCGTCCGGGCAAAGAGCTGGTGTCGACGGAAGAGATGGTGGATCGGGTCAAGGCCGCGGCCGATGCCAAAACCGATCCGGATTTCTATCTGATCGCTCGCACCGACGCGATCGCCTCGTTCGGCATCGATGCCGCCATCGAGCGTTCGGTGAAGT
Organism: uncultured Steroidobacter sp.; assembly: GCF_937958065.1. Lineage (GTDB taxonomy): Bacteria > Pseudomonadota > Gammaproteobacteria > Steroidobacterales > Steroidobacteraceae > Steroidobacter. The sequence goes on from NZ_CALFXI010000014.1 coordinate 30,624, forward strand.
GCGTGGAGGCGGGGGCCGACGCGATTTTCGCCGAAGCGGCCTACGACCTGCCGACCTACCAGAAGTTCGTCGATGCGGTGAAGGTGCCGGTGCTCGCGAACATCACCGAATTCGGCAAGACCCCGCTGTTCTCCGTGCCCGAGCTGAAGAGCGTGGGCGTGGCGATGGTGCTCTACCCGCTGAGCGCCTTCCGTGCGATGAACAAGGCCGCGGAAAATGTTTACGAGGCGATCCGCCGTGACGGCCACCAGAAGAACGTGATCGACACCATGCAGACGCGCGAAGAACTGTATGAGCGCATCGGCTATCACGCTTACGAGCAGCATCTCGATGCGCTGTTCAAATCGAAGAAGTAAGCGAACCGACAACCGAGCGCTTTGAGTAACGACGACCAGGAGACCTTACATGACCGACGCTCCCGCCCAGACCGGGTTCAAGCCCAAGAAGTCAGTTGCACTGTCCGGCACCGTGGCCGGCAACACCGCGCTTTGCACGGTCGGTCGCAGCGGCAACGATCTGCACTATCGCGGCTATGACATTCTCGATCTCGCGGCGCAGTCCGAGTTCGAAGAAATCGCTCACCTGCTGGTGCACGGCAAGTTGCCCAACGTCGCCGAGCTGAAGGCGTACAAGACCAAGCTGAAGTCGCTGCGCGGCCTGCCGGCAGCGGTGAAGACGGCGCTGGAGCAGTTGCCGCCGTCGGCGCATCCCATGGACGTCATGCGCACCGGCGTTTCGGTGCTCGGCTGCGTGAATCCCGAGAAGGACGATCACAATCATGCAGGCGCGCGCGACATCGCCGATAAGCTGATGGCTTCGCTCGGCTCGATGCTGCTGTACTGGTATCACTACGCTCACAACGGCAAGCGCATCGAAACCGACTCGGATGAGGACTCCATCGGCGGCCACTTCCTGCACCTGTTGCATCAGCAGAAGCCGCCGCGCTCGTGGGTCAAGGCGATGCACACGTCGCTGATCCTGTACGCCGAGCACGAATTCAACGCGTCGACGTTCACCTCGCGCGTCGTCGCCGGCACCGGCTCCGATATGTATTCGGCGATCTGCGGCGGCATCGGCGCGCTGCGCGGTCCGAAGCACGGCGGTGCCAATGAAGTCGCCTTCGAGATCCAGAAGCGCTACGACACGCCGGACGAGGCGGAAGCGGACATTCGCGCCCGCGTCGAGCGCAAGGAAGTCGTGATCGGCTTCGGCCATCCCGTCTACACGATCTCCGATCCGCGCAACAAGGTGATCAAGCAGGTCGCGCTGGATCTGTCGAAGGAAGCCGGCAACACCAAGATGTACGACATCGCCGAGCGCCTGGAGTCGGTGATGTGGGAGATCAAGAAGATGTTCCCGAACCTGGACTGGTTCAGCGCCGTCAGCTATCACGTGATGGGCGTGCCGACCGCCATGTTCACGCCGCTGTTCGTGATCTCCCGCACCTCGGGCTGGAGCGCCCACATCATCGAGCAGCGCATCGACGGTAAGATCATCCGTCCGAGCGCGAACTACACCGGTCCGGAAGATCAGAAGTTCGTGCCGATCGACCAGCGCAAGTAACTGCCCACCGCCAACGCCTGACGGCTAGCCAATGAATACAGCCTATCGCAAACGCCTGCCCGGAACGCAGCTGGATTACTTCGACGCGCGTGAAGCCGTCGATGCGATCAAGCCGCACGCTTACGCCACATTGCCGTACACCTCGCGTGTGCATGCCGAAAACCTGGTGCGTCGCTGCGACCCAGCGACGCTCACCGCCTCGCTCGAGCAGTTGATCGAGCGCAAGCGGGACCTGGATTTCCCGTGGTTCCCGGCACGCGTGGTGTGCCACGACATCCTGGGTCAGACGGCCCTGGTCGACCTGGCAGGCTTGCGCGATGCCATCGCCGAGAAGGGCGGCGATCCTTCGCAGATCAATCCGGTCGTGCCGACGCAGCTGATCGTCGATCACTCGCTGGCGGTCGAGTACGGCGGCTACGACAAGGACGCGTTTGCGAAGAATCGGGCTGTGGAAGATCGTCGCAACGACGATCGTTTCCATTTCATCAACTGGACCAAGCTGGCGTTCCGGAACGTGGACGTGATTCCGCCGGGCAACGGCATCATGCACCAGATCAACCTGGAGCGGATGTCGCCGGTG
>NZ_CALFXI010000015.1 GCF_937958065.1 uncultured Steroidobacter sp.
ACCGGCATCAAGGTCACCTACGACGTCTTCGACTCCAACGACATGCTCGAGACGCGGCTGCTGGCCGGCAACTCCGGCTTCGACGTGGTCGTGCCGTCGGCCTCGTTCCTGGAGCGCCAGATCAAAGCCGGCGTGTTCCAGAAGCTCGACAAGTCGGAGCTGCCGAATCTGTCCAACATGGATCCGGACATTCAGCAGCGCGTCGCGCTCCACGATCCGGGCAACGAACATTCCGTGACCTACATGTGGGGCACCACGGGCATCGGCTACAACGTCGAGAAGGTCAAGAAGGCCCTCGGCGACCAGCCGCTCGATTCCTGGAACCAGATTTTCGACCCCAAGGAAATCGCCAAGCTCAAGGACTGCGGCGTCTCCATGCTGGATGCGCCGGATGAAATCCTCAAAGTCGTGCTGCAGTGGATGGGCCGCGATCCGAACAGCCAGAAGGACGAGGACCTGACCGCCGCCGCCGAGAAGCTGCAGCTGATCCGTCCCTACGTCCGCAAGATTCACTCGTCGCAGTACATCGATGACCTCGCCAACGGCGAGCTGTGCGTGGCCATCGGTTGGAGCGGAGACATCCTGCAGGCGCGCGATCGTGCCGCCGAAGCCGGGCAGGGCGTGAAGGTCGCCTACTCGATTCCGAAGGAAGGCACCGTGGTGTGGTTCGACATGCTGGCCATCCCGGCCGATGCCAAGCACCCGAAGAACGCGCACGCGTTCATCAATTACCTGATGGACCCGCAGGTCGCCGCCAACAACTCCAACTTCGTGAACTACGCCAACGCGAATGCGGCGTCATTTCAGTTCGTGAACGACCAGGTGAAGAACGACCCGGGCATCTACCCGACGCCGGAAGTGAAGGCCAAGCTGTTCCCGTCGCTGGCCTACGGCGAGCAGGCCACCGCCACCATGGCGCGGCTGTGGCAGAAATTCACCACTGGCCGTTAACGAGCAGCACCGATACTGAATGGCCACGAACCCGCGGCCCCAGCAACAGCTTGCGGTCTGGAACGATCCGCAAGCTGTTCCTTACGTACACATCGACCGCGTCACCAAGAAGTTCGGTGACTTCGTCGCGGTCAACGACGTCTCGCTGAAGATCTACAAGAAGGAGCTGTTCTGCCTGCTCGGCGGCTCGGGCTGCGGCAAGACCACGCTGCTGCGCATGCTGGCGGGCTTCGAGGAGCCGACCAGCGGCAAGCTGTTCATCGATGGCGTCGACATGACGGGCATCCCGCCGTACGAGCGTCCGGTGAACATGATGTTCCAGTCGTACGCATTGTTCCCACACATGACGGTGGAGCAGAACGTCGCGTTCGGCCTGAAGCAGGACGGCGTGCCGAAGGACGAGATCGCCGCGCGCGTCGACGACATGCTCAAGCTCGTGCGGCTCCAGCAGTTCGCCAGGCGCAAGCCGCACCAGCTCTCCGGCGGTCAACGTCAGCGCGTCGCGCTGGCGCGTTCGCTGGTGAAGCGTCCCAAGCTGCTGCTGCTCGATGAGCCGCTCGGCGCGCTCGACAAGAAGCTGCGCGAGCACACCCAGTTCGAGCTGGTGAACATCCAGGAACAGCTCGGCGTCACCTTCGTGGTCGTCACGCACGACCAGGAAGAGGCGATGACCTTATCGACGCGCATCGGCGTCATGAACGCGGGCGAGATCGTCCAGGTCGGCACGCCCAAGGACATCTACGAGTTTCCGAGCAGCAAGTTCGTCGCCGAGTTCATCGGCAACGTGAACATGTTCGAAGGCCGGCTGATCGAGGACGAGCCCGACCACGTGCGCATCGATTCGCCCGAGCTGGGCGGCACCATCTACGTGGATCACGGCGTGAGCTCCGCGCCCGATGCAGTCGTGTTCGCGGCGATTCGTCCGGAGAAGATCAACATCTCGGTCGAGCCGCCCGAGCAGACCGACAACGTCGCACAGGGCACGGTCAAGGAGATCGCGTACATGGGAGACGTGTCCGTGTATCTCGTGCAACTCGCCTCCAACAAGATCGTGCGAGTCACGCAGCCCAACACCTACCGGCACGCCGAGGCTTCGATCACCTGGGATCAGACGGTGTACTTGAGCTGGCACGCTTCCAGCCCCGTGGTAGTGAGCGAATGAACGCGCGTGCCGAGGCGCCGCGCCGGCATCGGCACAGCGCGGGTGTTCAGCTCATTCTCGATTTCCTGAACAGGCTGCCGCCGTATCGCTGGACGCAGGCGCGACTGGTGCGCTGGGGCATTACCGGCCGGACGCTGGCCACGGCCATTCCGTATTTCTGGCTGCTGCTGTTCTTCCTGGTGCCGTTCATCATCGTGCTGAAGATCTCGTTCTCCGAAGCACGCATCGGCATTCCGCCGTATCAGCCGCTGCTGAGCTGGCTCGACGGCAACGTCGCGCAGATCAACGTGCAGCTGAAGAACTTCGCCAACCTGATCCTGGACAGCCTGTACTGGCGGGCCTATCTCAACTCGATCAAGGTCGCGGCGATCTCGACCGTGCTGTGTCTGCTGATCGGCTACCCGATGGCGTATGCGATTGCGCGCGCGCAGTCGACGTGGCGGCACATTCTGCTGATGATGGTGATCCTGCCGTTCTGGACGTCGTTCCTGCTGCGCGTGTACGCGTGGATCGGCATCCTCAAGAACAACGGCCTCATCAATAACTTCCTGATGTGGACCGGCCTGATCGACGAGCCCATCGTGATGCTGCAGACCGACTTCGCGATCTATGTCGGCATCGTGTATTCGTATCTGCCGTTCATGATCCTGCCGCTGTACTCCAACCTGGAGAAAATGGATCTGACCTTGCTGGAAGCGGCGGCCGACCTGGGCGCGCGGCCATTCAAGACCTTCCTGACCATCACGCTGCCGTTGTCCCTGCCGGGCATCATCGCCGGCTCGATGCTGGTGTTCATCCCGGCGGTCGGCGAGTTCGTGATTCCGGAGCTGCTCGGCCCGTCCGATTCGCTGATGATCGGCAAGGTGCTCTGGCAGGTGTTCTTCACCAAGCGAGATTGGCCGGCGGCATGCGCCGTGGCGATCGCGCTGCTGCTGTTGCTGGTGATTCCGATCGTGATGCTGCAACGGGCGCAGGCTGCCGACGCACGCGGAGCGCATCGATGAAGCAGTCGTCGACTTTCCGCATTTCCGTGCTCGTGTTCGGGTTCGCGTTCCTGTACATCCCGATCCTGTCGCTGATCGTTTACTCGTTCAACAAATCGCGGCTGGTCACGGTTTGGGGCGGTTTCTCGACCCAGTGGTACGGGCGGCTGCTCGAGAACCGTCAGATCCTGGATGCCGCGTGGCTGTCGGTGAAGATCGCTGCGACCAACGCGACGGGCGCGGTCATTCTCGGCACGTTGGCGGGGCTCGCGCTGGCGCGCTTCGGCAAGTTCCGTGGCCGCACGCTGCTGTCGGGCATGACGACCGCGCCGCTGGTGATGCCCGAAGTCATCACGGGCCTGTCGTTGTTGATGTTGTTCGTGGTGATGGAAAGCGCGTTCGGCTGGCCTGCGGGCCGCGGCTTCACGACCATCACCATCGCGCACATGACACTGACGCTGGCGTATGTGACCGTCATCGTGCAGTCCCGGCTGTCTTCGCTCGACGATTCGCTGGAAGAGGCGGCGATGGACCTCGGCGCGCGGCCGGCAAAGATTTTCTTCGTCATCACCTTGCCCATCATCGCGCCGGCGCTGGTGTCCGGCTGGCTGCTGGCGTTCACCATCTCGCTCGACGACCTGGTGATTGCCAGCTTCGTGTCCGGGCCGGGCGCCAGCACGCTGCCCATGGTGATCTTTTCCAAAGTCCGTCTGGGCGTGAGCCCGGACATCAACGCGCTCGCGACCATCATCGTGCTGCTCGTGACTCTCGGTGTGATCGCGGCCGGCATCTTTCTGGCGCGCCAGGAAAAACGCCGACAGCGCGACATGCAGATGGCCGCGGCGGCCAAATAAACCGATGGCGTTCTCGCCGTTGCCCGGAGCATCGGCGAGAATGGCCGCTTGCTGAATCCGTGGGGGCGGAGATGAATATCCGTTCGAAATTGCCGCATGTCGGCACGACGATCTTTACCGTGATGACCAATCGTGCCCGCGAGCTGGGCGCGATCAACCTGGCGCAGGGCTTTCCCGACTACGACGCGCCCGCGCGACTGAAGGAGCTGCTCGCTCATTACGTCGCGGCCGGCTACAACCAGTACGCACCGATGATCGGCGTCCCGGAGCTGCGCGAGCAGATCGCGCTGAAGCTGGGAGCGAGCTACGGGCGCGTTCCCAACGCCGACAGCGAGATCACCGTGACGCTGGGCGCAACCGAGGCGATTTTTTCCGCGGTCGTGTCGCTCGTGCATCCCGGTGAGGAAGTGATCCTGTTCGATCCTTCCTACGACTCGTATGCGCCGGCGGTGATTTCAGCCGGTGGCCGGCCGATCCATATTCCGCTCGATCCGCCGAAGTTCCAGATCGATTGGGATCGCGTGCGCGCGGCGATTACACCGCGCACTCGCCTGGTGATGATCAATACGCCGCACAATCCTGTCACGACGGTGATTCCGCGCAAGGAGCTGGACATTCTCGCGGAGATCCTGCGGCCCACCGATGCGCTGGTGATCTCGGATGAAGTGTACGAGCACATGATCTACGACGGCGCTCGTCACGCCAGCATCGTCGAGCATCCGGAGTTGTATGAGCGAGGCGTAGCGGTGTTCTCGTTTGGTAAGACGATGCATGCGACGGGATGGCGAGTCGGCTACGCGGTGGCGCCGCCCGATATCACTCGCGAGATCCGGCGGGTGCATCAGTTCAACACCTTCTGTATCGCGCATCCGCTGCAGCTGGCGATCGCGGACTTCCTCAAAGAAGTGCCGGAGCACAACGCGGAGCTCGGCGCGTTCTATCAGGCCAAGCGCGATCGCTTCCTGGAGCTGTTGCGCAACTCCCGTTTCAGCTGGACGCCCGCGGCCGGCAGTTATTTCCAGCTGCTGGATTTCAGTGCCATCACCCAGCAAAGCGACGTCGACTTCGCCGACGTGGTGTTGCGCCAGGCGGGCGTGGCCTCGATCCCGGTCTCGCCGTTCTACGTGACGCCGCCGAAGCTCAGCGTGCTGCGCTTCTGCTTTGCGAAGAACGACGCGACCTTGGAACAGGCGGCCGAACGGCTCTGCAAGCTGTAGCCATTCGCATTCCGGCCGGTGTTCCCGGCCGGAGCCACTGGCGATGACGCGGGTTGCGCCGTATCTTCGCGCTCATGAACACGCTTCATGTCACATTGATCCAGACCGATCTGGTCTGGCACGACCCCGAGGCCAATCGTCGCCGACTGCAGGAGCGCTGCGGCGGACTGGCCGGTCAGACGGATCTGATCGTGTTGCCGGAAATGTTCACGACCGGCTTCACCATGGCGCCGGAGTCGGTCGCCGAGCCCGCCAACGGTCCGACCGTGACCTGGATGCGAGAGCAGGCGGCGAAGCTCGGTGCGGTGATTACCGGCAGCATCGCGACGCGAGACGGAGACGGCTATTACAACCGGCTCGTCTGGATGCGGCCCGATGGCACGCACGAGACGTACGACAAGCGCCACCTGTTTCGGATGGCGCACGAGCAGGATCATTACTCTCCGGGAACGCGCCGGCTGGTGGTCGAGCTGAAGGGCTTCAAGATCCTGCCGCTGGTTTGTTACGACCTGCGCTTTCCGGTCTGGAGCCGTAACAAAATTGGCACTGACGGCGGTTACGACGTGCTGCTGTACGTCGCGAACTGGCCGGAGCGACGCCGTCATCCCTGGCAGACGTTGCTCAAAGCGCGAGCCATCGAGAATCTGAGCTACTGCATCGGCGTCAATCGCGTCGGCAAGGATGGCACCGGCATCGACTACACCGGCGACAGCGCGGCGATCGATTATCTCGGCCAGCCGATGACGCCGGCCTCCGAGCAGGAGTTCGTCACGACCGTGACGCTCGACAAAACGGCGCTGGACGGATTTCGAGCCAAATTCCCCGCCTATCTGGATGCGGACGAGTTCCAGCTGATCGAGTCCTCGCCATGAAAATCCCCACTCGCCTGAATCATCCTCCGAGCGTGACGGTGCCGGCGGACAATCGGCCGCTGGTGGCGCCGATCTATCAATCGGTGAAGTTCACGTTCGACAGCGTGGCTGAATCGGAGCGCCAGTCCCGGGGGCAGCGCGAGGGCTTCCAGTATTCGCGGGTGTCCAATCCGACGTTGGAGCAGTTGAGCCTGACGCTGGCGGAGCTGCAGGGGCGGGAGGAATGTTTGCTGACGGCGTCCGGCGTGGCGGCGGTGAATCTGGCGCTGCTGGCGTTGTGCAAGCAGGGCGATCACGTCGTGTTGTTCGCGGAGATGTATCAACCGACGCGTTACATGATCCGCCGTTTGCTGGCTCGCTACGGTGTTACGCACACCATGCTGTCGATTGAGGATACCGCGGGGATCGAGCAGACGTTGGCGAGCAAGCCGACGAAGCTGGTGATGTTCGAGACGCCGACGAACCCGGTGCTCAAGATCGCCGACATCGAAGCGATTACCGCCGCTGCGCGCCGGCATGGGGCGTTGACAGTGTTGGACAATACGTTTGCGGGGTTCCACAACCACGGGCAGTTCGATATCGATGTGTTCGTCCACAGCCTGACGAAGTATGCGTCGGGGCATGGCGATGTGATGGGCGGCGCGGTGATTGCGCGCCGAGAGATCATCGACAGAATGAGGCACGACTTCATCGTCCTCGGCGCGACCCTGGATCCGCACGCGGCGTTTCTGATTCAGCGTGGGTTGAAAACATACGCGCTCCGATACGAGCGTCAGTGCACCAATGCATTGGAGGTGGCGCGGTATCTCGAGACGCACCCGAACGTGGCGAGCGTTACTTATCCAGGGTTGAGCTCGCATCCGCAGTATCAATTGGGGCAGCGTCAGATGCAGGATAGCGGCACGATCGTTTCGGTCGAGCTGAAAGAGCAGGGCGTGCCGCCGGCTGGCTTTGCGAATGCGCTGAAGTTGTTTGCTATTTCCGCAAGCGTGGGCTCGACGGAGTCGCTGGTGCAGCCGGGGCAGCTGATGAAACCTCGCGATCTCAGTGAGGCGGAGCAGAAATGGGCGGCGGTGTCCGATCGAACCATGCGATTGTCGATCGGCATCGAGGATGCACAGGATTTGATCGCGGATTTGCGGCAGGCGTTGGCGGTGGGGTGAGGTT
>NZ_CALFXI010000016.1 GCF_937958065.1 uncultured Steroidobacter sp.
CTGGGTCTTGGCGCGCTGAATCGCCACGGTGATGAGCGAACCCACGACGAACGCCGCCACGATGGCACCGGCCGAGACAGTCAGCCAGTTGCGTCGGACGAACCGGGATGAGTAGTAGACCCAGTTGCCCTGGCGCGCCTGGACCGGCTCGTTCGCCAGATGGTGGCGAATGTCTCCGATGAACTGATCGATCGAGCTGTAGCGATGCTGCGGCTCTTTGCGCATCGCGCGCATGATGATCGCGTCGAGATCGCCGACGAGCGCGCGTTCCAGCTTGTCTGGGGTCGTGCCACGCGCGTTGGCCAGGACGGAGACGGACGGTTCGTCATCTTTCGGGCCGGCGCGCATCGCTGCCTGCACCGCAGCGCTTGGACGCATCGGATCGGTGATGCAGATCGCACGCTCCAGCTCCAACTGACTGGCGGAGGAGGACGAGAGCGTGTACGGGCGCAATCCCGTGAGCAGTTGATAGAGCACGACGCCCAGGGAATAAACGTCGCTCGCGGTAGTGACCGGTCGGCCAAGGATCTGCTCGGGACTCGCGTACTCGGGCGTGAGCAGACGGTCGTTCATGCGCGTCAGGTCCGACGGCTTCGTGACATCGCTGGCGTCCAGCAGCTTGGCGATGCCGAAGTCGAGCAGCTTGGGCACGCCCGCGCCCGTCACCAGAATGTTCGCGGGCTTGAGGTCACGATGCACGATCAGGTTTTGGTGCGCGTACTGTGCGGCGGTGCAGACCTGCAGAAACAACTCGAGCCGTTCACGCAAGCCCAGCTGCCGTTCATCGCAGAACCGATCCATGGGCTCGCCATGAATGTATTCCATGACCAGGTAGGGCTGACGCCCTTCGGTCTCGCCGGCATCCAGCAGCCGGGCAATGTTGGGGTGATTGAGGCTGGCGAGAATCTGCCGCTCGGCACGGAAGCGCAGGCCGAACGAAGGCGCGGCACTCTCATCGATGATCTTGATCGCGACCTGCGCCGAATATTGCTTGTCGGCGCGCTCGGCCAGGTAGACCGTGCCCGATCCGCCACGGCCGAGCACCGAAACGATCTTGTAGCGATCGGCGATGACGCGGCCCAACAGGCTCGGACGGTGCGCCTGGCTGGAACGCAAGAACGCATCCGCGACAGCCCGCGAGATCGGACTGCTGGTGACCGCCTCGGGATAGACGGCGAGCAGCCCGAGGGCTTCTTCGAGCTCCTCTGGCTCAGCGATCTGTGCTCGAAGGTAAGCCTCCCGGTCCTGGGGGAGAAGCTGCATCGCTTCTTCGAGAACTTGCGCTATCCGCGTTAGGCGCCGCTCACCCGCGGCTCTCGGAAATGACATTAGACCAACATCGATAACTGCAAAACGTCAGTGGTCGGTAACGGAAATGATGTGCATCGGCACACACCAAACAAACGCATGCACCTCGGGCCGACGCTGATTCTCCTTATTAATTAGGACAGTTGCGTGTCGGACGTCGAGTTTTGGAGCTTCTCGTTTGCTGCGCCCCACCCCCTTGCGGCCGCACGACCCGAGCCTGCCTAGGCAATACCCTGATTTTGTGAACTATCTAACATAATCGACCCGAACGAGTGTGATGAAGATCACAATCGCTTCTCGCTTATGTCTATGATTCACTCGGTTCCACAGGGTGCTTACTACTTTTCTTCGGGAGCGGCGTTGACATGCGTAGCAGAATTTTCACGGCGTTTGTTTTCTCCTCCATCCTGCTGGCGGGCACTGCCTCGGCGGATGGCATCGTTGGCGGCAAGCGTCCCCTGGAACAGCTCGCGGACGGCATCGTCGGCGGCAAGCGTCCCCTGGAACAGCTCGCTGACGGCATCGTCGGTGGCAAGCGTCCCCTCGAACAGCTCGCTGACGGCATCGTTGGCGGCAAGCGTCCCCTGGAACAGCTCGCTGACGGCATCGTTGGTGGCAAGCGTCCCCTCGAACAGCTCGCGGACGGCATCGTTGGCGGCAAGCGCCCGCTGGAACAGCTGGCGGATGGCATCGTCGGCGGCAAGCGCCCCCTGGAACAGCTGGCTGACGGCATCGTCGGTGGCAAGCGTCCCCTCGAACAGCTGGCTGACGGCATCGTCGGCGGCAAGCGTCCCCTCGAACAGCTGGCTGACGGCATCGTCGGCGGCAAGCGTCCGCTGGAGCAGCTCGCGGACGGCATCGTTGGTGGCAAGCGCCCGCTCCTGAGCGTCGCCTGATCGGCCGCCAACCTGGAGAAATTACATGAAACGTTTCTATTTGGTCTGCGTCGCGATCGGGTTGATGTCCACCGCCGTGGGCACCGGCATCGTCGCTGCGGGCACCGGCACCTCCTCCAAGCTCGACACTGAGACCTCGCAGTCGGCAGCGCTGGAGCAGCTGAAAGCCCAGGCGTCCGCCACGAACATGACGTGGCAGCGCCCGCTCTAAAGTCCAACCGAGCGAATGCAGGGCGGCGCAGCCCCGTGCGCCGCCCAAGCTCACCGCAACAAGCTACACAGGGGCCGATCGGCCCTCAGCGCTGACCTTGCTGCCGCTCGATCTCGGCACGCAGCTCCTCTGACCTGGCGCGCAGCTCCGGGGTGAACTCGGGGCCGAAATCCTCCAGCTCGTACAGCGGCCGGATCTCGATCTCGGTGTCCTCGCCCGGCATGGGGTGCGGGCAGCGCCGCACCCAGTCGATGGCCTCGTCCATGGACTTCACCTGCCAGATCCAATAACCCGCGATCACTTCCTTGGTCTCGGCGAACGGCCCGTCGATCACCAGCCGGCGGTCCCCCGAGAAGCGCACCCGCTTGCCCTTGCTGGTCGGCTGCAACCCGTCGCCCCCCAGCATGATACCGGCCTGGACCAGCGCCTCGTTGAATTTGGTCATGTCCGAGGCCAGCTGCTCGGTAGGCGCCACGCCGGCTTCGGAATTCCTGGTGGCCTTGATCATCACCATGACGCGCATGTTCGTGCTCCTGTGGATAGTTGCGATCTGACTGGAAGACGATCGCGGCGCCGCTGACCCGACACTTCGATGGGGACTTTTGCCGCCTCGCGTCGGATCGGCCGGGAGCCCAGGGACGCAGCTCCTCCCTTCTCAGACCATGCAGCCGCGGGCATCGCGTAAAGCTGAACTGGGCACTGCGGCCTCCCGCGAGTCTGTCATGAGCGCTCGTCTATCGCCATCATGGGATCAATCGATTTCTGTAATCGACGAACGACGCGTACCTTGGCGCGGACCCAAACGAAAACAGGTGCCGCCTCAATGAAAAAATCAGAGATCCACTCCGCGCCCGCCGCGACGCTCACGACCAGCGCCGGCAATCCGATCAGCGACAACCAGAACTCGCTGAGCGCCGGCCCGCGCGGCCCGCTGCTCCTGCAGGACTACCAATTGATCGAGAAGCTCGCCCATCAGAATCGCGAGCGTATTCCCGAACGCGTCGTGCACGCCAAAGGCTGGGGTGCTTACGGCACGCTGACCGTGACCGGGGACATCTCTGCTTACACCAAGGCGAAGGTGTTACAGCCAGGCGCCAAGACCGATTTGATCCTGCGCTTCTCCACTGTTGCCGGCGAGCTCGGTGCGGCCGATGCGGAACGTGACGTGCGTGGCTTCGCGGTGAAGTTCTACACGCCCGAAGGCAACTGGGATCTGGTAGGTAACAACACGCCGGTGTTCTTCATTCGCGATCCGCTCAAGTTCCCGGACTTCATTCGCACGCAGAAGCGTCATCCGCGCACCAACCTGCGTTCGCCGACCGCGCAATGGGATTTCTGGTCGCTGTCGCCCGAAAGCCTGCATCAGATCACGATCCTGTTTTCGGATCGCGGCCTGCCCACCGACGTGCGTCATATGAATGGTTATGGCTCGCATACCTACAGCCTGATCAACGCCGCTGGCGAACGCTTCTGGGTGAAATTCCATTTCAAGACCCAACAGGGTCATCGTCACTGGACCAACGCCGAAGCGGCGCAGGTGGTCGGCCGCACTCGCGAAAGCACGCAGGAAGATTTGTTTGCTGCCATCGAAAACGGCGAATTCCCTCGCTGGACCCTGCAGGTGCAGATCATGACCGAGGCACAGGCAGCCGCATGGTCGGAACGCACCGGTTTGAACCCGTTCGACCTCACCAAAGTGTGGCCGCATCGTGACTTCCCGCCGATCGAGGTCGGCGTGCTCGAGCTGAATCGCAACCCGAGCAACTATTTCGCCGAGATCGAGCAGGTCGCGATGTCTCCTTCGAACATCGTGCCGGGCATCGGCTTCTCGCCCGACCGCGTGTTGCAGGCTCGAATCTTCAGCTACGCCGATGCGCATCGTTATCGACTGGGCACGCACTACGAAGCGTTGCCGGTGAACGCGCCGAAGTGTCCGGTGCACCACTATCACAAGGACGGCTCGATGCGGTTCTTCCAGAACGACACCGGCAACGCCGATGCGTACTACGAGCCGAACTCGTTCAACGGTCCGAAGCAGGACGCGCGCTTCGCCGAACCGGCGTTGCCGCTGCATGGCGCGGCAGATCGCTACGATCATCGCTCGGGCAACGACGACTTCATCCAGCCCGGCAATCTGTTCCGTCTGTTCGACGCGGCACAGAAGCAGCGACTGTTCGACAACATCGCCGCGGCCATGCAGGGCGTGCCGGAGTCGATCGTCCGTCGGCAGCTCGCGCTGTTCGCCAAGTGCGATCCCGAATACGGCGAAGGCGTGCGTCGCGCTCTGAAGCTCGACTCCATTGGCGACGATCGCCTCAAAGGCAGCAGTGCCACGGACGAAGCAACAGCAAGCAACGCTATTCCTGCATAGATCTCCTCGACCCTCCTCCCTGCACTAGCCCCGCTTACGCGGGGCATTTTTTTGCGCAGCTGTCCCGAACTCGGAGCCTGCGAGGACTGTTGTAGGATAGAGCCTGTGTCGGTTTCGCCCAGGTGCATGATTCATGAAGCAGGTCACCTCGCAGGATGTCCAACTCCGAGTCGAACACACGCCGCGGCCCGGTGCGCCGGCGCTGCTGCTGTTGAATTCTCTGGGGGCGTCGCTCGAGATGTGGGATGAGCAGTTCGAGGCGTTGAGCGAACGCTTCGAGCTGATCCGCTTCGATGCGCGCGGGCATGGCAAATCTACAATCGGCACTCAGCAGGCCGCGACCATGGATTTGCTGGCGACCGATGCGCTCAACGTGCTCGAAGCATGCGGAGTCGCGCGCGCTCACCTGTGCGGTGTGTCCTTAGGCGGAATGATCGCGATGCATATCGCGGCCAAGTGGCCGGACTGCGTGCTCAAGGCGGCGTTCTGTAATACCTCGCCTCACATGCCGCCGCGCGAGACGTGGGACGCGAGGATTCAAACCGCGCTGACGCAAGGTCCCGCGGCGTTGGCCGAGGCCACCTTGGGCCGCTGGTTCACGCCCGAATTTCACCAAGCGCATCCAGAGCAGATCCAGAAGATCCGCTCGCTCCTGCTGGAGACGTCACCGCAAGGTTATGCAGCCTGCTGCGCGGCCATTCGCGACATGGATCAGCGCGAATCGATCAAGAACATCACCGCGAAAACCCTGGTCATCGGCGGCACTCGGGACACCTCGACGCCGCCGGCGCGCGCCGAGCTCATTGCGAAATCCATTCCCGAAGCGAAGCTCGTGTTACTGGAAGCGGCGCACTTGTCGAATGTCGAACGTGCCGGCGAGTTCAACGCCGCCTTGATCGAGTTCCTGCAAGGCGAGCTGGCGCCGCCGGTCACGCAGGCTTAGGAATCAGGCAGCGCCCAGCTTCCGCAGCAGCGCGGCGCGCTGGTCCGGGCTGATCTCATAGCAGCTGAACAGATCGGCCAGCCACATGCCGTCGGCGACCAGCCGCAGATGCAGCTCGTCGAGCGAGGCTTCGCCAGGTCCCTGCGACAGATGCAGGCGTGCCCGCACTCGCCCTGCCAGCTCGGGCTGCGCCGTGCAGATGATGGTCAGGGCTTTGAAGACCTGCTGATCCTTGGGCAGCTGGCCCATGCGCGATACCACCTGCAAGTAGGCCTTCGCGAGACTGCCGCCGGCGGCTTGACGTTCGACCTCGACCTGCAGCTGCTCGGCCAGATAGTCGGCCAGCGCCTCCAGCAGGGAATTCTTCGAGTCGAAGTAATACAACAGTCCGCCTTTGCTGACATGCGCGGCGTCGGCGACCGCATCCAGCGTCAAGGCAGCCGTGCCTTTCTTCAGCACGAGCGCCGCGGCAGCATCTAACAACTGCTGCCGCCTGTGGCCCGCGGATCGGGTGCGAATCGAGGGGATGGTGGACATGAACCCTAGAGTTGCGACGGAAAGCCTGCTTATCAAGACGCGGGCACGGCCTCGGACAAATGCCTGAGGTTCGCGCCCAATGTCGTGGACCGCTAATTAGACTCGCCGTCCACGCCGCAGTTCCGCCTTACACCGGCAGGGCGACCGGTGCTCCCGTGGACGCATCCTTTGTACCTTCCCGTTGCGCGTCCAGCTTGCGATGGTCCGCTGCGATCAGCGTGTAGAACACCGGCACCACGAACAATGTAAACAGCGTGCCGACAATCATGCCCGTCACCAGCACGATGCCGATGCTATTGCGCGCCTCGGCACCCGGCCCGGACACCAACACCAGCGGGAAGTGGCCGAACACCGTGGCGGCGGAAGTCATGAGGACCGGACGCAACCGGGTCAGCGACGCCTCACGCAAGGCCGCGATCTTCTCTACGCCACGCTCCTGCAGAGTGTTCGCGAACTCGACGATGAGAATGCCATTCTTCGCGATCAGGCCAACCAGCGTGATCAAGCCCACTTGCGAGTAGATGTTGATGGTCGTCATGTCCAGGAACGTGAACACCAACGCACCCGAGATCGCGAGCGGCACCGAGCCGAGCAGCACGATCAACGGATCGCGGAAGCTCTGGAACTGCGCAGCCAGCACCAGATAGATCAGGATCAGCGCGAAGCCGAGCGTTGCGGTCAACGCCGCCCCTTCATGACGAATCTGTCGCGACTCGCCGGCGTAGTCGATCAGCACATTGTCGCCGCCCGCCTTCTTCGCTGCGTTCTCCAGCACACGCAAACCTTCTTCCTTGGTCACGCCCGGCTGCACGCCACCGAAGATGCGCGCCGAGTTACGTTGCGCGAATCGATTCAGCGTGCGCGGACCGGTCTCCGATTCGATGTGCATGAAAGTGGAAACCGGCACCAGCGCACCGCTCGGCGTCTTGATCTTCAGATCGAGCAAGGGATCGAGCGTGGCGCGGTCCTTGTCGCCGATCTGCGGGATGACCTTGTAGCTGCGATCGAAGTAGTTGAAGCGGTTGACGTACGCGCCACCCAACAACGTGCCCAGCTCGCGCCCGACGCCCGCCAGGTCCAGTCCCAGATCGGCGAGCCGCTCGCGATCCAGCACGACGCGCGCCTGGGGCAGATCGATCTTCAGATCCGTGTCGACATAGAGGAACTTGCCGCTGGCCCAGCCCGCATCGAGCACTGCCTGAGTGGTCGCGAGCAGCTCTTCGATAGACTGCTCGTTCTGCACGATCATCTCCACGTCATACTGGCCCGGCGTGGGCAGCGGCGGATCGAGACGCGGATAGACGCGCAGCCCAGGCACTTGCGAGACCGCGCCGTACACGTCGCCGTACATCTGCTCAGTCGAGCGATCGCGCTCCTTCCAATCCTTCGCGACCAGGCCACCGAAGCCGCCCCACGCCGCGGTCAGCGACCACATGAAGTCCGCTTCGGGGAACGCCGTGAGCGCCTTGACGACATTCTGTGAATCACGATCGGTCGCGACCAGCGACGAATCCGGCGACGCCTCGAAGAACAAACTGATGTGACTTTGATCCTCGACCGGCGCCAGCTCCTGACGCGAGTACGTGAACAACGGCCACGCAGCGAGCGTGACCAGCACCGCCATAGCGACGATGCCCCAGCGCATCTGCAAGGCACCGTCGAGCAACTTCTCATAAGTGACACGGATCGCATCGAAGCCGCGATTCACCAGGCCGGTCAGCTTGCCTTCGTGACCATGCGCGTGCACGAAGCGCGAGCTCATCACCGGCGACAGAGTGAGCGCGACGATGCCGGACACGACCACTGCCGCCGCGAGCGTGATTGCGAACTCTAGGAACAGCGAACCCGTCAGGCCGCCCTGGAATGCGATCGGCGTGTACACGGTCGCCAGCGTAATGGTCATCGCGACGATGGGGCCTGCCAGCTCCCTTGCGCCCGCGAGCGCCGCTTCGGTTCGAGATTTTCCTTCGCGAACGTGACGTTCGACGTTCTCGACCACGACGATGGCATCGTCGACCACCAGACCCACCGACAGCACGATGGCCAGAATGGTCAGCAGATTCAGACTGAAGCCGAACGCCATCATCACGATGGCTGCACCGACCAGCGACACCGGCATCGCGACCAGCGGCACCAGCGCCGTGCGAATCGAGCCCATGAACAGGAATACCACGATGGCCACGATCAGCACGGTTTCGCCCAGCGTCTTGGTGATCTCTTCCAGGGCGCTGCGCATGAACATCGTGCCATCCCACACCAGGCGCATCTCGATGTCGGCCGGCAGCGTGGGTTCGATGCGCTCCATCTCCTCGCGCAGATGACGAGCGACTTCGATTTCATTCGAGCCGGGCAGCGGCCACACGCCGAGATACACGCTCTGCTGGCTGTTGTACTTCGCCACCATCGCCGCTTCTTCCGCGCCGAGCTCGACGCGCGCCACATCGCTCAAGCGCACGATCGCCCCGTCGCGGTCGGCGACGATCAGGTTCTCGAATTCATGGACCGCGCGCAGATCGGTGTTGGCGAGCAGGTTGACCTGCACCAGATTGCCTTTGGTCTGACCGACAGCCGCGAGATAGTTGTTTCTGCGCAGAGCTTCGTGCACGTCGCCCGGCGCAAGATTACGGGCCGCGAGCCGGTCGGGATCGATCCACACGCGCATCGCCAGCGGCTGCGCGCCTTCATAACTTACGCGCTGCACGCCTTCGAGCGTAGACAACTGCGGCTGCAAAGTGCGAGACAACCAGTCGGTCAGCTCGGGCACCGAGCGGTCCGGGGAAGTGAAGCCGAGATAAAACGTCGCGTATGGACGATCGGCACGCTGCACTTCCACGACCGGCGGCTCCGCCTCGGCCGGCAACTCGGAACGAACCTGCTGCAGGCGGGCGGTGACTTCGGCCAATGCGTCGGTGCTGTCGTGATCCAGCTTCAAGCGCACGGTGATCGTGCTGACGCCGGCGCGGCTGGTCGACTCGACATAGTCGACGCCGCTGATGGCCGACACCGCGCGCTCGATCGGCGTCGTCAGGAATCCGCGAACCGTCTCAGCGCTCGCGCCCGTGTACACCGTAGTGATGATCACCGACGAGCTCTCCACGCTCGGGAACTGCTGTACCGGCAGGTTGAACAGTGCCCGCGCGCCGACCAGCACGATGACCAGATTGACCACCACCGCGAGTACGGGGTGTTTGATGAAAATATCCGTAAATGAGCGCATGGCAGTGATCCGTTACATGCTGGTCGCCGTCGAGCGAGCCTTGTTGAGTGCCACCGACGCCGGCGGATTGCTCACCGCGACCAACGCAGCCTCGCGCAGCTTGAACGAGCCGGAGGCCGCCACCTGTTCGCCGGGCTCCAGGCCCTTGGTGATGATGACTTCGTCACCCGCCATCGCGTCGACCACGACAGCGCGCTGGCGGGCGCGAGTCTGGCCCTGCTCGTCCGCGACCACGACGAACACGTGATCTCCGGCAGGTCCCTTGCGAACGGCACTGGCGGGAACGGCAGTCGCCAGCAACGGCTCGCCGACTCCGACCTGAACTCGCACTGATGCACCGGGCGCCGGCGTCTGCGCCGTGTTGTTGAGCTTGGCGCGGACCGTCGCGTTACGAGTGGTGGGATCGACTCGCGCGTCGATCGCGAGAATCTCTGCCTTCACACCCGTGGTATCGCCAGAAGCAAAGACATCCACTTTGCCGCCGGGACGCAACGCCGCGGCCACCTGCTGAGCGACGGTGAAATCGACATAAGTGGCATCGTCCACGCCTTGCAAGGTCGTCAACAACGCGCCTTCGTTCAAATACTGGCCGGGATGCACATCGGAAATACCGATCCGAGCCCGGAACGGCGCACGGATGATCTTGCGATTGATGACCGCTTTGATACGTGCCACCTGCGCCTCCACCACTTCCAGTTCGGCGCGAGCAGCATCGACTTCCATTTCCGACGCCGCGCGGTGCTGGCTCATTCGCTGCATGCGGGCGAATTGCGTGCGGGCGAGCTCGGCCTGCGCTTGCAACGCCTGCAGATCCGCCTCTTCCACTGAAACGTCGAGCGCCACCAGCACGGTGCCCGCTTCGACTATTTTTCCAGGCTCGAGCGCAACGTGACGCACCGTGCCGGGCAATTCGTTTCGAACCGTGATGGAACGCAACGCGACCACGGTGCCAATCGACGTCGTGGTGCGAACATGCTGGTGCTCACGAACCAGTGCCGTGACCACCGATTCCGCCGGCTCCGGCTGACTCGCCGCTATCGCTTCGGCTTCAGCAAGGCTCGATTGTTTCCAGGCGCTGAGCAGCACACCCGACACGATTACCGCCCCCACGAGCAGTAATGACCCTATCCATTGATTCGCTTTCATCACTCGATCCCCGATCCATTGTGCGTGACTCAGGCGGTGCAAGGTATTCCTTGCCCGTGAGCCGACCAATCGGGCACGGCGAAACTCACTCGTTCCGGATAAGCAGGAATCGGCAGGCGTCGGTTACAGCAAATATTGGCGCGTCATTCGTTGCGCCACAGCGCCCAGTACCGACCGATGCGGCTGGCGAAGCGCCCGGGCGGTTCTTCGAAGATCCGTGCGCCGAGCCTGAATGCCTTGTTCTGTAATTGCTTACGACGGCGGTCGAGCACGGCTACCAAGGCGTCGCAGTCCTTGCCCTGGAACGTTTCCGTGTGGGCCGTGACTTTGGCACGCAACACCGCCAGGTCATGATCGTCGCCAAGATGATCGGCCAGTTTGTGCGACTGATCGGCCAACTCTGCCAGCGGCCCCGGCCAGACCGGCTCCAGCATCTGCAGCTGATGCCACAGATATTTCACTTGTTTGCGCCAATCGTGCAGATCCTCGCTGGCCCGCGAGCTCCGGGCCGCTTTCATACGCTTCCTGCCACCGCGATAGATGCGCTCCAGGCCGCTGCCAATGATGTCCCAGTCGGCGCCTTTCATATTCCATCGCGCGCTGCGCGCCTTGACCTCCCGCAAGGCCTTGCGCTGCCTGTTGGCCAATGTCGGCGTGATGGCCTGGCGGGCCGCGGTTTGTTCCTGTCGCAGTACGCGCCGAAACTTGTCGAGTTGCAGCGAACGAGTGGCCGGCTCATAACGTTCGACCAGATCGTCCAGGGCGGCCAGCAGCACTTTGCTATCGCGCGCCACGCCCAACGGACGGGCGGCATCGCGTAGCGCGGTGTTCTCACGTCGGTAGGCGATCTCGCCAATCGCGTCCCGCAACAATCGGAGTGCCGCGCGGGATTTTTTCAGCTGCTTGCGCGCGTCATGAATGTTGGCATCGCTGATTCGTTTCTTATGAAGCGCAGCGCCCGCCCCGGCAAGCCACTCCAGAAGAATTCGCCGCACACCTGACACCCCTGCTTCGTCGGGCTGCAACTCCGCCATCGTCACGTGCCTTTGTCTTGCTCGAAGGCGCGCACGGCATCGCGAAACATCTTTTGCGCCTGCCGCACACCGCCCCGCCCCGTGATTCTGAACTCACGGCCCTGCGCCTGATTATACGAGCGCAGAAAATGCTCGATATCCTTCAATTGCCGCTCATCGACCTGCTCGATCCGGGTGATCGCCGGCCGATTCACCGGCGTCTCGAGCGTCGCCAGCAGCCGATCGTTGCGGATCATCTTGCGCTGCTCTTTCTGCACCGCCCGCAGCACCCCGATGAGATGAACGTGCACCAGGCAGCCGGGGAACAGCGGCGCATCGGCCAGCACCATCACGTCCAATGCGTCGCCATCCTCGGCGCAGGTGGACGGGATGGAACCGAAGTCATGAGGAAACGACATGCCGGCCGGCAGGATGCGGCTGAGTTTGAGCACGCCGAGCTTGGGATCGAACTTGTACTTGTTACGACTGCCCTTGGGCGTGTCGATGACGACCCGAACGAGCCCGGTCTCGGGATCCCGCGCGGGCAACTCCATGGGAGATGCAGTGGGCATGGCGGCCTCCTGCGAACGGAAGCGGCGAGCCAGGGGACGGGTTCCCGGGCAGCCTGTCCGGGACTGCGGGTGCGTCTTGAAGCCGACCAGATTCGGATGTTGCTCGCACAGGCGCGCCAACGTGATCTCGTCGACGACGGGTCCGCCAAACAGCCCGGCCAGGTCATGTTCCTTACTTGCGAAATCGATACAGCGTCGCCGTGATCGCGATCACAAAATTCCATCGCGTCACAACCAATGCTCCCTTGTTAGATTTCAGCCACGGATCTGTCGCCAAGCAACGACGTCTGCTGAAACCGAGCGACACTCACGCAAGAACAGTAGAATACATACAGCGCACCGACGCGCGACCTCGTGAGAGTGAATGATTATTGCTATGAAGATGAACGCCAAGACTCTGATCTGTGCCGCCGCGCTCGCCCTGCCGTTCGCGGCCTCCGCCGAGCAGTTCAGCTACCGCAACGTCGACGTGGCGCATTTCCCCAAAGTGGAAATCGACCTGCCCGGCGACGATGTGGATGGTGACGGCATTCAGCTGCGCGGCTCGCTGCCCGTGTATCGGAATATTTTCGCGCTGGCCGAGTTCCAGGATCTCGACCTGGACAACGGTGTCGACGCCACGCGCTTCCTGGTTGGCGCCGGCGCCTACTGGCCGCTCGGTCCGAGCCTGGACCTGGTGGTTCGCGGCGGCGTGGTGAAGTACGAAGTGGATTTCGGCCGTTTCGACGATGACGACACCGGCTTGTTCGCCGGCGTGCGCCTGCGCTCGCTGGTCGCGCCGAAGGTCGAAATCGAAGGCGGTGTCGAGCACATGGCCGTGGATGTGGCCGGCATCGATGGCGACACGTATCTGATCGGTGAAGGCCGTTACAACTTCACGTCGCAGTTCTCGGCCGGCGTGCTGGTCACGCTCGGCGGCGACACCAACGTGATCGGCGGACAAGCCCGATTCAGCTTCTAAGCCTCGGCTCGCCGGTGGCGTGACGACCGCGTCACGCCACCGGCAATCTCACATTCCCGCCTGCTCCGCCGCGATCTTTCCAAGCGCGGCAATGTCATCGCCCTCACCGCCTCGGGCAATCAGCGCAAGAAACTTGTCGCGCACCAGGCTGCCCAGCGGCAACGGCACTTTCAGTTTCTCGCCGGCAGCGAGCGCCAGGCGAACGTCTTTCAATCCCAGCGGCGCGGCGAAACCGGGCGGCTGATACTGCTGCTTGGTGATCAACGGCGCGTAGCCTTTGTAGATCGGCGCAGCAAACAGCGTGTTGGTCATCATGTCCACGAACGCGTGCTCGTCGACGCCGGCCTTGCGTAACAACGCAATGCTTTCGGCGAGCGCCTCGACGGCGGCGAACAGCATGAAATTGCCGCTGAGCTTCACCAGATTCGCGGCGCCCGGCTGCTCGCCGAATGGCCACACCTTCTGCGCCATCGATTCCAGCACGGGCGTCACGCGCTGCACCGAATCGGGTGCACCAGCCGCCACGATGTTGAGTTGGCCCGCGGCCGCCACCTGCGGACGGCCGAACACCGGCGCCGAAACGAAACGTTGTCCCGCCTTGGCATGGGCATCGGTGAGACGCTCGGAGAGAGCGACGCTGATGGTGCTGGAAGAAACATGCACGGCATCTGCGGCCAGATTCTTGAGGATGCCCTGCGCGCTGAGGGTCACTTCTTCGACAGCGGCGTCGTCGGCGAGCATGGTGATGACGACGTCGCCGCGGCAGGCATCGGCGGGCGTCTTGGCGAGTCGTGCGCCTTTTGCGACCAGCGCGTCGGCTTTACTCGCCGTCCGGTTGTAAACGGTCAGCTCATGCCCGCCACGCAGCAGGCTTTCGCCCATGCCATGGCCCATCAATCCGAGGCCGATCAATCCGACTTTCATGGTGCCTCCTCGCCCCGCGAGCAAAGGCAGGGCCGAACTCAGACGTTGAAGCGGAAATGCATGACATCGCCTTCCTGGACGATGTACTCCTTACCTTCCAGGCGCAACTTGCCGGCTTCCTTGGCGCCCTGTTCGCCCTTGTAACTCACGTAATCGTCGAACGCGATCACTTCAGCACGAATGAAGCCCTTCTCGAAATCGGTGTGAATGACACCCGCGGCCTGCGGCGCGGTCGCACCGACCCGGACCGTCCAGGCGCGAGCTTCCTTCGGGCCGGCGGTGAAATACGTCTGCAGGCCGAGCAGCTTGTAGCCGGCGCGGATCACTCGATTCAAGCCGGGCTCGTCCAGTCCGATGTCCTTCAGGAAGTCGGCGCGGTCGGCTTCATCGAGCTGCGCAATCTCGGCTTCGATGGACGCGCACACCGCGACCACTTCCGAATTCTCGCGAGCCGCCAGCTCACGCACCGAGTCCAGGTGCGGATTGTTGGTGAAGCCGTTCTCGGACACGTTCGCGACGTACATCAACGGCTTGATGGTGATGAGATGCAGCTCCTGCAGCAGCTTCTTCTCTTCCGGGTCCTTGATCAGCGAGCGCGCCGGGTTGCCGGCGTCCAGATGCTCCTTGAGCTTCTTCATCAGGTCGCGCTGTTTGATCGCGTCCTTGTCGCCCGCCTTCGCCGCCTTCTCGGCGCGCTGCAAGCCGCGCTCGACGGTGTCGAGATCGGCGAGCGCCAGCTCGGTGTTGATGACTTCGACGTCATCGAGCGGCTTGATCTTGCCCGCGACGTGCACGATGTCGTCGTTCTCGAAACAGCGCACGACGTGCGCGATCGCATCCGTCTCGCGGATGTGCGAAAGGAACTTGTTGCCGAGCCCTTCGCCCTTGGACGCGCCGGCCACCAGGCCCGCGATGTCGACGAACTCGACCGTGGCCGGCAGCTGACGCTCGGACTTGGCGATGCCGGCGAGCACGTCGAGCCGCGGATCGGGCACGGGCACGATGCCGACGTTCGGATCGATGGTGCAGAACGGATAATTCTCCGCCGCGATCTGCGCGCGCGTCAGCGCATTGAACAAAGTCGATTTGCCAACGTTGGGAAGTCCAACGATGCCGCACTTGATGCCCATAATTTAAATCACTTCTTGGTGTGCAGCCCGTTCATGGCGCGCTCCGCTCCCTGCTCGAGGAAGGTCGGCAGCGCCTGCAGCGCCTGGTCGATGGCGACGAGAATTTTCTCTTCCTCGTCCTTCGGCGCCCGGCGCAGCACGTAGTCGATCACTTGCGACTTGTCGCCGGGATGTCCGACACCGATGCGCAGGCGCCAGTAATCCGGGCCCATGTGTGTGCTCGTATCACGCAGGCCGTTGTGGCCGCCGGCGCCGCCGCCCAGCTTGAAACGCACCTCGCCGACCGGCAGGTCCAGCTCATCGTGCACGACCAGGATCTCGGCCGGTTCGACCTTGATGTAGTCGGCGAGCGCGCGCACCGCGAGCCCGCTGCGATTCATGTAGGTGCTGGGCTTGAGCAGGGTGATGTCCTGTCCGCAGAACTGTACGCGACAGATGTCACCATGAAATTTCGCATGACTGCGAAACGTGCCGCCGAGCCTGGCCGCCAGCGCATCCACGAACCAGAAACCCGCGTTGTGGCGGGTCAGCAGATGCTCCGGTCCGGGATTGCCGAGGCCGACGATGATTTTGAGAGGGGTGCCCGCCATAGGAGTGCAACCGAAAATAACGCAACGATGGCGAGCGGCCAAAATATATCACTGGCCACCCGCCACCGATTTCACGCAGCCCGCCGCTGGTGCGCGGCGGAATGCGCGTCAGCGTTACTTCTTCGGCGCGGCCTTGGCAGCCGGCGCAGCCTTCTTGTCGCCGCCAGCCGCAGGCGCAGCGCCCGCTGCCGGAGCAGCACCAGCCGCAGGAGCCGCAGCAGCGGCAGCCGCCGGCTCCGGGGCCTCTTCGGCACGCGGATGATGGATGGAGACCACCGCCTCGTCGCGGCCGTGCGCGAGCGCGACCAGCTGGACGCCTTCGGGCAGCTGCAGGTCGGACAGACGACGGATCTGGTTGATCTCCATCGTCGACAGATCGATCTCCAGGTACTCCGGCAGATCTTTCGGCAAGCACAGCACTTCGACTTCGTTCAACAAGTGCGACACCACGCCGCCCTGCGTCTTCACGCCCGGAGCCGCGGCCGCGCCCTTGAAGTGCAGCGGAATGGTCATGCGGATGTTCTCGTTCTCCAGCACGCGCTGCAGATCCATGTGCAGGATCTGGTTCTTGGCCGGATGACGCTGCACGTCCTTGAGGATGGCGGCCTGCGGCTGGCCATCGATCTTCAGCTGCAGAATGGTGGAGAAGAACTTCTCGTTCACCAGCAGGCTGAGCAGGTTCTGGTGATCCAGAATGAGCTGCTTGGGCTCCTGACGGCCACCGTACAGAATCGCCGGAACCTTCCCGGCACGACGCAGGCGGCGGCTCGCACCCTTCCCCTGCACGCCGTCGCGGGAATCGGCGACGAGGTCAAATGAATATTTCATGGTTACTCCAGTTGGAAACGAAGCAACGGCGCATCGCGACCAATGACGCCGTCACTGTGAATGTTTCTGTCGCTCGGCTTGCGCGTCGCAAAGAAACAAAAGCCCTTATCAATATTGCGCGGCGCAGCCGCGCCTACGAAACAACCCTTTCTTCCTGCGAGCGGCGCCGTCAGGCAGCCGCGAGCACTCAGTCGATGTACAGCGAGCTGACGCTCTCTTCGTCGCGGATGCGGCGCATGGTCTCGGCCAACAAGCCCGCCACGGTCAGCTGCCGGATCTTCTTGCAGTTCCTCGCATCCGGGCGCAACGGAATCGTGTCCGTCACCACCAGCTCATCCAGCTGCGACTGCGAGATGCGATCGATCGCCGGGCCCGACAGCACCGCGTGGGTGATGTACGCGACCACCTTCTTGGCGCCGTTCGCCTTCAAGGCCTCGGCCGCGTGGCACAGCGTGCCGGCGGTATCGACCAGGTCGTCGATCAGCACGCACGTCTTGCCCTCGACCTCGCCGATGATGTTCATCACTTCCGACTCGTTCGGCCGCGGACGGCGCTTGTCGATGATGGCGAGCTCGGCATCGTCCAGCCGCTTCGCCAACGCTCTTGCGCGCACCACGCCGCCGACGTCCGGCGACACCACCATCAGGTTCTCGTACTTCTGCTTCCACGCATCGCCGAGCAACACCGGCGAGGCATACACATTGTCCACCGGGATGTCGAAGAATCCCTGGATCTGGTCGGCATGCAGGTCGACCGTCAGCACGCGGTTGACGCCGGCGCTGGCGATCATGTTCGCCACCAGCTTCGCCGTGATCGGCACGCGCGTGGCGCGAGGGCGGCGATCCTGGCGGGCGTAACCGAAATAAGGAATCACGGCGGTGATGCGGGCAGCCGAGGCGCGGCGGCAGGCATCGGTCATCACCAGCAATTCCATCAAGTGATCGTTGGCCGGCGAGCAGGTCGGCTGCACGATGAACACGTCGCGACCGCGCACGTTCTCCAGCAGTTCGACCGTGCACTCGCTGTCGCTGAAGCGACTGACAGCAGCCCGGCCCAGCGGCACCATCAGGTGTCGCGCGATATCCTGGGCGAGCTGCGGATTGGCGTTGCCCGTAAACACCGCCATCGTGGCACGATCCATTCAACACTCCGACTTCAAATGCGTCTGGCTGGGGCGGAAGGATTCGAAGCTCGAATGGCGGATCAAACCCGACAAGAGCACTAGCGAAATCAGTAACTTACTGATCCCACCGGCTTTTCAACCCCCTCCACTCCCATCGATTCCCCATGGCTGGCCCAAAGCTGGCCCCAGCGTTCCCGGTGAACCAGTTAAAGCGCACGGTCGAAAGCGGGGGCGAAATATACACGAATCCGACCGGTCTTATCCTCTCCGCTTCAAGGATTCGTCAGGCCGTCCGGATCTGAAAACCGCGGCGAATCGGCCCGGCCTCCGGGCCAGGCGGGAGACCCGGGAGCTCTTGCCACCCGGTATCCGTGCTTTTCCTACTCGGGCCCCGATCCGGGGGAAACCTTCTCAGGTGGCCAAGCGAGGAGAACGCGCGCTCGACGGCGCACTGATCCGCGCAATGCACAAGCATTTGATGAACGGGAACCCGCGCGCCTCGCCTGGACAGCTCCGTCGGGTGCAGAACTTCATCGGCGGCTTGAAGATGGAGCAGGCTCGATTCATACCCCCGCCGCCAGCGGAGGTGCCCCGACTCATGACCGATCTCGATCGACTCATTCGCCACCAGCCGGATCCCGAGTCGCACTACGATGTTTCGGTTCTGGCACGCGCCGCGATCGTTCACGCGCAGTTCGCAGCGACCCGTCCTTTCGTCGATGGCAATGGGCGCGTTGGACGTCTGCTGCTTCCGTTGATGTTGCTCGCCGACGGCGGACACCCGATTCATCTGGCGACATTCCTGAAATGCCGTCAGCGCGAGTATTACGGCGCGCTCCTCGATGTGCAGCTGAAGCTGCGATGGTCGCCGTGGGTCGAGTTGTTCCTCGAATGCACGATAGCTTCATGTCGCCATACCGTGCACCTGCTGCGAGAGCTTCGAGCGACCGCGGAGCGATGGCAAGAGCGTCTGAAGACACGTGGCACACGCAAACACGCCACTGTGTGGAGTGTCACGCATCTGCTGCTCGGTTAGCTCGTAGTTACCGTAATCTCTTTGGTCGAACGCTTGAAGGTCACGTTTCCGTCCGCCAACACCGCCGTTGCCACCCTCGTCGAGCTGGATATTTTGCGTCCCCAAGGACAGCAGCGACGCAACCGCGCCTTTCATGCACACGAGGTCATGAATCTTCTTTACACCGGGATCGATGCCGTGTTGGACGACGTGGCGACGCTGCGTGATTACGGCGCGGGAATCCGGACATAGACGTCAATGGCCCATCGAGCTTCGTGTCCGTGGACATCGAGTGCAAGTCGCCTGGTAGAACAACGAACGAGGCTAAGGGCTAGCCTCAACTGAATGCTGCGCAACGCTCCTGATAGAGTCCGGCACCGAGCGCTCCCCAAGAACCATCATCGGAGAGCTCGGGCAGAAAAAAAAACGACCAGCAAAAAGAAGTATTCCCCCGCAAGCGGGGTATCTGGGAGTTGATGAAATGCACAAGCAACTGGCGACAGGAATCGCGCTGGCATTCGTGTGCCTGCCGGCAATGGCAGACTCTGAGATCGGATTCTACAGCGGAGTGGGCGTGGGCCATGTCACGCTCAAGGACAACATCGACGGCGTTGGCATCAAAGCGACCGGTACTGGATTCAAGATCTTCGGCGGCTATCGATTCAACGAATACGGTTCCCTGGAGGTCGCCTACCTCGACGCGGGAACGCCCGATGACAGGATCTCCGGCGTGACCATTGAATCGGATGCCACTGCGATCCAAGCATCGGCAATCCTGCAAATACCGATCAGCGTTCGCTTCGAGGGCTTCGTCCGGGCGGGCTTCCTGGTATGGGACGCCGAGAACACCGCCAGAGGTGGAGGAATCGTGCTCACCGACAACAACGACGGTACTGATCTCGCATTGGGAATAGGCGGCGCCTGGCACGTCACGCCGAAGTTTGGCCTGCGCGCCGAGCTCGAGGGCGCCGAATTGGATGGTACGGACCTGCGATCGCTGTCCGTGAGCGGACTCGTTCGCTTCTAGTCGATCGAGGCGCCCCATCCTGGCAATGGGATGGGGCGCCGTTGCCAGCGATTTCATCAGCCCTCAAGCAGGTATGCCTGCCTGATACGATCGATGATTTCTGCAGAGGCGAGATCGATCTGGATCGCCCTCGGATCGTAGCTTCCATCCGCGGCAATACCGTCAAGGAAACGCCGAAGATCCTCCGCGATTCGCGTCGCAACCGAAATGCGCAACTCCGCGGTCAGCAGTTGGGACAGTCGGAATACGTCGTTGCCATGTTTGCGAATGTCTCTCGAATCGACGTTTCCCCCAACCGCTTTGCGATCGCTCAGATCCAACCAAGCCCGTGCTTTGAGAGCAATCAGCTGCTCGGCGCCAATCCAAGGCAGCAGCCCCTCGATGTTACGCCGACCGTCAAGTATGAATGCGTAGTACACATCATCGAGCAGGATGGCGGAGAGACTGGAAATGGCTGCGTCGAACGGGATCGGCGTCAGGTGGCTTCCCTCGACAGGCTGAAGTCCGTCCGGCGATCGACAGAACAACTCGATCATGGCGGGAAACTTCGGATCGGCTGGCTTCTTGAAGCGATAGAGAACAGGCTTGCCTGTATCGCTCGCTTGGCGAATCTCATATCCACCACGCTCGACGAAGGCCCAGAATGCGACCCCGAATGCGGGACTGAGAGCCTCGATGTGAAGCACGATATCGAGATCTTTTGTCGCCCGAAAGTCGAGTCCAACTTCTTCCATTGCAATGGTAGCGGCCGTCCCGCCAATCAACACGTACTGATCGGCGACGGCCGCGAAATGCTCGCGAAACATCTCGAGTCCCTTCACCACGGGAACCTTCCTCTGAGCTCCTGCAGGGCCTGCTGAACACGCTCGTCCTGCTCATCTTGCAGGCTTAACGTCAATGACAAGGGATCAACTGCTTCGCTTCCCGGCAGAAGGTTGGGTGCGTAGCTCCATACTTGCCAGAGCGAAGCGTCGGATCGTGATTCGGGCAACGTCGTGACACCAGCTCGTTGGACAGCCTTCCACTGCGCGACGCCCACCGCATAGATCGGCCGCGGCGGCTCGGCCAGCATCGAGTAGAACGCAAGGGCGCTGAGCCCCGCCAGTGGCGACTCAGACACTCTCCCCCGCAGATCCTCTTCCAGCCATACACTTCGCTTAACCGGGCTGCGAAGCAGCGGCTTGGCGTGTTCCCAAGCTTCGGCTGGTGGATATTTCATTTCGACAATGCGAGTTCGCCCTTCTTGATGGCCCCCCACAAGTCCGGCAGCCGTCAGCTCACGGACGGCCCGGGAGAGTGTCATCGCGGTATACCCAAGCGCGGTTGTCACTTCGGCAGGTTGCCATTGGACCTGCCATTCCTTCCGCAGCAGCGCGGCAATGAACACCGCCTGGGTTGCTGGTGTAAGCGCAGTCACAGCGGCAGGTGCCTGGCGAAAGTATTCGCGAAAATCGATCCCCAGATCCGGCAAGTAAAGTTGGTTGCCCGGGATAACAAAGGGCACCTTTTGCTCAACCAGCCGCTTTCGCTCATACGATGCAAGAGCGCTTGCTGTGAACACGACCGGACATCCGGCAACTTGCGCTACCTTGTCCAGCTGCGTGCGAAGTGCACTGAGGCCCGGGATCTGACCCTGTCGTGGACTAGCGAGCAGGAATTCACGATCGAAGAGTCGGAGGGTGTTCAGGTAGAACGCGTCGCGTAGAAAGTAGGGGAGCTTACGGGCGTCGCTCCACGGCAGGATTTGCGCATCAGCACCCAAGGCGTCGCGCAGATACAGCCGCACGGCGGCCGCCAGGGTTTGCTCGCCTTTGGTTGAGCTTAACATCGTTTATGCACGATAACACTAACGATGTTATCGTGCAAAACTAGCGTTATCCGAAGCAGTGGGGATGCTGAGGTCGCTCGATTCGAAGCTCCGAATGGCGCAATCAAAGCCGGACAAAAAATCTAGCAGAATCCATACTTACCTAAGCACCGAAGGTTCTCCCGGGCCTCCGGCAGCGCATTGTGATTTGGGCCGCCCACGACGCATTTCCTGTTGGCGCCGCTATCCGCTACTTGAGATACGAATTCAGGATTCTCGTGCACACAGGGTGCAATTGTGGGCGCCCCACTTATCCATGTCTGGGAACCGCGCGAGCACGTCCATCCATACCGCAAGTGGCACCTCGTCTTCAGCAGCTCGACTGTACTCGTCGCTCAACCCGCCACAGACTCAATGCGCCTCATCAAGGATGGCTCTCACCCTTTGAGCCTCTGCATCGGCAAGGAACAGATCGAGTGCGACTTCGGGAACGGACAGATCGTTCGACCAGCGGGCGCATATCCCGCCGATTGAAACGATGTGGCGAGCGAAGTTCGCCCAGTCCGGATCGGATCGATCCGCGCATCCGCCCGGTGGGAATGCTGCGTTGGCTAATCGGCTCGCGGCTGTCTCGTCCATCGGTACATCGCTTTTCAGGAAGAGCGGGATGATGGCCTCGAATGCACTGAGCTTTGCGACCATCCAAGCGATCTCGGCCAGTGGCACTCTCGCCAGTGCCGCGAATCGCACCTTGTTGTCGCATTCGATCCTGGCCTTCCGCACCTCGCGCAATCGCAGCCGGCATGGATTTCAGAACATCCATTCGCCACAGCCCGCGGTGCATGAGGACCGCCGATTTGGGCTGCAAAGTCGCATGGACCACGAGCATATGCATGCCATAGCCCAACGAAGCGCGGAGCTGAGTCAATAATCGTTCCAAGCCAGCGCTCGCCGGGCCGATGACGTCGCTGGGTCTCGCCCCTGGCTTTCGCCACGTCAACGTGCAAGCCGCTAGCGCGACTTCCCGGCCCGCAACGCCGGCGTTGGAAAACAGTGGCCAATCAGTGTGGTGGCTCAAGTCGCGTGATAGCTCGACAGTACTGTCAATGGTCATAGTGATTGCCGGCCGGGAAGAGAGAGCTGTCTATAACCCTCGACCATCGCATTAGCCACAGCGACGGGTTCGGCCCTCTTGGCAGCTGTGTTCTTGGCCGAGCTCATCAATCGAATGTCTACTGGTGATTATACAAAGCAGATTCAGGTCGTAACTATCTTGTGGTAGGTGTCCGCGCGTGCCACAGGCGGTAATCGTCACAAAATATTCGAACCCGGCCGGCCAGCTATAGCCACTGCGCATGGGTCGCGAGCGCATCAACGACCGCCAAATCGAGCAAAGCATGAGTCTGAAAGGCAAGACCTTGTTCATCACCGGCGCGAGCCGTGGCATCGGCCTCGCGATTGCTCTGCGCGCGGCTCGAGATGGCGCGAATATAGTAGTTGCGGCGAAGACGTCGCACCCGCATCCGAAGCTTCCGGGCACGATCCACAGTGCCGCCGAACAGATCGAAGCAGCGGGCGGTCGCGCTTTGCCGGTCGTCGCGGATGTGCGCGATGAAACGTCGGTGCAAGCTGCAATCGATGCGGCAGTCGACCGGTTCGGTGGCATCGACATCTGTGTGAATAACGCGTCGGCCATCCACCTCTCCGGCACGCTCGACACAGACATGAAACGTTACGACCTGATGCATCAGGTCAACGCGCGCGGCACGTTCCTGGTCTCGCGGCTCTGCATCCCTTACCTGCGGGCCGCTGCGAATCCGCACGTGCTGGCGCTCTGCCCGCCGCTCGATCTGCGTCCTCAATGGTTCGCCGCGCATCCTGCCTATGCAGCAGCGAAGTACGGAATGAGTCTCTACATGATGGCGATGGCGGCGGAGTTTCGGCACCAGGGGATCGCATTCAATGGACTATGGCCCCGCACGACCATTGCGACCTCGGCGGTGAAGTTCGCACCGGGAGGCTCGGCATTGATGGACCGTTGCCGCACGCCGGAGATCCTGGCTGATGCGGCTCATGCAATTTTCTGTCGGCCCGCACGGTCGGCGACCGGACAGTTCTATCTGGACGACGAAGTCCTCTGGGCCGAGGGCGTGACCGATTTCAGTCATTACGCCTGCAACGCCGCCGAGGTGTTGGCGGTCGATCTGTTCGTAGACCCGACGGCGCCGGCGCCTCCGGGCGTTCGCGTTAGCCCTCCGTGACGGCCAATCACACGCAGCGATGCGCACTGCAGACTCAGCCGACGAGCGCTCGCAGTTTGCGAATCGTTTCCAGCAGCTCCTTAGGCGGGTTCGGAATGAAACCGGCGATGCAGGTAAGCACACCGAGCTTCAGGAAAGTGCCGAGCTTCTGCTCCGGCAGCCGGCCGTTCATCGCGTCGTCGATGATCGAATATTCGGCGTTCGCGATCAGCGTGTGCAGGTAATGCAGCTCGGCCCTGGTGAGCCGATTGCGCTCGTGAGCGACCAGGTTGTCGAGGAACGGCGTCACGTGCGAGATCGCGATGTCTCGCAGAATGGCATAGATGCCAGTGTCGAGGCTCGAGGAGAAATAGACCGGGGCGAGCTCCCGCGAATACTGCCGCTTGCGCTTGATGATTCTCGTCAGCCGGTCGATGCGGCTCAGGATCTCTTCGATGGTCGTTGGGCCGGCGCCCGCGCCTTCTTCGGCGATCGACTGGTAGAAAAATTCCTTGATCGCCGTGCCGATCATCGCTTCGCGGTTCTCGAACTGGAGATAAAGCGTGCGCAGCGCGACGCCGGCGCGGTCGCTGACGTTTCTGGTCGTTGCGCCGCTGATGCCGCTCTCCTCCAGGATCTCCAGCGTGGCCGCGATGATGCGTGCCCGCCGCTCCGCCATCGCTTTCGATTGATAGGTGCGAGGCTTTCTCCCAGCAGCACTGGCTCCGGTGTTCCTGCTTTTCTTCACGACTGGCTTCCGGTGCGTGGGTAGACTCATCTTGCGAATGTTCTTGCCGGTGAAGGCTATTGAGTCTACCGCTCCGCCGCCGATGCGTCACTGCTTCTGCGCCGCTTCCTGTGTCTGCAGCAGCCTCGCGGAAGAGATGACGTAAGCGCGAATCGATTCGACCTGCTCAGGCGTCAGGCTGCGGTCGAATGAGATCATGCCGCGCGATTCGAGCGCGCCGCCCAGCACGACCTTTGCAAACGATTCCGGATGCCCTGCCATCGGCGAGCGCCGCAGGTCGGGCAGGATGCCCGATGAGAGCAGCGAGGCGCCGTGACAACGGCTGCAGTACGTCGAATACAGATCTCTCCCCTCCTCGATGCGCTCGCGCGGCCACTGCTCCTGCGTCGGCATCGCAGGTGGGAGCGGCACGGGCGTGTATGCCGGCAGACGCGCGCTGCCTTTGAGCTTGAAAGCAAGCACTCTGCCGTTGGGAGCCGCGAACGCGGGCTTCAGCGCCGGCAGCGCCAATGGCACCGCACCTCCATAGCCGGCCATCACAGCGATGTATTGTTCGCCGGCGACCCGATACGTCACCGGTCCCCCGACGATACCGGTCTGCACGTCATATTCCCAAAGACGCTCCCCGTTACTGGCGCGGAATGCCTGCAGTTTCCTGTCAGCGGTGCCTTGAAATACCAGATCGCCGGCCGTCGCGAGCACGCCGCCATTCCAAGGGCCGGCATGCTCGACCACCCACGCTTCTTTCTGCGTCACCGGATTCCACGCGATCAAGCGCCCGGTCAGCATCGTCGCAAGCTGCGCGCGTTGGGCCGGATCGTCGGGCACGCCGAGCAGACTGAAATCGATGCCGGAGTTGAGCGCGTTCGGGCGCGATTGGAAGTTGGGATCATCTCGATAGGCCAGCGGCAGCTCCTGCGCTGGGATGTATGCAAACCCCGTCGCCGGACTGTAGGCCATCGGATGCCAGCTGTGGCCCCCTGCGCCGCCCGGCCGGGCAACGAAGATCCCGTTCTCGTAGCGAGCTTCGGGCGTTTCCAGCGGTCGGCCGGTCGCGATGTCGATGCCAGTGGCCCAATTCACCGGTACGAAATTCTTCGCCGACAGCAGCTTGCCGTTCTCGCGATCGATCACATAGAAGAATCCGTTCTTCGGCGCCTGCATCAGCACCTTGCGCTTGCGACCCTCGAGCACGAGGTCGGTGAGCGTAATCGTCTGGTTGGCGTTGTAATCCCAGGTCTCACCGGGATTGACCTGGTAGTGCCACAGATACTCGCCAGTGTCGGGCTTCAGCGCGATGATGGAGCAAAGAAACAAGTTGTCGCCTTTGCCCTCCGAGCGAATGCGCCGGTTCCACGGCAGGCCGTTGCCTGTGCCCACATAGAGCTGATCCAGCTCCTGGTCGTAAACGATCGAGTCCCATGCAGTACCGCCGCCGCCGTACTCGTACCACTTGCCGAACCAGGTTGGCAGCGCCATCTCGGCGAGCACCTTGTCCGATGCCGCGCCGTCCGGGCCCTTCGCCGGGTCGCCGGGGACCGTATAAAAACGCCACGCGAGCTTTCCGGTCTCCGCATCGTATGCGCTTACGTAGCCGCGCACCTGGTAAGTATCCGCGCCGCCATTGCCGATGATGATCTTGCCCTTCACCACGCGTGGCGCACCGGTGATCGTGTAAGAAGCTTTCGGATCGGTCGTCTCCACGGACCACACCGGTTTGCCGTTCGCGGCATCGAGCGCGATGAGACGGCCGTCGAGCGTCCCGACGTAGACCTTCCCGCGATACACCGCGACACCTCGATTCACCACGTCGCAGCAGGCTTTGATCGCGGTGGCGCCTGGCACCTGCGGATCGTACGTCCACAGCGCTTTGCCGCTCGCCGCATCGAGTGCCACGACCTTGCTCCACGCCGTCGAGGTGTACATCACACCGTCAACGACGATCGGCGTGGCCTCCTGGCCGCGATTGGTGTCGAGGTCGTGAAACCACGCGAGTTCGAGCTGCCCGACGTTATCGGCGTTGATCTGCGTCAACGGGCTGAAGCGTTGTTCGCTGTAGGTTCGCCCGTAGCTCAGCCAATTATCCGCATCTGAGTCTGCACCTGAGAGACGCGCGTCATCGACATTCGCAAATGCGCGCGGCGCGGATGGCAGCTCGGACGCTGATGGAGATTGCTGCTGACACCCGCTGAGTAATCCCAGCAGGCTCAACGCTGCGCATCTGTGTGCGATTCTCATGGTGCAATCCGTTCGGTCAGCTGAAGGCAAAGCCCGGATAACCCTGCCCGCGTTCCTGCTCGCAGCGTTGGCGATAAGTGAGATAGCCGCCGACGTACGCGAGGATCACGCGCGGCTTGCCAGGAACATTAGCTCCGACATACCAGCTGTTCGCGCTCTCCCACAGCGTGCCCTTCACGAGCTCGTTGACGTGTCGAGTCCACTGCTCTTCAGCTTCGCGTGTCGCTTCACAACGTCGCAGCCCCTGGCTTTCACAGTGATCGATCAACCCCGCAATCCACTCGACCTGCATTTCGTTCGTCATCACGACGTTCGTAAGCACCGATGGACTGCCTGGCCCGCCCACCATGTAGAGATTCGGAAAACCGTGGACACTGATGCCCAGATGCGAGTGTGGGCCCTGCGCCCAGCTCTCCTTCAGAGATTTCCCGCCGACACCGCGCAAGTCGATGCTGGTCAGCGCGCCAGTGAGCGCATCGAAGCCGGAGGCGGAGATCAGCACGTCCAGCTTGATCAACCGGCCACCGACGATGACGCCCTCGGGCGTGAAGCGCTCGATTCGCTCCGACTTGATGTCGATGAGCTCGACGTTGTCGCGATTGAAGGCTTCGTAAAAGTCGGTGCCCACCGTGCAACGCTTCGTGCCGTACGCATAGCCCCGCGGTGTCAGCTTCTCAGCGGTGCGAGGATCCTTGACGATCGTGCGGATCTTGCTGCGCAGGAAGTCAGCCGCTTCCTCGTTCACCTCGGGATCCGCCATCGCGTCACAAAAAGCCCAACCGACGACGCCGCCGCCATTCGCGTAACGAGCTTCGTAGATTTCACGCCGCCGCTGCGGCGTGAACTCTCTGGCGCTCCTGAACATTGCGTCGTTGATCTCGTCATCGAGCATGATGTCGCCACCGCCCCAGCGCAGGCAGTTCTGCAGCCGGTGGCGAGTAAGTTCGCGGTTCTTCTCCCACCATTGATAGTCCGCTGCCGTTAGCGGCCGGTTGCGTGCGGGCGAATAGAAATTCGGGGTACGCATGAACACCGTCAATCGCTCGCACTGCTCCGCGACGATTGGAATGGCCTGCACCGCCGATGAGCCGGTGCCGATGATACCCACGCGTTTGCCTGCGAAGTCCGGCGAGCGCTCGGGCCATCGCGCCGTGTGAATCACCTGTCCCTCGAAGTCCTTCAATCCCGGAATGTCCGGCATGATCGGCGTCGTGATGGGACCGGCGGCCGAGAAGAAGTGCCGTGCTCGGTAGGTGTCGCCGCCTTCCGTGCGGAACCTCCAGAGGTTCTCCTGCTCGTCGAACACGGCCGAGACCACGCGGGAGTTGAAGCGAATGTCACGGCGCAAGCCGAGCTTGTCCGCCACCCAACTCAGGTATGCCTGGATCTCGTCGCGCTTCGCGTAGCGCTCGGTCCATTTCCAGCCCTCATCGAGCAGCGGCGAGAAGGTGTAGCAGTAGACGAGGCTTTCGACATCGCAGCGCGCGCCGGGGTAACGATTCCAGTACCACGCACCACCCACGTCCGGGGCGGCTTCGAGTGCCAGGACCTTCATTCCGTTGCTTCGCAGGCGGTACAGGGCGTGCAACCCTGCAAAGCCCGCACCCAGCACGAGCGCATCCAGGACCGTTGCGGTCGATGACACTTCAGACATGCGTTTTGCTCTCGACGATATATTCGTGTTGATGGGTGGCCCGCGGCTCAACTCGACCAGACAGGTGCGCGGCGCTCGACGAACGCCTTTGCCCCTTCCTGGTAGTCGCTCGCGGCCAGCACGTGTTGGACGGCTTCGTCCTGGACGGCACGCACTTCGGCTTCACATAGATCGGATGCGTAGCGCGCGACGCGCAGGCTCTCGCGCACGGCAATCGGCGAATTCGCAGCGATGCGGCTCGCAATGGCCAGCGCTTCGTCACGCTCCGCGCCTGGCGCAGTGATGCGATTGATGAGACCGGCCTCGTAGGCGCGCCTCGCGTTCAGGGGCTCGCCGGTAACGACCATCTCGATAGCAAGCGGTCGGGACAGAGCGCGTGTGATCCGATATGCGCCGCCGGCCCCCGCAATCAGCCCGCGTTTAACTTCCGGAAGGGCGAAGCTCGCTGCTTCGCTGGCCACGATGAGATCGCAGGACAAAGCGATCTCGACACCTCCGCCGGCCGCCGGGCCCTGCACGACTGCAATCCATGGCTTGGACTTCTTCGCGTACACGAACCCCGCGAATCCGGAATCAGGTCGCACGGTCTCCCACATCTTGCCGGCAGCCACCGCCTTGAGATCGAGGCCCGCGCAGAACACGTCTCCCTTCGCCGCGAGCACAGCGACGCGGATCGACTTGTCTGCTTCGACCTGCTTCGTGAAAGCTTCGAGCGCCAGCGCCACGGCACCATTCACAGCATTGCGCGCGGAGGGCCGATTCAAGGTCACTAGCGCGACGTGCTCACCAATGCGCTCGAACAGGACTTCGTCTTCGACTGCGGTGCTCATTCACCCGTCCTCCAGATAACCAACCCATCCAGCGCCTCGATCTCGTCGCCACGCACGAGCAGCGGGTTGACCTCGATCGAATCGAGCGCGGGACCCAGCGCGAGTGCGGCGTTGCCGATGTTGACGATGACGTCGGCGAGTTGCTCCAGATCCGTCGCGGCGGAGTTGCGGAAGCCCTGCAGGAGTTTTCGCCCACGCAAGGTCGACAACATCTCCAGCACGTCCGCGCGATCCACTGGCAGCGTCGCGATGGCAACGTCTGCAAGCAGCTCAACCAGCACTCCGCCGAAGCCAATGGTGATCGTGGGGCCCCAGGTCGGATCGTTCCGAACACCGACGAGCAACTCGACACCGCCTTGTCGCATGGGTGACGCGATCACGCCTTCGATGTGCGCGTCGGGCCGGTGTGAGCGCACGGCCGTCAGCAATTCATCGAACGCGACAGCCACATCGGACGCGGCGACATTCAAGCGCACGCCACCCACCTCGGTCTTATGCGCGATATCAGGGGAGAGAACCTTTAACGCGAGCGGACCGCTCAGGCCGAACGACTGCGCCTCGGCACGCGAGCGAATGACTTGCGCGGGAATGACCGGCACACCGTGAGTCGCGAGAAAGTCGAGCACTGCGCGCTCGTTCGCGAGCTTGGGCGCGAGCGCGGCGCTGTTTTCGCCGGTGCCGATTTGTGTAGTCGCAGCGCTCGGTAAGCGCAGCGGCTTGGGCGGCGATGCAAGGCGCTGCGACCACCAAGCCGCTTTGCCGACGGCCCGTAGCATCGGATCGATGCCGCACACCACGTGCGGCAGCTGATGTTCCGCGATCAAGCGACGAGTGACGTCGGTGAGCGTCTTCACCGTTGTGAGCACCATCACCGCCGGCTTATCGATGGACTTCACCGCGCGTCCGATCGCCGCCAGACCCGCCGGCAGCGCCACCGCTCCTTCGACGGTCGGAATGCCGATATTGATGCCGACGATGCCGATGGGAGTCGCGGCAGCCGCCACGGGAATGAGACGTTCCAACAAGGCTGGATCGCGGACCGCAGCACCCGTCACGTCCAGCGGATTCATCGAGGACGCAAAGTCCGCGATCAACGTCTTGAGGACTTCGGTGGTCTCGGCCGGAAATGCGGGCACGCTCGCCCCGCTCGCCTCGGCACCGTCCGCAACGAGTGTGCACGCGCCGCCGGAGATTGAAATGAAGCCGAGCCCCGATGCCGGTAGCGGGCCGGTCGCCGCCAGCAGGCCCGCGGTGACGATCAAGTCCTCGACGGAATACACGCGGATCACGCCGAGGCGTGCGCAGACCGCATCGAAGACTTTATCGTTACCGGCGAGAGATCCCGTGTGTGCCTTCGCGACTGCGCCGGCCAGCTCGCTGCGGCCGATCTTCAGCATCACGATGGGTTTGTTTCGTTCCCGGCAACGCTGTGCCGCGGCCGCGAAGGCCGCCGGATCGCGGATCGATTCCGCGAACACAGCGATTGCGCGCGTGTCAGGATCGTCGACGAGATAATCGATGACATCCGCCAGGGTCAGCTGGGCTTCGTTGCCCGTCGCGGCCACGAAGCTCGTGCCGATGTTCTGACTGTGCGCGAACTCGTTCAGCTCGCTCGCCGTTGCACCACTCTGGGACACGATTGCAATACGCGGCGGCAACAGCGGTAACACCGCCGGCACCGATGATACCGGCGTGCGTGCGCTGACATTGTTGTAGCCAAGTGAGTTCGGGCCCCAGATGTTCACCCGAAGCTCGCGTGCCTTGTCGACCAGTTGCTGCTGTAGAGCCGCACCCTCCTCGCCGATCTCCGCATAGCCCGAGGTCAGAATCGCCGCGTTGCGAATGCCGGCGGCTGCGGCGTCCTCGAGCGCTTCGATGACCGCGGACTGGGGCACGAAGATGAAAGCAACATCGATGTCACGCCCGATGTCACGGCAGGACCGATATCCCTTCATGCCCATCACGTCGACGCCGTTGCGATTGACAGCGCACACGTAGCCATCGAACGCGAAGTCGCGCAGGTTCTGTACGATGAAGCCGGTCCACGCAGATTTTTCCGTCGCGCCGACGAGCACGATGCTTCGTGGCCGAAACAGCTTCTTCAGCGGATGCTCGCGCCTGCTACCGTCGTTGACGCTGCCGTGGTCACGGGAACTGTCGATGCTGGCATGCATGACTGGCACCTCAGCTCTCGATCGTCGCCGTAAGGCGCTCGATTGCATCGGCGAACTCCTGCTGGAATTCGCGCACCACGGCGGCAGCGGGACGCACGGCATCGATGAGGCCGACGCCCTGACCTACCCAGTAGCTCACGAGCTCCTTCGCCGCTGCATTGCCTGCATCCGCGGCTTTGTCGATGCGAGCAAACGTCGGAATGCTGATCATCGCCATGATCGGCATCGGCAATGCGCCCGGACTGTCAGGCCCATCCCAAGCATCGTGCCAGCTGGATTTCAATTGTCGGCTCGGCTTGCCGGTGCGCGACTTCGAGCGGATCGTGTCGCGCGAGCTGGCGGCGATCATCTTCTGTTTGAATGTTTCCGAGGTCTCCGCTTCGGCGGTGGCGAGCCACACGGAGCCGGTCCACGCGCCGGCGGCGCCCATCGCCATGCAGCCCGCCATCTGCGCGCCATTCATGATGCCGCCGGCAGCCAGCACGGGAACATCGCGAATCGGCTTGATCGCCCGGATCACTTCGGGCACCAGCACGAGGGTCGAGACCTCGCCGCAATGGCCGCCCGCCTCCCCGCCCTGCGCAATCAGCAGATCGACGCCGGCCTTCACTTGCCGAACAGCATGTTCCTTTGCGCCGACCAGCGCGCCCACCGGAATACCATGACGCCGCGCGCGCTCGATCATCGATTGCGGCGCGATGCCCAACGCATTGACGATGAGACGAATCGGATGGCGAAACGCGACGTCCATCAACGCTTCGCCCACCTCCGGCAGCGTTGCGGGTGGGAGCTTGTCTACAACGTCTTCAGGCTGCACGGTGATGCCGTGCTTACGCAGCAGCTCCACCGCGAAGTCGATGTGCTTCTTTGGCACCTGCGCCGCCAGCGAGGCGAAGTCCGTTGCGGGTCCGAGCGACTGATGTTCAGGCACCAGAATGTCGATGCCATACGGCATGCCGTTCACGTGCTCGTCGATCCATTTCAACTCTCGTTCGAGGGATTCCGGCGTGAAGCTGCTGCCGCCGAGCACGCCGAATCCGCCAGCACGACTGACTGCGGCGACCACGTCTCGACAATGACTGAATGCGAACAGCGGGAATTCCGCGCCTACCAGACTCTTGATGGGTTCCATCGTTCCAACTCTTTGCCTCGTTGATACTCAGCGCCCGAGCCCCAGGCCGCGCTGCGCGATGATGTTTCGCTGGATCTCGTTGCTGCCGCCGCCGACCACGAACATGATCGTCGAGCGCAGCAGCAGCTCGATCTCACCGTCCGCGGGGACGTCGTTCGCGTTCGTGCCTAGCAGCGCTGGGGTGCCGAGCAGATCCAGAGCCGACTCGCATACGCTCTGGGCCAGCTCGCTCGCGAAAACTTTTGCCATCGCCGCTTGTGCGAGCGGCGCGGCGCCTGGCGCTGCAGGCTCGAGCGACTGCGCGACCAGCAAACGGCTCGTGACCAATTCCGAGGCGAGCTGGCCGATTCGATCGCGGGTCAACGACTCCTGCGCGAGCTGAGGCCGCTGCCGCACTGACTGCACGATTGCGCCAAGGAGTGACTGCACGCGAATGGCGAGGCCGCCCATCGCGATGCGCTCGTTGGCGAGCGCGCCGGCGAGAATCGCCCAACCCGCGTTCTCCTCGCCCAGTCGCCAGTCGACCGGGACGCGCACCTCGTCGAAGAAGATGCTGCAGAACTTCTGCCCGTACATCGCTTGCATCTCGTGCACGGTGATGCCGGGCGTGTTCATCGGCACCACGAACAAGCTGATGCCCGCGTGTCTCATCTTTGGATCGGGATGCGTGCGCGCGGCCAGCAGCATGTGCGAGGCGCGATGACCGTCGGTGGTCCAGATCTTCTGTCCGTTCACGAGATACGCGTCGCCCTCGCGAACCGCGCGTGTGCGCAAGCTCGCCAGATCCGAGCCCGCCTCCGGCTCGCTGTAGCCGAGACATCCGGTGATCGTGCCGGCGCGCAACCCTGGCAGCAGCGCATCCTTCAGCGGCTGTGAACCGTGCGCGATGATCTCCGGCGCCATGATTCGGCAACTGCAGATCAGCGCATGATCGCTGGCTCCAACCTTCAGCAATTCCTCGGCGTAGGCGAGTTGTTCGAGCGGCGTCGCGTCCAGTCCACCCGCGCTCTTCGGCCAGTTCAGCGTGGTCCAACCCGCGCGACCCAGTCGCTCGGCGAACGTGAGATCCCAGGGGCGGTCTGCTTCAGGACGGGCTCGCAGCGCTGCACGCTCTTGTGAAGACCAATTCTGCGAAAGCCATCCACGAAAGCGCGCACGGAATGGTGCGACCGGATCGTCAGCGCGACCGAAGAGTGTTTCGACGTTCGCACCGTCTCCCGATAGCAGAAATTCCGCCAGCTCCGCTCTCGCCTTGGTCACACCTCCCAGACGCACGAGATCTGCGTGCACTCGACGGAACAACGCGGGCGCCGGATGTTCTTCGGCGAAGCCCACAGCGCCGAAGCAGTGTTGGGTTTCAAGTGCGACCCGGCGCAACGAGCCGGCTGCGAACGCAGTCGCCGAGGCAGCCAGCGCGCGCCAATTGGCAGCGCCTTCATCGTGCGGGCGGGCTGCAGCGGCGAGTTGCAAGCGACAGCCCTCGAGCGCCATGTGGCTGTTCGCCATCTTGTGCTGGATGGCCTGGAATGACGCGATCGCTTGTCCGAACTGCTTGCGCTCCTTGCCGTAACTCAGGAAGGCTTCGAAGCCTTCTACCGCAGCACCATAGGCACGCGCCGCCCAGCCGAGCCGAACGATGACAAGCAACTCGGCGCACTGCTCCGACGTCAACGGACGCGAGCGGGCGGGCGACCATAGATGCAGATCGGCGAATCCTGGAGCGAGCGCTGGCGTCGGCTGCAACGTGACACCCTCCGCGTCGCGCGCCACGACACACAGATGACAATCGTCGGTGAGCACCAGCCACTCGTCGGCGTCCGCTGTCCCTTCGACGAAGCGCGCCGTCCCCAGGACTCGCTCCGGTTCGAATACCAGGTTGCAGGAATGTTCCTTCTTGCCGAAGGTGCCAACGGCCAGAGCAAGGCGTGAAGCTGAGTCCGTCAGCCCGCGTGCATACCGATTTGCAATCGCGGCTTCCAGCACGGGGAGCGTCGATGCGCAACGACCCATCTCGGTCATGACGACGAGCAGGTCTGCGAGGCCGCCGGAATGTTCGCCAGAAAAAAATTCCGTGAGACCTTGTTCAACGACACTGGACCAGCGCGCGCCACTCGCCAGCATGCGCCGTACGGAGTCGGCCAGCAGATCGGCGTGTGCGTCTTCCCTCATCGCACCCACCGCCAGT
This sequence comes from uncultured Steroidobacter sp., assembly GCF_937958065.1. Taxonomy (GTDB): domain Bacteria; phylum Pseudomonadota; class Gammaproteobacteria; order Steroidobacterales; family Steroidobacteraceae; genus Steroidobacter. The sequence continues at coordinate 34,821 of NZ_CALFXI010000016.1, forward strand.
AGCGATAACCGTCATCCGATGCTACGCACTCACCGCTCGATCCGACGGGCTCGACCTCACCGGACACGAGGAAGTGAAGACCTGCCTGATCGTCCGGGGACACACGGGATACGAAGCGTCGCCCGTCCGGAGCAATCGCGACGATCGTGCCGAAGCTCGGGCGCCCGTCGCGTCCGTACGGCACGGAATAAGCCTCGATGCGTCCCGGCCCCACGTACTCTTCATCGAGCACAGGCGCAGGGCCTCGCACACGCTCCGCCTCGGAGTCGAAATTGAATTCTCGCGGCAACGTGGCCGCGTCTTCGGCAGGTGCGCGAGAAAGAACGATCGAATGGTTGTGAGTCGCGAAGCCGCCGTTCGCAAAGATGAAGCCGTGCGTGCCGCGAGCACGCAGCTTGCGAGTCATCATTACGATGGCGTGCATCATGCAATTGCCGATGGGCCCGCCGCCGAAACTGAGGCCGCCATACACGCTCGGCGCGCGATCGAGCGGCCAGCCGAGTGCGCGTCGGGCCATCTTCGCGACGCATGGGAAGCAGTTGTACAACTCCACGTAGTCGAGCTGATCGGACCGCAGTCGATTGAGCTCGAGCGTCTTGCCGATCGAGATTTCCATCGCGTGGGAGCGAACATAGGAATCACGCGCGAGAAAGTCCTCGCTCTCGCTGGCCGCCGCGCCCGCGCCCACATGGATGATGCGATCCTCGCTGATTCCCATGCGCCGCGCTCGCTCCAGGCTGGTCACGAGAACGGCAGCCCCCTGATTCACGGCGCTGTTCGCCACCATGAGCTTGGTGTATGGAAACGTGATCATCCGATTGCGGTCGGTCACCGTCGCGATCTGCTCGGCGCTCAGCGCCTCGCGAATGCAGGCTGCATCGTTTTCCGACGCGACACTCGAGTAGGCAGCCCACATGAGAGCCGTCTCACGTTGCGCCTCAGCAAAGCTTTGCCCCCACGCGGCTCGCGTTGCCGACTCGTAGAGGGGGTAGACATCGGTCGGCGTCGTCAATCCATACTTGCGCAAGAATGGTCGGACGGTCGCGTCCAGCAACTGACGCATCGCGTTCTGCGATTTGCCAGTCTCCGCAGCGCTACGACGCGCAGCCGTGCGCAGCGCTTCACCGCCAACCAATGCGGCGATCTCCACTTCTCCAGAGGCCACCAGGTTGGCCGCGTGGTTCAGCAGGAACACAGGCCCATCGCCGCTCGGTTGCGGCGTCAGCAATGTCGACCTGGGCCTGAGTCCCGTAGCCGCGATCAGGTGCGGCAGGAATGGCTCGGTGCCCGGCCACGGCGCGATACTGCCGCTCATGTGATTCTCGACGCCGAGAAAGTCGAGCTGCGCCAGCACACCGCCGCCCGCATCACGATCCGCGTTCGACAATGCTTCTTTCATCAGATCGATGACGTCCAGCGGCTGCGCGCTGGCGTCGCTCGGATCATTGATCTGACCGACGCCAACGATGACCGGAATATTGCGCGCTTGCATTGCTTGCCGATCAGAACTTGAACGTGCCCTGGAACATCACCTGGCGACTGCGGTTCGCCAGGCCCATCAGTTGCACGGTGGTGCCCGCGGTCACCGGCGCCCCCGGCTTCTCGGCGACATACGAGGTGTAGAACTCGTTCGAGAGGTTCTTGCCGATCAACGACAGCTGCCAGCGCTCGTCCACCGGACCGATGCTGAGGTTCGCATCGAACAGCCAGAACGCAGGCTGGTCGCCGAACGGATTGCCATTGTCCGCGGCGATGTAGTCGTCGCTGAAACGCGCATTCCCGGCGATGGTGAGCGTGTAGCTGCCGCCGAGCGGCACCTTCGCATCGAAGCCACCATTGGCGGTGAACTCCGGGGCGCGAGAGAGCGCCTGGCCCGAGCGCTGCCAGGAGAAGGAGCCATCGCCGTTCGGCACATTGCATCCCTGAGCGGCGGTCTGGCCGCCCCAGCATTGCGCGAGATAGTCATCGAAGCGAGCCCTGTTGTACGCGGCTCCGGCGTTCAGCGTCAGCCAATCGAGCGGGCGCGCGGAGACTTCGGCCTCGATGCCTCTGATCGTGGCGGAGGCTGCGTTCGAAATGACGAAGCTGGTGGTCGCAGCGTTGAACGCAGTGACCTGCAGGTCGGTGTAGTCGTACGCGTAGACGGTGCTCGTCAGCACCACGCGGCCATCGAGCAGCCGCGACTTCACGCCGCCTTCGAAGCCGTCGATCTTCTCGGATTTGAAACGAATCGAATCGACGGTGATGGTCGCCGGCACCAGGTTCGTGCTGATGCCGAAGCCGCCCGACTTGTAGCCGGTCTTGTAACCGACGTAAGCCGTGAAGTCCTGGGTGGGCCGCCAGGTCAACGTTGCCTCCGGCGACAAGTTGTCGTCCCTGAAGTTGTCCGTGAACATCTGGCCCTCGGCCGCGAGCACGGTGCCCGACAGCGGCGGATGCACCCAGGCGTTGGTCATCCAGGAATCTTTCTCCTCGTGCGTGTAGCGAACCCCACCGGCCAGTTCGAGTTGCGAGGTGATGTCCCAGATGAGCTGGCCGAACGCGGAGAGCGTCTGACCTGCCGTGCTGCCCGGCTTCTCCCAAGTGTGATACTTCCCGGTCGCGGCATCCCTCGGCAACGGTGCGATCAGGACGGTGTTGGTGAAGTCGAGCGTCGTATCCTGGTAGAACGCGCCGAGCATGAAGTTGAGCGGCGAGTCGAACTTCGACAGCAGCCGCACCTCCTGGCTCAGCGATTCGAATTTCTCATGCTCGGCCGCGTTGTACGCCATGTAGACCGTGCTGTCGTAGTTGTCGAAGTATTTGGTGTCGCTGTTGAAGTAGCCCGTGATCGAGGCGACGCCGAAGCGGTCGCCGTCGTAGTTCACGGCGAGGCTGGCGAGCAGCATCTTCGTATCGGTGTACGGAAACTGTTCCGCGATCGGCCAGTTGTCCGCATAGCCGTTCGGCAAGCCGCCGTTCGAATACCTGCCGTCGAGCTTGCAATCGCCAAAGGGATCGACCGCAACGGCGGGAATGCCGCCGTAGACCACGACCGGCGTCGAGTAGGCGCCGCAATGAATGACTTCCTGTCCGGCCGACGGACCATCGTCGGTGTGCTTCATGCCGGCGATCTTCAGCTCGGCGTCGAACGGGCTGCCTTCCGGATTGAACGCGAGACTCACACGCCCCAGGAAGTTCTCATCGCCCGGCCGGCGGGTTGCCGGTGCCTGCGGCAGGTTGCTCGGCCCGGCGAACGGCGAGCTGCTCAGTTGCCCCGCCGTGTTTCTGAGCCAGCCATCCATCTCGCTGTAACGTAAGGCGACGCGACCCGACAATGAATCAGTGAGCGGTCCGGAGATCACACCTTCCGTGATGTACTCGTCGGCCTCAAACTCGTAGCCCGCGCGAACGTAGCCTTCGAGCTCGTTGGTGGGCGACGCCGAAGTCATGCTGATGACGCCGGCCGGGCTGTTCTTGCCGAAGAACAGCGCCTGCGGTCCCTTCATCACTTCCACCTGCTTCAGGTCGAGCATGCCGAAATCGATGATGCGCGCGCGGCCGGTCTGCACGCCGTCGACGCTCACTGCGACGGCTTGGTCGAAGCCCGCGTTCGCTGGCGACGAACCAACGCCGCGTAACACGATGACACCACCACCGCCGCTCGATGAGCGGTCGATCGCGAGCGACGGCACCGTTCGCGCCAGGTCGCGGGCATCTCTTGCGACAAACGTGGTCAGCTGTTCGGCACCGATGGCGGTTACGGCAACCGGCGCTTCGAGCAAACTCTCCTCCCGTTGCCGGGCCGTCACGATGACTTCTTCCAGCAGCGGCTCAGATGCAACCGCAGCCTTGGATGTTTCCTGTGCCGAGAGCGGCGCCGTGCCGAGCGCGCATGCCACTGCGGATGCCAGCAGCGTGCCGAAGCGCATGGCCTGTTTCGATCCAGGCTCGGCAGACTTGTTCTTGATGCTCACGATTACTCCCCCTTCCAGCTGATTTATATAGTGCTAAAGCAGTGTCATCAGTCCGGCACACGCGCGATCCATGATCTCCTGGGACGACGGAATGGCGAGCCTGAGCATCGCGATGCCGTGGATGTGCCCGGGCGCCTCGACGAAATGCACATTGACGCCTGCCTTTGCGCAGCTCGCGGCATAGCTGCGGCCTTCATCTCTCAGCGGATCGAAGCCGCACGTGAGCAGCGCAAGTGGCGCCAACCCATCGAAGGATTCCGCCAGCAGCGGCGAACAACGCCAGTCGCTTCGTTGTGCACGATCAGGCACGTAGGCATCGATGAACGATTCCATATCGGCCGCTTCAAGCAGGTAGCCCTCGGCCGATTCCGAATACGACTGGCTGCGACCGGCGACGTCGAGAACTGGATAGAGGAGCAATTGAGCGCGCACACTGGGATCTCCACGCAGTTCGAGCGCGACCGCCGCCGCAAGCCCGCCGCCTGCGCTGTCCCCGGCGAGCACGACGCCACGCGTGCCGGCAAAGGCTGGATGTGCTGACGAGAGCACGAGCCGAGTCGCGGCGAGTGCATCCTCGTAGGCCGCCGGAAATCTCGCCTCGGGCGCGAGCCGGTAATCGACGCTGACCAGTCGCAGCCGGGTACGCGCAGCAATGGATCGACACAGGCTGTCGTGAGTGTCGAGATCGCCCGTGACCCAGCCACCGCCATGGAAATAAACAATGCTCGGGCCGGCGTCGCTCATCGCTTCAGGAACAAAGACGCGAGCGCGCAGCTGGCGAGTGCCATCGATGTTCAGGGAGATGTCCTCGCTCCTTACTGAAGGATCGGGAGGCAGGTCGACCAGGGTCGCCATCTGGCGAACCGCGGCGCGCGCCTCAGCAATTTGCAGCGAGCGGAACGGCGGCTGCCCCGCGGTAGCATCGAGGAACGCGCGCACGTCAACGGCGACGAAGTTCTGTGGCTTCAGCTGCGTCATGGCCGCTCGCTCAAGGGTTGCCAAGAGCCACGTACACGGCCTTCGACTCCAGGAAGGCCTTGAAGCCTTCGTCACCCATCTCGCGACCGAAGCCGGATTCCTTATAGCCACCGAACGGCATCGATGGATGCGTCACGCCGTAGCAGTTGATCCACACATTGCCGGCGCGCAAGCGGCTCGCGAGCGTGTGCGCCTTATCCAGGCTGCTCGTGAAAATGCCGGCGCCGAGCCCATAGTTGGTGTCGTTTGCCATTGCGACCACTTCATCGAAGTCGTCGAACGGCGTTGCGACCACAACCGGCCCGAATATCTCTTCACGCGCCATCCGCGCGCCGGCAGCGAGATTGGTGAAGACGGTGGGTTCGATAAAAAATCCCTCGCCACCTACTCTCTTGCCGCCCGCAATGACCTGACCGCCTTCGCGTTCACCCAGCGCGATGTAGTCGGTCACGCGCTGCAACTGCTTCGCGGAGATCAACGGCCCGATCTGATTTCCGGCATCGAAGCCCGGGCCCACGTTCAGCGATTTCGCGAAACTTGCGACCCCTTCGACCACCCGGTCGAAGGTGCGACGCTGCACATAGAGGCGCGAGCCTGCGAAACATACCTGCCCGGAATTCGCGAAGATCGCCATCGCGGCCCCTGGGATCGCCTTGTCCATGTCCGCGTCATCGAATACGACACATGGCGATTTGCCTCCGAGCTCCAGCGTGACCCGCTTGATGCTCTCGGCCGCGGATCTCAGGACCTGCTTGCCGGTGGCCGTCGATCCGGTGAAGGAGATCTTGTCCACGCCCGGATGTGCGACGAGCGCAGCGCCCGCATCGCCGTATCCTGGGACGACGTTCAGTACACCCGGCGGAAGACCCGCCTCCAAACCGAGCTCGCCCAGCCGTAATGCGGTTAGCGGCGTGTCCTCGGCCGGCTTGACGATGCAAGTGCAACCTGCGGCCAGTGCCGGTGCCACTTTGATCATGAAGGTGGCGATCGGGCCGTTCCAGGGAATCACGAGACCCACGACACCGACCGGCTCGAGTGCGGTGTAGGAATGAAATCTCGCACCATCTCCAGACACTGCGGACGAAGTATTCTGGCCGATTGCGCGACCCGTCATTCCCGCGAAGTGACGAAGCCAGGCTGCGGAGGCCGCGACGCCCCACTGAGCGAAGCCCTTCGGCATGCCATTGTCGAGCACTTCGAGCTCGACGAGCTCTTCGATGTTTTGTTCGAGCAGATCGGCATAACGCAACAACAATCGCGCACGCGATGCCGCCGACATGCCGCGCCATGCAGCGCTCTCGAACGCCTCGCGCGCAGCGACGACAGAGCGATCTATATCCGCGCCGCCAGCCTTCGCGACCCGAGCAATGACCTGGCCGTTGGCGGGATTGCGTGTCTCGAAACGCTCGCCACTGATAGCGGCGCAGCGCGCTCCCGCGATGAGCAAGTCATGCTCACGCTCCAGGAATCGACTTGCCGCCGGATGCAGCAATGATCCAACTGCTCGCGTGTCCATCGTCCCCCTCAATCGATTCGTCTTGCCGGTGGCAACTCAACGACTCGCTCGATCCCTTTACCGGCCTCGTCCGATCTGCGCGGGCGATGGCGTCGTCCATTGATGTTTCGACGAGTCGATTTCTAACTCATTCGCATCTAGCAGGTCAAGAAAAGTATAACGCGTTGCAGTTTTTGTCCAGACGCGCATGACGCCCCCCGAACGATGCGGCGCGGGCAGCAAACGATTGAAGCGTGCGTTGCTGATCGAGCGAAATGTGAGATGACCGCGCCCTTTCCCTGGCACTACACGGCAACCGATCGAAGTTGCACTATCTTTCGATAGGTGATGCTCACCGTCCGCTGCGCGACACTGCCACTATGGCAATGACTCAGACTGGAAACACCGTGTGAACTTCGAAGTGTCGTAAGAACATTTGGGCTTCCGCGACAGGGTCCGCAAATGGGTGAACCGGGAGCCACTGAAGAGCCTGGCACGCAAGCTCGAACAGGACGAGCACAACCATCCGATCGAGCTGTTGGATAAATTCACCGAGGCCGGCTTTCACGGCAGGGTTGCGTCCCCGCGATGTTGCATTCGTCGCACAGGCCGTGCATCGAGCATCGCGATGATGACCGATATCTCTAGTTATCTGGATTTCGTGCCGGTCACGTTTCTAGCAGTTGGCGTCGCCTCCCCTGGCGCGCTCGTTCGATTCGCTGCCGATACGCCAGCCGCTCGACCGGGGTGTTGAAGCCACGCGGCTTGACCACCAACACGTCGCAAGCGAGCTTGTCGATCACGCGCTCGGCGGTATTTCCAATGAACACTCGCTTCAGACCGCGGCGTGAGACCGCGCCCATGACGACCACGGCAGCGGCATATTTCTTCGCAAGCCGCGGCAGCTGAATGGCCGGATCGCCGCGCACCAGGGCCGCGTTCTCGGGCGGAATGCCTCCCTTCATCTGCAGCCGGCCGACGGCGCGCTCCAGGTTCTGTCGATACTCCCGTTGCTCATCCTCCGACATCGCGATCCAATACGCTTCGATTGGCGAATCGACGGCTGCCCCCTTGGGCAAGTCATATGCATGACATAGGATCACTTTGCTCGGCACGGAACCCGCCGCCTCAATGGCGTGCGCGACGATGATGTCATCGAGCATCGCAGGCTTCGCGTGCGCGTGCAGTGGATCCACGGCTGCGATGATCGGCGCACGTGAATCGAACTTATTCGACTTGCTCAACCAAAGCGGGCAGGGACAGTTCCGGATGAGCTCCCAATCCACGTTGCTTGAAATCAGCCGCGCCAATCGACCCGGACCGTGCGATTCCACGAGCAGCATGCGAGCTCGACAGGCCAGAGCTTCTCTCACTAGCGCATCCTGGACAGGATAATCGCAACGCACGGTCGTACTAACGTTCAAACCACGCAGTTCCAACCGGCCCGCCAACTTTTCCAACCGCTCCGTGCGCTGTTCGAGATCGGCGCGCGCCGCTTGTCGAATTGTCGCGCCGGCGCGAGCCAGCGAACCTTGTGGAATCGCCAGGACGTGCACGAGTCTCAGCGGGGCGCCAGACAGCTTCGCGAGTGATGCCGCCTTACGCAGTAACGAGCGGGCAGACCGCTGCAGCGTACGCACGGCGACAAGGATGGGCCGAGCCTCTTGATTCCCTTTCATGCCACTGGGACCTCCCAACCGGCGGCACACATTTCCATTACAGACTGACACCCCGTCGCCGTTCAAACAGGTCGGAAAGGCACTGAACAGCTACGTAGAACACCCACCGTCATCAAACAGAAGGCGCTCCAGTTTTTATCTGCGGGCGCGCATGCTCGCTGCGAACGGGCAATTTCGCTCCAGGCGTTGTCCGGCAAGGCCCGAGCAGCCGCGCGCTTGCCGGCATCATTGTCGGTGCCAGCCGAGGCGCAAACGAGCTTGTGTTAAAGTTCTGCGGGAGATTCACTCTCCCGCGCGCGTTTAATCGAAGATGTCGAAGATGGACCGCTTCTTGCGATAGCCGCCGTAGCCGTATTCGCCGCGCTCGCCATACTCCCCACGCTCTCCGCGTTCACCATACCCGCGGTCCCACTGATGTGGAGCCGGCGGAGGTGGTTGAGGAGATTGAGTCCGCTGCGGGTCGGGGACCTCCTCGGCGGTTGCGGCCATCAGCTTTTCGAGCTCGCCACGATCCAGCCACACTCCACGGCAAACCGGGCACATGTCAAACTGCACGCCGGCGCGAGTGACAGTGGTCATGGAGGCATTGTCATTGGGACATAGGAGCAAAGGCATTGCGGTTTCCTCGTTGACGACGGAAGCGCAAGTACGTCGGAGCACATGGGCCTCACGCCAAAAATGGTGTGCGTCCGACATCACGACGCGCCATTGGCGCGCCGTCAGAGGGGCCCGGTCCGCGGATGACACCTTATGAGAGGAACGAACAGAAAATCAAGCCTGCCCCGCCTGCAGGCGGCATCTGAGCCGACGAGAGGAAAAGGATGATAGTTCTCGATGATGTGTTGAGCACTGCCGAAGCGGCGCGCATCCGCGAGAGCCTGGCGCATGTGCCATTCCGCGACGGGCGAGTCACCGCAGGCCCCGCTGCGCGTGAGGTCAAGATCAACGAACAAGCCGATGGAGCCGATCCCGAGGTCGCCGCGCTGGCCCGCCTGGTCAAGATGGCGCTCGAACGCCATCCGACCTTCCATGCTCTGGTGCGGCCGCTCCGATGGTCCAATCTGATGTTCTCGCGTTACGTTTCCGAGCAACGGTACGGCGTGCATACCGACGACGCGCACATGTACGACGAGCACGGCTGGCCGCTTCGCACCGACGTAAGCTTCACGCTGTTCCTCTCAGAGCCCGATGCTTATGAAGGCGGCGCGCTGAGAATCCTGAGCGACACGTACGAAAGAAGCTTCCGCCCCCCTGCGGGAGCCGTGGTGCTATATCCAACCGGGCTGCTTCACGAGGTGACGCCCGTCACGAGCGGAGTGCGCCTGGCCTGCGTTGGTTGGGTGCAGAGCCTGATCCGGCGAGCGGACCAGCGAGAAGTCCTTTTCGACCTGGATCGTATCCGCAGCGAGTTACCCGAAGGCAACACCAGGCTCCATCTCACCAAAGCGATCGGTACTCTGTTGCGGATGTGGGGCGAAAGTTGAGGGCTTGGGAGCGCGCTGCGCGGGTGCCCAGCCTCGTATTCGTATCACCTCCCCTGCTCAGCAGGCGAGGCATTCCGCTTCCGGTATCGGTCCGACATAAGAACCTCCGCGCCCAGCCGTATCGCTCGCCGCTTGATCGCCCCGGCGTTACCCGCGCTCTTACGCCGCTATCCAAAGCTGCCGCTCATGCTCGGATCGACCGATCGCACCATCGATCTCGTGCAGGACGGTGTGGATTGTGCAATTCGGGTCGGCAGCCTCGACGACAGCCGCATCGTCGCACGGCCGCTCGGACGACTCGCTTTGATCAATTGCGCAAGCCCCGCCTATCTGCACGAGCGCGGCGTGCCCAAGCATCCGAGCGAGCTGCCGGACAATCATTTGGCGGTCGGTTATGCATCCACCAGCAACGGCCGTGAAGTCGGTTGGGAGTATCAGCAGGATGGACACGAGCTGGAAATCCCGGTACCCAGCCGTGTAATCGTCAACAACGCCGAAAGCTACATCGCCTGCAGCCGTGCAGGTCTCGGGCTGATCCAGGTTCCCCGCTTCGATGTTCAGTACCTGCTGGACTCCGGAGGGCTCGTCGAGGTGATGCCCGCGCATCGTGCCGCGCCGATGGATATCTCACTGCTGTATTCGCATCGCCGTCAGCGCTCGCGCCGGTTGGCGGTGTTCGTCGAGTGGTTCGAAGCGCTGCTTCGGCCACACCTCGATCAGTGAGGCTGATGCCGGAGCGTGGAGATCGGAGTAGCATTGACGCTCGGGACCAAGGGGGTTGCCAACTCCATCGAACGTCTGCGGCGCTCAGGTCAGCAACGCGGCGTCAGCGCATGAAGATTGTGTGCTCTAACAAGCGGCTGTGCCGCGGCCTTAGCGAGGGGAAAGGCATTGAGAAGCGCCAACATTTGTGCCACGCGCCTCTGAAGCGCAGCGTCAGGCAAGAACAAAAGAATGAAGAACTGGAAAGCTGTCGCGTGGTTCGGTCTATTTGGGCTGCTTCCCTTATGGATTTCGATCGGATATGTCCTCCTCGGCAGCAAAGGCGCGCCCGGCGATTACTGGAATGTCGCGCCGTGGTTGGTGGTCGCGGGCGTGTTGGCCAGCGCTATCACGCTCGCTATCGCCGGCGTGACATACCTGGTCCACAACGCGACAAGGGGCGAACGAGAACGCAAGATCAAGCTGGCAGCGGCTTGCCTGTTAGTGCTCACAGCCGCCGCCACTTTCGGCGGTAGCTATTTCCGGGCAAGCCGGCAACAGGTCGAAAAAAATAAGGAAGTCGGGCGTGAGTTGGTCCGACGTAGTGAAATCGTTAGAAGCATGATGCCCCCTGAGTTCGACGTCTCCGTGCGTTCAACGATCAATTATAGCGACCGTCCCCCGCGCTATATCTACCGTGTTCATTCGCCGCAATCTTCGGAACGCTCGCTGATAGTCATCGCCGACGCAACCGAGGGCGCCATCGGGCCGACACTCACTGTACAGTGCATCTTGCTCGAAACGGAATATCGCAAGCTGCCGTCAGACGTTGATCCATGCGCGTCAAATACTGCATTGAAAGATCGGTGACCCGATGACCATTCGGGCCTGATCCTGCACTGGATCATGGCGCTCACGGTACGGCGGCTCGCTGACGGCCCGGCCCAGAGTGAGACCATCAAAGCAGCTGAACACCGCTTGAGCGCATGACATTCCTGCACGTGGTCCGCCCGGGCACTTGGCGGTTCAGTGGATCACCGCTCACGTCACGATCTTGACGAGAGGAGCTCACGCGGGCGTGACCCGAGGCGTGCCGCCGCGCCAGCCGGGGCGAGTTTGGATCCTGCGAATCAGGCGACATAAGGACCTCCTCGTACACTCCAATGACCTGGCAGATTGACGCTGGCAACGACGCGGCACTATCTTGGCCACCGAACGGAGTCCGGTGCGGTAGTATTTCTAGGCGAATTGCCCAACAAGTGCCTAAGTCATGAAGAGATGGGACGAAAGCGAAAAGCGGAGCCAGGCTCGCCGGGGGGATACACCGCACTTTTGCGGCGTTCAGAAATACGCCGGGCACGGACTGCCGCACTTAGGCGGTCTATATAAGAGTT
>NZ_CALFXI010000017.1 GCF_937958065.1 uncultured Steroidobacter sp.
CGGTGCCGGAAGGAGCTAGGACACTCCCGACGACGCAGACCACCGACGCCTCTTAAAGCAACCTCGCCCCAGCCCACTGACGCCTCTTGAAGCAACGTCGTCCCAGCCCACCGACGCCTGTTACAGCAACCTCGATCCAGGCCACCGAGGCTCATACAGCACCGTTGAACCCGCGAAGGCTTTTCCAGTAACGTCGGCCCAACCTCCGAGCTGGCGTCGTGAAACAAACACCAACGCGTCTTAACGCAACTCGGCATCAAGCACAGACGCTCTTATGAATCTCCGTACGCCAACCGTAACGTCGCAATCACATCCGTAATCTGCACGATCCAGTAAACCGCACTGGCCAGCACGATCGCGCCAGAAACTCCCAGCGCGATTTTTTCACGAGTGCTCAAGGTGGCGACCGCGTTCACTTCTCACTCTCATCCGACCCGTCTTTCGGCGCGCCGGTTCCCGAGGAGCCCATGAAGAGCTTGCGGCCATCGGGGAACGTGACATCTCGGCCGTTGGCGCGGCATTTCGGTTTGCACAGGCCGTCTTTCGACTGATAGCCGCGCACGACGATTTCCGTGCCGATCTTCAGCGAGTCTTTGGTGATGCCACGGCGGAGCAGCGTGTTCGGTGTCCCCCCTTCGACCATCCAGGCTTCGACCGTGCCGTCCGGCTTTTTGTTTTCGATGTGAATCCACGCGTGCGGATTGATCCATTCGACTCGCGTGACCGGGCCGCGGAGGTTCACCGGGCGGTTGGCGTCGAATTCGGCGGCGAAGGCGTGGTGGGCGTAGGCCACGGCGCTGCCGAGCACGGTGCTGACCAGAGCGGCGCTGGCAATGACAAGTTTGGTACGCATATTTCTTTTCCTCGAAAAAAACTGGCGACTGCGCTCGAAGTCATTGCTTCGCCGGCGGCGGCGCGCCTTCGGTGGCGGGCTTCTTGCGCAGATGGCCGTACATCAGCTCTTCGACGAACTCCACACACTTGAACTGCATCAGTTGAGCGTTCGGCTCGACGCGGCGATACAGCGGCATGGCGATCTTCCACGGGCGCGTGAACGTTTCCGGATCCTCGATGGTCGCTTCGTACCAGAGATGATCCGGGCCACGTTGCGAGTAGCGTTCGGTGACTTTCAGCTTGTCGCTGTGATGATTGCCGGAGCGGTCGAACCAGGTTTGATCGTTGAAGCCGGTCACTTCCACGACCAGCGTGTCGCCGTCCCATTTGCCGACCGACTGGCCCATCCAGGAGTCCGCCGGCGGCGGGCCCGGATCTTTCATGTAGATGTTCCGAACCGCGCCCGCGTATTCATACGCGATGAACATCTGCGAGTTGCTCTGGAAGATCTGGAACGGATACGGCATGTAAGTGGCGCGCGGCACGCCCGGCAGATAGCACTTCACTTCCGGATCCAGCTCGAGCCAGCTCTTCTGATTTTCTTTCTTCTTCGCGAGTGCGGCCGGCGTGTACGGAATCGCGTCGCCCTCGACGACGCCTAGGCCGGCGGGCACGGAGCCGACTGCACCGAGTGCCACGACCTGCGGCGCGGGTACCGGAACGAATTGACCAGGAACCATTGCCATCGCGGCACGCGCCGCGTGCGGTTCGAGATCGTAGTTGGCGGAGTTCATGGCCTGCCAGATGCCATTCAAATCCGGCTTGCCGTCCTTGGTGCGCGGACCTTTGGCAGGTTGGGCCGCGACGGCGACGGAAGCAACGCAAGCTGCCAGCGCCGTTGCGATCGCGCGCGTCAGAACACTCTTCATTTAAGTGAGTCTCCCCCGTGAAGTTCGAGGGATAAAACAATGCGCGGCCGGCGCGTGTCAATGAATGACGTGTCAAGAAAAATCGGCGCGGAAGGCCGCGCCGATCAAGCCGGAATGGGCGTCAAGAGATGTGAAGATTCCGCTGTGCGCGACGCGCTCAACGCACGCTGAATGTATAGACCGTCCTGCTGTTGTATTCCTCGCCCGGACGCAGCACCGTGCTCGGAAACTCCGGCTGATTCGGCGAATCGGGATAATGCTGGGTTTCCAGGCAGAAGCCGCTGTGCTTCGCGTAGGGCTTGCCGGACTTCGCGGCCAGGGTGTCGTCCAGGAAATTGCCGGTGTAGAACTGCACGCCCGGCTCGGTGGTGTGCACCTCCAGCACGCGTCGCGTGCTCGGCTCCGAGACGCGCGCCGCCAGTGTCAGGCCGGGCTGCTTTTTCTTGAGCACGAAGTTGTGGTCGATGCCCTTGCCGAACCTGATCTGCTCGTGATCGACATTGACCCGATCGGCGAGCTTCACCTTGTTGCGGAAGTCGAACGGCGTGTCGGTCACGGACTCGATCTTGCCGGTCGGGATCAGTTGTCTGTTGACCGGCGTATATTCGTTCGCATAGATGGTGAACTCATGGCCGAGTACATCGCCGTTGCCGTCGCCGGCCAGATTGAAATAGGTGTGCTGAGTGAGATTGACCACGGTCGGCTTGTCGGTGGTCGCGTGATAGTCGAACGACAGCTCGTTGTTGTCGGTGAGCGTATAGGTCACGCGCGTCTGCAGGTTGCCGGGGAAGCCTTCTTCGCCGTCCTTGCTGGTGTACGTGAAGATCACGCCCACCGAGTCTTCTTTCTCGAACGGCTCGGCCTGCCATACCACTTTGTCGAAGCCTTTCACGCCGCCGTGCAGGGTGTTCGGGCCATCGTTCTTCGGCAGCTTGTAGGTCTGGTCGTCGATCTTGAACTGGCCCCTGGCGATGCGGTTGCCGTAACGGCCGATGATGGCACCGAAGTACGGCGGGTTCTTCACATAGTCATCGAACGACTTCAGGCCGAGCACCACGTCGGTGGTCTTGCCGGTGGCATCGGGCACCAGCAGTGCGGTGATGATGCCGCCGTAGTTGGTGGCGCGCACTTCCATGCCGTTCGCGTTCACCATGGTAAACAAGTCAACGGCGGTGCCGTCGGGCAGGGTGCCGAACGGCGCCTTGCTGATGGTGTTCTTGGATTTCTCTTCCGGGGTCGGCGGTGCTTTGGGCGGCGCCGGCGGCGGCTTGCTGCAGCCGAGCAGCGTGGCGGCCAGCAGCGCGCCGGCCAGCCAGTTGAACGTGGACGACGAGAACTCATTCTTCATGTGTTATCCCCCAACGTTGACGATGAAATACTACCCGACACGGATGGGCGTGGCAGGACAAGGGGGAGACATTGCCGGGAGTGCCGGGATGATCTGCCGATCAGCCCGCTTGAGGCGAACGCATCCTTGTCCGGCCGGTCGGGCGCGGGCGGCGAGCCGCCCGCGCCTGTCATTCGAAATTATTTGTACTTCGCGTATTCGTCGCGCGTGAGCTCGCCGTCCTTGTTGGCGTCCAGGCTCTTGAAGGCCACGAACAGCGCGTCGTCGTTCGAAGCTTCGCTCAGGCTGATTTTACCGTCGCCGTTCTTGTCCAGAGACTCGAAAGTCGGCTTGTCCGCCGCGGCCAGTGCCGCGCTGGCCGCCAGCAGGCCGAGGCTCGCCAGCAGCGCCGGCGGGGTGATGCGAGAGAATCGGGTCATGATGCTTCCTTCCTGCCTAAGTCTCTAGTGAATGGCGCCGAAGCGGCAAGGTTCCGGCCGGCCCCGCGCATCTTACTCCTGCGCTCGGAAACGGGGTCAATCCGTCCGCATCGGGTTGTGTTGGTGCCGCGCTCTTCCATAATAGGCCACTGTTAAATGGGTCCGGCCAGGGAGCTGCCCAGATGGCCGCAGGCAATATCACCAATCGGGAGCATATCGAGGCGCGGGTCCTGAGCGAACAGGTCGCGCTCATGTGTCGGCTCACCACGTCGCCCTTGACCGCCAGCGTCGTGGTCGGCGCCATGATGGTGTGGCTGACGATGGAGGACCATGGCCTCGGTCCCTCCCTGGTCTGGTACGCGGCCCTGCTGTTGGTGCTGCTGTTACGGTGGCGGATCGCCGCGACTTATCTGCGCCGGCCGCGCGACCTGGCCGAAACCAAACGTTGGCGAACGGCGATGCTGGGGGCCGCGGTGCTCGGCGGCGCTTGTTGGTCGGTCGCCGGATCGTTCCTCCTGCCCCACGATCCGACCCGGGAAATCGTGATGTCGGTGTTCTTCATCGGCTGCACGGCGGCGGGCATGGGCTCGCAGGCGCCGGTGCGCAATGCCTATGCGTGTCTGCTGATTCCATTCTGTCTGCCATACATCGTCACGCAGTTGCTCCTGGGCGGCGATCGTGTGGCGGTGGCGCTCGCGTTCATGGTGTACATCCCCGTGGTGCTGGTGATCGCCAAGCGACAGACCGATTCGATCGAGCGTCAGATCCGGCTCGCCATCGAGAACGAGTCGCTGGTCGAGCAACTGCGTCAGGAGCGCGACCGCGCCAACCAGGCGCGGCTCGAGCTGCAAGAGCAGCTCGACGAGCAGAAGCGTTCGACGCAGCGGATCCGCGAGCTGAACATCGAGCTGGAGCGTCAGGCGCACGAGCTGCGCACGGCGAACAACGATCTGGAAGGGTTCTCATATTCGGTGTCGCACGATCTGCGCGCGCCATTGCGAGCCATCGACGGGTTTTCCCAATTGCTGATGGAGGACCGGAGCAATGGCATCAGCGATGAAACGCGTCACCGGCTGGAGCGTATCCGCGCCAACGTCGCCCGCATGTCGTCGCTCATCGACGACCTGCTCGAGTTCGCGCGTTGTGGTCGTCAGGCCCTGGAATTCGGCCGACTCGAGATGGCGACGCTGGCGAAGCATGCGGCCGAGCAGGCGCGCCACTCGCGGTTGAATGAAGCCGTGGAGCCCACGATCGAGATCGGCGAGTTGCCGCCGGCGCGCGGCGACGAACGGTTGATCCGCCAGGTGTGGGTGAATCTGCTGGACAACGCGGTGAAGTACACCAGCAAGGTCCAGAGCCCGCGCATCGTGGTGTGCGGACGCGAAGACGGCGATCGCCTGGTGTACGAAGTGCACGACAATGGCGTCGGTTTCGACAGCGCCTTCACCTCGAATCTGTTCGGCGTGTTTCGCCGCCTGCATGGCGCGCGTGAATATCCGGGCTCGGGGGTGGGGCTCGCCATCGTGCAACGGATCGTGACCCGGCACGGCGGTGAAGTCTGGGCCAAAGCCGAGCCCGACCAGGGCGCCACTTTCAGTTTCTCGCTGCCCAAACCCGTGCTGAGGGCGGTCGGATGAGCGGGGTTGAGTTATGAATGACGAAGTCGTCGAACGTATCGAATTGAAGATCGCTTACCTGGAGCGCGCCAACAACGACCTGAGCGAGGTCGTGTATCGCCAGCAGCAGGAGCTCGACGCGCTGCGCGCGGAGCTGGCCATATTGAGCGGGAAAATGGAGGCGGCGATGACGGAAGCGACGGTGTATACGCTGGAGCAGGAGAAGCCCCCGCATTATTGAGCCCTGCCTGTGAGGCGGCCCCCGCGCGAGCGACAGTCACGCTTTTGCCAGCTCGCCACGTCGGGCCGGGCAGGTTTTCAACCTCACCCCCTCATAGCTGGCAACGGCGTGCGCGAGCGCGCTACAACTCTAATCGGGGGATACATGCTGCGTGCAATGATCGCATCGCTGCTGGCAGCCGCGTCGGTCGGCTCGGCTCTGGCTCAGACTCAGCCAAATCCAAGCGGCGCCGAGCAGACGCGCCAGGAATTCAAGATCGCCGCTCAGCCGCTGTCGCAAGCATTGCGTGAGTATGCGCAACAGAGCGGCGACCAAGTCGTGTTCTACTCCGACATCGGCAAGGGCCGTGAAGCGCCCGCGCTCACCGGCTCCTACACACGCCAGGAAGCTCTGCAGCGCCTGCTCCAGAACTCCGGCCTGAAATACCGGCGCGTCAACGCCAAGACCGTCGCGATCAGCGCCGACGCACCCGCGCGACCCGAAGCCTCCATTCAACGCACCTCGATGCCCGCACCAATGCGGCTGGCACAAGCAACGGAACCCGCGCCTGCGCCCTTGCCCCGATCGCAAGAGCGAGACATTGGCGCTCAGCAAGCGCCGGCCGATTCATTGTTCGGCGTGGAGGAAGTGATCGTCACCGGCACCGCCGTCGCCGAGCGCACCAAGTTCGATTCGAGCGTTGCGATCTCGACGTTCAACGCGGAAGACATCGCTCAACAAGCGCCGTCCAGCTCCGCCGATTTGATTTCCGCCGTGCCGGGCTTCTGGGTCGAATCGACGGCCGGCACGACGCAAGGCAACGTATTTGCCCGCGGCATCATTCAAGACGGCGGTTATCGTTACGTCGGATTGATGGAAGACGGCATTCCGATCTATCCCGTGTTCGAGCTGTCGTTCTACAACCCCGATCAATTCGTGCGCGTGGACGACACGATCGAGCGCGTCGAAGCGCTGCGCGGTGGCACGGCACCGATTTTCACCGCGGGCGCAGTCGGCGGTACCGTGAACTTCGTGACGCAGTCCGCGAAGGACTCCGCTCGCGGTTCGATGAAGCTCGGCTTCAGCGATTACGGCATGTATCGAGCCGATGTCGCCTGGAGTGCGCCGCTGGGCGACGACTGGGGCATTGCGCTCGGCGGCTACTATCGAACTTCCGACGGCATTCGCGACCCGGGCTACACCGCCGACGAAGGCGGACAGTTTCGCGTGAAGCTCGGCCGCAGCTTCGATAACGGCAGCATCGAATTCTTCGGCAAGTACATCGATGATCGTTCGATGTTCGTCGTGCCGATTCCGTTGACTGGCAGTCCCTCCGATCCGCGCGGCCTGAACGGCGCGGACGCGGGTACTTATTCACTGCACAGCAAAGATCTGGCTCGCGCTGGCTTGCCTGTCACTGCCGCTGAAGTCGGACTGCGCGGCTCGAACCTGGAGGATGGCATTCATCCGCAGCTCGCCACGATCGGCGGCAAGCTCAATTGGGAATTCAACGACACGGTCTCGCTGACCAATCTGCTGCGCTACACGGATGGAGAAGTCCGCTTCGATGGCATCTTCCCCGGCGACCCTCCCGTGACCGGCGAGGTCTTCGCTGCCGATCAGGGCGTGGCCGCGAACTACAGCGTGATATCGAGCGGCGCTGCGTACGCGGCCAACCAGCTCGTGCAGAACCACGGCCACTGGGTGGTGAACAAGGAATACGACGCGATCCAGGACGATTTGCGCCTCAACTTGAAACTGGACCGTCACGCCGTGACCTTCGGCCTGTATTTTGCCGACTATTCGATGAAAGACGCGTGGAGCCTGGGTAATCAGATCCTCATGGATGTGAGCAACAGGCCGCGCCGTCTCGCGCTGCCCGGCGTCACCGATCCGAATGGCTTCACCAAGTACTCGACCTTCAACTTGCTCACCGACTACGACGCGACAGCGTACTCGCTGTACGCGGCGGACGAATGGCAGGTGACGGACGCGCTGCGGTTCGATTTCGGCGTTCGTTACGACACCCAGGACCTCAAAGGCACGATTCGCGCGGGTTCGCAGGAAGTGGCGCCGGACGTACCTACCGATCTCGACGGCAATCCGGCCACCACTTACGACCGCGGCGTTTCGGTGATCGGGGCGAATCGCAGCACCCTCGACGAGGACTTCGACAACACCGCCTTCTCGATCGGGTTCAACTACGAATTCACGCCCCGCCACGCGATGTTCGGCCACTACACCGATTCGGCCAAGCTGCCGAACTTCGACGATGTGCGCAATGGGGTGACGGTGAAGGACCAGGTCACCAACATCGAGCTCGGTTACAAGGCGTCGATCGAAAAGCTGGTGGTGTTCGCGACCTTGTTCCAGACCGAGTTCGACAACGTGCCGTTCCAGGACATTCTTGCCAACGGCGACATCATCGTGCGTCGCGCCGAGACGAGGACGCGCGGGCTCGAACTGGAAGGCGAGTTTCAGCCGACCGATGCGCTGGGCATTCGTTTCAGCATCACCCAGCAGGATCCGAAGTACCAGGGCTTCACGGGCCCGGCGGCAGGGAACACGGGCAACGTCATTCGTCGCATCCCGAAGACGATGGCGCGCATCACGCCAACGTATACGTTCATGGATGGGGCGGCGCGCGCGTACTTCACTTATACGTATGCGGGCAAGCGTTACGCGAACGACGAGAACAATATCGAGTTGCCCCAGTACACCAAGCTGGACGCCGGAGTGATGTTCGACGTCGGCGGCAACTGGACCATCCAGGTCACCGGCGACAACCTCACCGACGAGATCGGCTTGACCGAGGGCAATCCCCGCACCGACGTGGGCTCGGGCGGCATTGGCAACATTTATATGGTGCGCCCGTTGTTCGGCCGCTCGTTCATGGGCTCGGTCACGTACCGGTGGCCCTGATCGTGATTTGCGATTCTCGCGCCTTGCAGTGTCCGCCGTCCCGGTTGACACTGCAAGGCATGCTTCAAAGGGTGCTGAGAGTCGCTTGCATGGGTGTTTGGTTGGCCGGCGCGACGGTCGCGTCGGCTCAGGAAGCCGTGCCCACGCCGGCCGATGTGTATGGGGAGCTGTTCACCGACGTGCAGCTCGCTGCCGTGTTCCCGGACAGCAAGTCGTTCACCGATGCGCTGCCCAACCGGCCGCCCGAACAGATCCTGAGCGAATATCGCCAGCTCAAGGGGCAGCCGGGTTTCGACCTGAAAAAGTTCGTTGCCGAGCGCTTCTCGCCGCCACCGAACGTTGCGTCCGATTTCCATACCGTCGCCGGCCAGGACGTTCGTCGGCACATCGACGAGCTGTGGAAGGTGCTCGAGCGCAAGCCCGAGGATCAGCGGCCGTATTCTTCGCGCATCGCGCTGCCCTTTCGCTACATCGTGCCGGGCGGGCGCTTCAACGAGATCTATTACTGGGACTCGTACTTCACCATGCTGGGCCTGGAAGAAAGCGGCCGGCACGATCTGACCATGGACATGATCGCCAACTTCGGCTGGCTGATCGATCGCTTCGGCCACATTCCCAACGGCAATCGCAGCTATTTCCTGAGTCGCTCGCAGCCGCCGTTCTTCGCGGCCATGATCGAGCTGGCGGCGGGCAAGGAAGGGGAGTCGGTCTACAGGAAATATCTGCCGCAGCTGGTCCGTGAATATCAGTTCTGGATGGATGGCGCCGAGACCATCGAGCCCGGCACGGCGCACCGGCGCGTCGTGAAGCTCGCCGATGGGACGGTGATGAACCGATACTTCGACGATAGGAACGTGCCTCGCGAGGAGGCTTATAAAGAGGACGTTGCGACGGCGCGGCTCGCGGGGTCGCCGGAGATCTATCGGAATCTGCGCGCGGCGGCGGAGAGCGGCTGGGATTTCAGCTCTCGATGGTTCGCCGGGAAAGCGCTCTCGACGATTCGCACGACGGATCTGATTCCGCCGGATCTGAACAGCTTGCTGTATCAACTGGAACTGACGATCTCCAAAGCCTGCGCAGCAACCGCCGACTCTTCTTGCGCCGCGGATATGAAAGCCAAGGCCGCGAACCGGCAGGCGGCGATGACCCGGTATTTGTGGAACGCCAAGGCGGGTGCGTTCACCGATTACGACTGGCGTGCGAAGCGCCTCAATTCGCAAGTGACCGCGGCCACGGTCTATCCGCTGTACTTCAAAGTCGCGAGCAAGCAGCAGGCCAAGGCGGTTGCGACTACCGTGCGTTCGACGTTGTTGAAGCCGCACGGCGTGACGACAACGACGGTCGCGACGGGCGAGCAGTGGGATGAGCCGAATGGTTGGGCGCCGCTGCAGTGGCTTGCCATCAAAGGCTTGAAGAACTACGGAGAAGATCAGCTCGCGGCCACGATTGCGCAGCGCTGGGTGGGCAAGAACGTTCAGGTGTTCAAGGCCACGGGCAAGTTGGTCGAGAAATACGATGTGGTTTCGGACAAGCCCGGTGGGGGCGGGGAGTATCCGCTCCAGGATGGGTTTGGGTGGACGAACGGTGTGTTGAGGAAGCTGTTGGCGATGTATCCGCGGCTGGCGGAGTGAGAGTCGGCGTTCGGAGTTAAGAGGACGTTGGTGGTCTGCGGCGTCGGGAGTGACCTACCTCGTCCCGGTGCTGGGAAGCGCCTACGACCCTCCCGGCGCCGCGAACCACCGACGCCTCCGACGACGAGGCCGAGAAGACCCACACTCTGCGCGGCCGGACCACCGACGCCTGCGACGACAAGGTCTGAGAAGACCCACCGTCCCCGCGACCGGACCACCCACGTCTCTTAAACCGTCGCGGTCAGCGCGAGCTGACAACCCACCCCTCCGCGTCGTTGCGAACCTCCAGCGTTTCATCGCCCTTCAAGAACTCCGCCAGCGACGCCGGATCCGTCGCATCGAACACGCCATTGATCTTCCTCTCGGCCACTGCTGGGTCTTCGATGCGGATCGTTCGCGGGCTGTAGCGGGCGAACTCGGCAGCTGCTGCGGACAGCGGCGTGTCTTCGAAGATCAGTCTTCGTTCCGTCCACGAAGTCACCTTGTCCGTATCACGCAGCGACACACGGATGGCAGGCTGAGCTTTGGCGACGATCAACTGATCGCCGACAGCCAGCTCAAACTCGCTGACAGCCTTCGCGCTCGCGGCCGCTGACCGCTCGGCGGCGTCGCGCTGATTCACGCGCACGCGGCCTTCCAGCACCGTCACGACCGTGCGTGAATCATTGGCCTTCACGTTGAACGCCGTGCCAACCGCGACGATGTCGGTTGCGCCGGTGCGCACGCGGAATGGACGGTTTGGATCTTTGGCAACGCGGAAGATCGCTTCGCCCTCCAGTAACTCGATGGCTCGAAGGTGAGCTTCGAAATGCGCCCGCAAGCGGGACCGACTGTTGAGCTCGACCACCGAACCGTCTTCCAACGTGATGGAGCGCTGCTCGCCCACGGCAGTCACATATTCCGGCGCGAGCCACTCTTGGATCTGTGCGCGCCCGGCAATCAATCCAACCAGAACCACTACGCATGCAACCGCAGCTGCCATCGACCATCGCACGATCTTGCGCTCGGGACGAGCGACGAACACGGTGGGTTGATCGAGCGGCGTCACATTCGCTTCAGCGCTAGCTTTCGCCTCCGCAATGAGCCGCGCGACATCCGCATCAGGCCACAGCTCGCGCTGACTCATGCGCCCGGTGAGCCGACTCAGTCGCAGGAACTCGTCCACATGCTGGCCCGATGCGCGCAGCCAGGCGAAAAACTGCTGGCGCTCGGGCTCGGTGCAGTTCTCATCCGACAGCACCGACAGCCAGTGCGCGGCGCACTGCCGGGCGTGCGTCGTGGCTGGATCTGGTGTGTTGTCTCGATCGGGGTGCATGGGTCAGTCGAACTCGATGTGCTCGCGGAGGTGGGCGTAGCCAGTGGTCAACATTCGTCGGACCATGCGTGGCGTGATGCCCAGGTGGTTGGCAATTTCGTCGTGAGACATGTCCTCACGCAGCTTCAGGTAGACCACCGCTCGGACCATGGGCGTCATCGTCTGCAAGGCCGAGTCGAGCTGCGCCTTGAATTGCGCGTCGTCGAGCAGCGATTCCGGGGTGGCGGTCGCGACCAGGGTTTCCAGCTCGGCGTCGCTGTGCGGCCGGGCGTGGACGGCTCGCATCCGCCATTCCTGGGCAACGTTGCTGGCAACCCGGTACAGGTAGGCCTGCGGCTCCTTGATGTGCTCGATCTGTTCGACCCGGAGCAGGCGGACGTACACCTCCTGGGCCAGGTCCTGCGGGTCGATGCGGCCTGGCAGGCGGCGGCGCAGATAGCGCGTCAGGCCCGCGTTCCAGTGGCGGGCCCATTCGGCGATGCGTTGACTGCGGCCCGAGGGCATGTCGGCGGACGTTTCCCGGATGGCTTCTGCAGGGTTCTGGGGCTATGAGGGGGCGAGGGCCGAAACCTGCCCGGAGCATAAGATTTATCGCGGGGGCGTGCTATTTCCGAGGGTGGCCGCGGCGTACCTTGAGGCCCATCGAAACAGGAGGCCGACCATGCAGAACATCCGACGCAGCAACGAACGCGGCTATGCCGATCACGGCTGGCTGAAGTCCTTTCACACGTTCTCGTTCGCCGATTACTACGATCCGCGGCACATCGAGTTCGGCGCCCTGCGCGTGATCAACGAGGATCGCGTGGCCGCCGGCGCGGGGTTCGGGACGCACGGGCATCGGGACATGGAGATCATCAGCTACGTGCTGGATGGCGAGCTGGCGCACAAGGATTCGATGGGCTCCGGCGAGACCATCCGTCCGGGCGACGTCCAGCGTATGAGTGCCGGTCGTGGCGTCACGCACAGTGAGTTCAATCCGTCGCGCGAGCGGCCGGTGCATTTCCTGCAGATCTGGATTCAGCCGAATCAGCGGGGCGTGCAGCCGAGCTACGAGCAGAAGCACTTCGCGGACGAGGAGAAGCGCGGCAAGCTGCGGCTGATCGCTTCGCCCGATGGTGCGCAGGGCTCGGTGACGATTCACCAGGATGCGAAAGTGTATGCCGGCTTGTTCAACGGCGCGGAGCAGGTGGAGTTTCCGATCGGCGCCGACCGTCAGGTGTATTTGCACGTGGCGCGCGGCACGGTGACGGCGAATGACAACGTGCTCAATGCCGGTGACGCCCTGGCGCTGACCGACACCGCCGCGTTGTCCCTGACTAATGGAGCGAACGCCGAGGTGCTACTGTTCGACCTGCAGCGAGTTCCCACTGGAGTGCGGCAGTGACCATCGAGTTGATGATTCCTTCGCGACGCAAGGACCTGGGCGGCTTCGAAGTCGGCCGGGTCCTGCCCTGGACCCAGCGTCGCATGGTTGGACCGTTCATTTTTTTCGACCACATGGGGCCGGTGAATCTTCCGCCCCAGGTGCCGCGCAAGACCGATGTGAGGCCGCACCCTCACATCGGCCTGTCCACCATCACGTATCTGTACGAGGGCGAGATCGTGCATCGGGACAGCGTCGGTTTTCATCAGACCATCCGGCCCGGTGAAGTGAACTGGATGACGGCCGGCCGCGGCATCAGCCATTCGGAGCGCTTCGACAGCATGCGCGAGACGGGCGGTTCGATGCACGGCATTCAGGCGTGGGTTGCCTTGCCGGAAACGGCGGAAGAAACATCGCCGGCCTTCGTGCACTTCGACGCGCATCAGTTGCCGTCGCATGCGGACCAGGGCTTCAGCATCAAAGTCATCGCCGGTTCGGCGTATGGCATGACCAGCCCGGTGACGACGCATTCGCCGTTGTTCTATGTGCACCTCGATCTGGATGCCGGGCGCACGACCGACGTTTGCGGTGGTTACAGCGAGCGCGCCGTGTTCGTGGCGAAGGGTTCGGTGCGCATCGATGGCGAGCAGTACCAGGCGGGACAGATGGCGGTGTTGTCGCCCGGCGCCATGCCGGCGATCACTGCGATCGAGCCGTCGATCGTGATGCTGCTCGGGGGCGAAGCGCTCGGACCGCGCCATATCTGGTGGAACTTCGTGTCTTCGAGCCACGAACGGATCGAGCAGGCGAAAGCGGACTGGAAAGCGGGGCGCATCCAGCTGCCGGTCGGGGACGATCAGGAGTTCATTCCGTTGCCGGAAGATCCGCCGAAGCCGAAACCGGAGCCGATGTCGTAAGACCGATGCGGCGGTGATGCCATCCAGATCGATACATCACCGCCGCCTGGACCTGGCGCATGCTCAGTTCGGTGGCTGAGTTTCGGCGGCGAGTTCGGTCGTGACCGATGGTTCTTCATGCTCGATCGCAGCCGGCCGGGGCGCGGGCTGCGGAATCACGGTCGCGGTTTCAAAACGCATGCGCGCGATCAATCCCGAACCATCGGTGCGATTGATCAACTCCAGTCCAATGCGATTGCGGTCCGCGGCGTTCTTGGCGATCGCCAGACCGAGTCCGCTGCCTTCCGTGTCCGCGCCCTCGATGCGGAAGAATCGATCGAAGACCCGAGGCAGCAGCTCGGCCGGAATGCCAGTGCCGTTATCGGCGATCTCCACGGTCACGACACCCGTGTCTCGGTGCAGGGTCACGTCGACGATGCCGCCGGCCGGCGTGTAACGAAGCGCGTTGTCCAGCAAGTTGTGAATCAGGCTGCGCAGCTCGTCTTCGTTGGCGTGCACCGTCGCATCGATATCCGCCGCGTAGCCCAGATCGATACTGCGCTTGTCCGCGAGCGCCATGAACTCCGCGATGCTGGACTTGAGCATGCCATCCAGCTGAATCAGGACCGGCGGATCTGCCGGTCGCGGCGATTCCTGGCGTGCCAGTCGCAGCAACTGCTCGACCAATCGTTTGGTGCGCGCCAGGCCCGCTTCCAGCTGCTTCAGCTGCTCGGCCGACGCTTCCGGCAGGCGCGATTTCAGATTCTCCAGCTGCAAGCTCATCGCCGTGATCGGCGTGCGAAGCTCGTGTGCCGCATCCTGCACGAAGCGGCGCTGCGCGGCGAATGCATTCCGCAGCCGTGCAAGCAACGTGTTCACTGCCAGCACCAGCGGCTGGATCTCGTAAGGCGCATGCTCCGCGGGCAGCTCGGTCAAACGGTGCTCATCCTGTTGGGCGGCTGCGCGCGAGATCAGTTCGAGACGGCGAACCGCGGGTCGCATGCCGAACCATAGAAAGATGCCCGAGATCGGAATCATCAGCAGCACCGGCAGGGCCATCTGCAATGCCTGCGACTTCACCAGATGACGGCGGAAATACAGGCTCTGTGCGCTCTGCACGGTGCGATCCGGCGATTGCAGCGTGTACACGCGCCAGCGCGAATCGCCGATGGTGACGTCATGGAACCCTTGCGAAGACTGTCGCTGCAGATCCAGCTCGGGCCAGGACGTCGCGACCAGCCGGTGGTTGCGATCCCAGATCTGCACGAACATGTCGCCCTTGTCGACCACGTTGTAGCGGGTGAGCGGCCGTAACACCGGCGCCGAGCCGGAAGCTCCGGCGTGCGAGTCGGCGAACAGTCGCAGCTGGTTGTCCATGAAGATGCTGACCATGCTGCCGAAGACAAAGTACGTCACGGTCGCCGCGGCGATGGCCGCCACTACATAGAGTGGCAGCAGCCAGGTCATGAGTTGTTTGCGCAGCGATTTCTTCATGACGCGTCCTTGCTGACGCGCCACCCGAGGCCGCGCACGTTGCGAATCACATCGGCGCCGAGCTTGCGGCGGACGCCGTGGATCAGAACTTCGACCGCATTGCTGCTGACCTCTTCGCCCCAGCCATACAGCCGCTCCTCCAATTGAGCGCGTGACAGGATCGCGCCCGGGCGTTCGAGCAGCGCATGCATGAGTCGGAATTCCTTCGCGGACAGCAGGATCGAGGTGCCGGCGTGAGTCAGCTCGCGGCTGGAAAGATCCAGCTGAGTCTGCGCCGTGCCGATGGTCGATTGCGCGTGCCCGCCGACTCTGCGAACGATGGCCCGCATCCGCGCCAGCAGCTCGCGCATCTCGAACGGCTTGACCAGGTAGTCATCCGCGCCGACATCCAAACCTTCGACGCGATCGTCGACGCCGTCCCGCGCCGTCAGCACCAGCATGGGGGTGCGATCGCCGTCCTGTCGCGCCCGGCGCAAAACTTCGAGGCCCGAGCGGCGTGGCAATCCCAGGTCCAGCAGCACGGCCGCATAGCCGCCCTGGGCCAGGGCATCCTGCGCCAGCACGCCGTCTTTCACCCAATCGACGGTCAGGCCATTCTCGGTCAGTGCCTGTCTGAGGCTCTGACCGATCATGTTGTCATCTTCAACCAGCAGGACGCGCATGCGCCGCACGTTCGAGGACGAACGTGCGGCTGTCAAGATGTGCGTTCACGAATCGCCGCAAGGATCACGCGGCGCGGGGGAGCAGTTCTCCGATCGCGTTGTGCGCCTGAGCCAGGCTCTTTTCGCGGGTTTCATCGCCCATGCCCAGCCCCTCGGCAAAGATGAAGCTCACATCGGTGATGCCGAGGAAGCCGAGGAACTGCTTCAGGTACGGCGTCTGCGTGTCGGCCGCGTCGGCGTAGAAGCCGCCGCGAGTGATGAACACATATGCCTTCTTGCCCTTGAGCAATCCTTCCGGGCCGGCGGCGGTGTATCGAAACGTCACGCCGGCACGCGCGATGTGATCGAAGTACGCGCGCAGCGTCGAGGGCACGCTGAAGTTGTACATCGGCACCGCGAACACGATGGTATCGGCGCTCTTGATCTCCTCGATCAGCGCATCGGAATACGCGCTCAAAGCACGCTGTTCTTCAGTGCGAGCATCGGGCTGCGACAGAAACGCCTGGAAGCGCTCCGCCGTGAGGTGCGGGACCGGCTCGCTGGCGAGATCACGCGTGATGACGCGGGTTTCGGGATGCCGGGCCTGCCAGTCGGTGACGAAACGCTGGGCGAGGCGGGAAGACTGACCGTTGGCGCCGGCCAGGCTGGCATTGATTTGTAGCAAAGTGGACATGTGACCTCCGAATCAGCCTCGTTTTCAGTGGTCACTATTTAAGTATTGAGTGAACCGATAAAAAAGCTGAAGATTTCGGGGTAATTCATCGAACGGGTCGATAGATGGCCACTCGAGCATCCCAGTCCGGCGCCAAAAAGCCCTTGTCCGCCATGCGCTTACCTCACATCAGCATGGAGCAGTGGCGCTGCCTGATCGCGGTCGTCGAGGCCGGCGGTTACGCGCGGGCCGCAGAGGCGCTGCATAAGAGCCAGTCGTCCGTGACCTATGCCGTGCAGAAGCTCGAATCGACGTTGCGGGTGAAGGCGTTCGAGATCCAGGGTCGCAAAGCCAGGCTCACGCCGGTCGGCGAGATGTTGTATCGACGTGCCCGCCTGCTGCTCGAAGATGCCGATGCGATCGAGCGCGCCGCCAGCCGGGCGTCGGCGGGCTGGGAAGCGGAGATTTCCATCGCGGTCGAGATCCTGTTTCCAAATTGGCTGATGTTTCAATGCCTGGACCGCTTCGGCAAGGAGAGTCCGCAGACGCGGATCGAATGGTTCGAGACCGTGCTGGAGGGCACGCCCGAAGCATTGCTCACCGGCAAGGCGGACCTGGTGATCACCGGCATCATTCCGCCTGGCATGCCGGCGGAACATTTGCTGACGGTGCGTGCCACCGCGGTCGCGCATCCGGATCATGAGCTGCACAAGCTTGGCCGGCCGGTGGAATATCGCGATCTGCGCAAGCATCGTCACATCATCGTGCGCGATACGAGCGCCAGGCGCGACAAGAAAGCGTTGACGCTCGATGTCGCACACCGCTGGACCGTGAGCAACATGAGCACGTCGATCGGCGCGGTATCGCGCGGCTACGGGTTCTCGTGGCTGCCCGAGGACAAGATTCGTACGGAGCTGCAGAACGGGGAGCTGAAGGTGCTGCCAATGCGCGATATGAATCGACGCACCCAATCGTTGTATCTGGTGTTCGCCGATCGTGACGGCGCCGGGCCCGGCGCGTTGCGTCTGGCGCAGATCATCAAGGAAGAGGTGAAGACTGCCTGCCTCGCCGTGAAGCATGAGCAGGGATGACTGCAACCGAGGTGGCGGCGCCGGCCGGGCGCCAGGCCATTACTGGCCGATGCGGTCCTCGTTGTCCCAGAGAAACCGGTAGTAGGCAATGCGTTCCGGGTCGGGCTCGATGTCATAGGCCCGGAAGAATTCCTGTTCCCAACCGGGACCGTAGTTGTAGTCGAGATTGACGCTCGCCACCGCCAGGTCGGCCCAGCGGTCGGCCACGCCCAACGAGCCGAGATCGACGTGGCCGATCGGATTGCCGTCCGCGCCGATGATGGTGTTCGGTGAACAGGGATCGCCGTGACATACGACCAGGCGGTCGATCGGTGGGGTGCCCAGCTCATTTGCAGGAACGCGGTAGCCCGTGCGTTTCTCGGGCGACCATTCGAACGGACATTCGGCCACCGGCAGCGTCTCGTGAAGGATGCGCAGACCTCGTCCGATGGCTCTCGCAGCGAGCAGTGGTTGGGAAAGCCACGGCTCCATCACGGCGCTCGTGCCGGACAAAGCGGATGTGATCAACCACTGCGCGACGTCGTTTGCGCCCCAATCCAGCACGCGCGGAACGTTGTGATATCGGCCGGCCCATTGCAGTCGGATGCGCTCGGCTTCCAGATCGAGCCGGGTCGTGTGCGGGCTCCATTTGATGAAGCGCGCGCCCGCTCGATAAGTCGTACCGCCACGCTCGTTGGTCCACACCAGCTGCGGTTGTTCGTCGGCGCACAGTTCCAGCACCTTGGAGGGGACAGAGTGGGTCAAGATCGGCTCGCCTCGTTGCGGCATACTCCAGGCAGCGAAGATAGCGGAGATCGGAAGAATGCGGGCCTGGAGGCCGATTGCGCCGATTGCTCATGAGCGCTGCTGACGTGCTCAGGCAAGCCGTTGCATCAGACGTAGCCGCCATGCATCGAGTGCGCATGTCCGTGCTCGAAAATCGTCTCGTCTCCCGGCAGCTGTCTGAACAGGACTACCTGGTCGAGATCGAAACCACGGGCCGCGGCTGGGTGATCGAGCGGGATGGCAGCATCGTGGCCTTCGGCATCGCCAATGCGGCCACCGCCAGCATCTGGGCGCTGTTCGTCGAGCCCGGGCAGGAGCGCCAGGGTCATGGCCGTCAATTGCATGAAGTCATGGTTGCGTGGCTCTGGGAGCGGGGACACGATCGTCTGTGGTTGACGACGGAGCCTGGCACTCGTGCCTCGCGTTTCTATGAGGCAGCAGGGTGGGGTAGAGCAGGAACGAACGCCGAGGGTGAGTTGCGCTACGAGTTGCACAGGCCGGAATGATCATGTGGCGCGCTTGGTTTGCGGTCGTACTTTCCAGTGTGATGCTGCCTGCCGCAGCCCTGGATTTCTCGTGTCTGCAGTACGGCCCCGTTCGCATCCCCGGCACACTGGTGCGTCAGACGTATGCCGGGCCGCCGGATTACGAGAGCGTGACCAAGGGCGACCAGCCGCGAGTCATCTGGATTCTGCAGCTGGATGGCCGCACCTGCGTCGATGCCGACCGGCGCTATCCCAGAGAAATCGTCCAACTGGAGATCGAGCTGGCGCTGACACCGGAGCAGTACCGGCAATATCGTTCCCTGCTCGGACAGAAGGTGCTGGTCACCGGCGAGCTGCGGCACGGCGGCGCCAACTATCAAAAACGCCTGGTGATCACGCCCACCGACATTCAGAAAACCAGCCTGCTGCCCTAGGCGGGCGGCCGGAGGCCAGGCGGCGGATCGGGTTACTCAGAGGTGAGCTTGGGGTTGAGCTTGCCGACCGTGGCGCTGTTTTCCTGGGCCGCGCTGAATTCTTCGACGGACACGAAGCCGTCGCCGTCGGTGTCGAGCTCGGCGAATGTCTGCGACAGCTTCTGGTCGAAGCCGGCTTCGGAGCGGCTGATGCGGCCGTCACCGTTGCGGTCGAGCGTGGCAAAAGATTGGGCGGCTACGATCTTTTCCTTGCCATCGGCGGCGTACACGCCGGTGGCGCTCAACAGGCAGGCACCGGCGGCGATCGCGGCAAAAACAAGCTTTTGCATCATCGGGTCTCTCATCGTTCGTGGTCCGCGGCGCCCAGCAGGTCGCCATGCGTATTGCAAAGTATGCGCTATGAATGCTCACTGAATCGTGCGTTCGGCGCACATCTCGCGACTGTGTGTTGCGTCGATCGCATGCATAGAGCCTCGCTGTTGGAGCGTCGTGCGCCGACCGAGTACGATCATGAATGAATGGGTTCAGTTCGGCAGCGCGAATATCGTCAGGAGAATCTGTATGGCCAAACAAAGTTCCAAGAAAAATGGCGGCAAGGGCGGCGCGGTCGCCATCGACATCGGCATCAGCGGTAAAGACCGTGAAAAAATCGTCGATGGCCTGGCGAAGGTGCTGGCCGATACCTATTCGCTGTACCTGAAGACCCACAACTTCCATTGGAACGTCGAAGGGCCGATGTTCAATACGCTGCACCTGATGTTCATGGAGCAGTACACCGAGCTGTGGAACGCGCTGGATGCGGTCGCCGAGCGCATCCGTTCGCTGGGCTATCCGGCGCCCGGGACTTACAGCCAGTTCGCCCGCCTCACCTCCATCGAGGAGACCGAGGGCGTGCCGGAAGCCATGGAGATGGTACGGCTACTGGTGGCCGGTCATGAAGCCGTCGCCCGCACCGCGCGTGCGGCGTTCCCGGCGGCGGAAAAAGGCGGCGACGAGTCGACCGCCGATCTGCTGACCCAGCGTCTGCAGGTTCATGAAAAGACCGCGTGGATGCTGCGCAGTCTGCTGAAGTGACTTGAAGCGAGCGCGCCCGCTGCCCTCAGCGGGCGCGCAGTAACGCGTCGACCGCCTGCTGCGCATCCTCGTCCAGCTCCTGGAAGCGCAGTGAAATCCGGAACCCGTCCATGCCCACACAGGTGCAGCAGACCACGCTGGTCCGCGCCTGCAATCGCACCGGATTGCCTTCCACGAAGGCGTCGACCCGCACCAGGGCGGTCTCACCCTCCCGCACCGTCCGGTCCATCAGCAGGCCGATCCCGGAGGTGGAGATCTGGATCGCTTTGCCCGTCAGGATGGTGGTGTGGCCCAGGCGCATGCTGGCCGGCCAGCGCATCGCCTTGATACGGGTCGCCGCAGCGTCGGACGCGGGGCCGTGCGAGCTGAAAAGAGACTCCATGTCAGCCGTGTTCGTGGTTGTGCAACGAGCGGGTCATGGCATACGTCACCCGGGGACGGGCGAAGCGTAACGCAGCCATGGACGAACTGACCCCCTGCACGGCTGTCGCAATTTGGAAACTGTGAACCGGCTCTCGTCGGCTCGTGAGGGAGCGCACGGTTCGGCGCCGCTGCCGATGCAGGCGAGGTGAACGGGAGCGGCGCTGCGGGTTACTATGGTAACTGTCGGTACTGCCATGACTTCGAATCCCAAAGACAGCGCGGGCCAGCCCACCGCCGAGGCGCCAGCCTCGGGGGGCGCGGTCAATCGTCACGAGCGAGTGCTCGACGAGGCCGCTCGTCAACTGAATCAGAAAGGCGTGCTGCTCACCTCGCTGGCGGAAATCGCCGCCAAGCTGGGCGTCACGCGCGGCGCGATGTACCACTACGTCGCCGATCGCGAAGACCTGGTGTTTCAATGCTATCGGCGCGCGGCCGAGATCATCGCGCGCCACCTGCGAGAAGCTGAACGCGTCGGCGGAACGTCGGCCGACATCTTGATCGATTTCATCAGCCGCATGCTCGATCCGAAGGAGCCGGAGATCGCGGCTCGCGCCGAGATCGCGATGATGAACCAGACTCAGCGCGACACCATCCAGGGACTGTATGACGCACTGACCGCCCGGCTCGCGCACCTGCTCGAAACCGGGCATCGCGAAGGCGTGCTGCGCGCCTGCGATATCGAAGTGAATGCGCGCGTGATCCTGAGTCTGGTGACGTGGGCGCCGCTCGCAAGACCGTGGGCGCATGCAGTCGGTCCGATGGGCGCGGAGCGGTTGCGGTCCGCGGTGATGGCGACCGTGCTCGAAGGGTTTTCCACGCGTCCGGAATTGCCGAATTACCAGCCGCTGGATCTTTCCGCGCTCGCGCCCCAAGTGGTGAGCGCGTTCGATCGGGACGCGGCGCTGGAAGCGAAGCGTGAAGCACTGCTGCGAGCCGCCTCGCGCGCCTTCAATCGCAAGGGCATCGATGCCACGTCGCTGGAGGAAATCGCCGCGCAGTTGGGCACGACCAAGCGCACGTT
Organism: uncultured Steroidobacter sp.; assembly: GCF_937958065.1. Lineage (GTDB taxonomy): Bacteria > Pseudomonadota > Gammaproteobacteria > Steroidobacterales > Steroidobacteraceae > Steroidobacter. The sequence goes on from NZ_CALFXI010000017.1 coordinate 21,595, forward strand.
CCATCATCACATCGGCAGCAAGCAGGAAGTCGTGTCCGCGTGTTACGAGCGTGCCTTCCGCATTTTTCTGTTCATCAAGGACCGCATGCTCGAATACTCGGGCACGCGGATGGAAGCGCTGTCCGCCTCGATGGACGCGCTGGCGCGGGCGTATCCCAACGAGGACTTGAATCCCTTGTCGCCGCTGGTCGGGCACGGTGCGCTGTCGCCGGAAGGGCAGGCGAAGTTTGCGGTGCGCTCCGATCAGCTTGGCGACGCGTATCACGAGCTGATCCGCCAGGGCATTCGCGAAGGCACCATCAAGGACGTGGACGTGCATGCGCGTGCGCTGATGTTGCCCGGGCTGCTCAGCTGGCTGGTCAAGGACGACGTGCCCACCGACCCACGGCAACAGCAGCACATCGCCCACGAGATCGCCAACCTGGTCGCCGTCGGGCTGCAGGCGCGCTCATGAAAATCGTCTACAGCGATCGTCATCGCCTGCATGCCGGTGACAGGGAAATGTATCGTGGCCAGCTCGTGCCCTGCTTCGAGAAGCCGGAGCGTGCCGACTTCGTGCATGAGGCCGTGAAGGCGCGCAACTTCGGGCCGATCCTGGCGCCGAAGGAATTTCCGCTGGCGGCGATCGAGCGCGTCCATGCGCCTCGCTACATTCGCTTCCTGGAAAAAGCCTGGGATCTGTGGACCGCGCAGGGCTACACGAACGATGCGTTGCCGGCCGTATGGCCGGTGCGAAGTTTCCGCAGCGACATCGAGCCCGAGACATTCTCGGGCAAGTTGGGAATGTACTCCTTCGACAGCGGCACGCCGCTCATGGCGGGCACGTGGACCGCGGCAAAACTCGGCGCTGACATTGCGTTGACCGCGCAGCAGATCGTCAGCGGCGGCGAGCGTGCCGCGTTCGCGTTATCGCGACCGCCGGGACATCATGCGGGCCCCGATTTTCTCGGCGGCTACTGCTTCGTGAACAACGCCGCGGTCGCGGCCCAGGCATTTCGTGACAACGGGGCGAAGCGGGTGGTCGTGCTGGACGTGGACTTTCACCACGGCAATGGCACTCAGACCATCTTTTACGATCGCAGCGACGTGTTGTTTCTTTCCATCCACGGCGATCCACGCACCGAGTATCCGTTCTACCTCGGGCATGCCGACGAGACCGGGACGGGCCCGGGTCTCGGCTACAACAGGAACTATCCGTTGCCGGCAGGCAGCAGCAATGCGTTGTGGTTCGATGCGCTCGGCGATGCGGTTCGCCGCATCCAGGAGTACCAGCCGGACGCGCTGGTGATTTCCACTCGGCGTCGATACTTTCGCTGACGATCCGATCTCCAAGTTTCAGCTGCGCGAGCCCGAGTATCTGAAGCTCGGCGCGCAGATCGCAGCTCTCGCGCTGCCGACCGTGTTCATTCTCGAGGGCGGCTACGCGGTTGCCGAGATCGGCCACAACGTCGCACACGTGCTGCAGGGATTCGTAGACGCGATCTGACTCAGGCTTGCTCGCCCAGGGTAAACATGAACTGCGCGCCGCTGTGGCCGTCGCTGCTCGCCCAGATCTCGCCGCCGTGCCGCTGAATGATGCGCTGGACGGTCGCCAGGCCGATGCCCACACCGGGGAACTGACGCGCATCGTGCAGCCGGGTGAATGGCTTGAACAGCCGGTCCGCCTGATTCGGATTGAAGCCCGCGCCGTTGTCCTGCACTCGATACACCACTCGACCGGCGGCATCGCGACAGGCATCGACCTCGATGCGGCTGCGCTCGCGCCTGGAGCTGTATTTCCAGGCGTTCGATAACAGGTTTTCCAGCACCACGCTCATCAGGCCGGCATCGGCGGTCACTCGCAGACCGGGCGCGATGATGGCGTCGACCTCGCGTTGCGGCTCGGCATTGCGTAACCGGGTCAGGATCTTGCCGGCGATTTCGCTCAAGTCGGTCGGCTTCAAATACAGCTCGGTGCGGGTGATGTGAGACAGGCGCAGCAAGTCATCGATAAGCGAACCCATGCGGGTGGTGGAGTCGCGCAAACGTTCGATGGACGCCGCCGGCAGCACGCCGCCGTGTTCGCGAGCCATGTCCAGCTCCGCATTCATGATTCGCAGCGGTGCGCGCAGATCGTGCGACACCGCGGATGAAAACGCCTCGAGCTCCTGGTTCACCGTCTGCAACTCGCGCGTGCGCTCGCGCACCTGGCGTTCCAGGTTCTGATAGACATCGACGTTTTCCATCGCCACGGCGGTCGTGTTTGCGAGGGCTTCCAACAGCATCAGCTCCTGGGGCGTGCACTCGTGATGACTGGCCCAGTAGTTGCCGATGGCGCCGATGGGGGAGTAGGAACGGATCGGCACCATCGCGAGGCTGTGGACGAACGTCGGCCGATATGCGGCGTGCGGAATGCGCGAGTCCTTGTAGATGTCCGGAATGATGGCGGACTGGCTGTTGAGCATGGCCCAGCCGCTGATGCAGCTCTCCAGCGGAAAGCGTTGCCCTTTCCAGAGCGGCGAGATCGCGTCTTCGTCGACGTAATAACAGTAAGGGCCGTCGCGCAATACAAACGTCGCGCCGTCGCAGCCGGTGAGCTGACGGGCGGCCTTGCGAACGATGTCGACGATGGCGTCGAGCCCGCGAGCCAGAGACAGTTTCTGCACCACATCGACCAGCAGCATCATCGCCGCTTGCGGAGGTGCGACCGCCGGCGGCGGCGCTTGGATATTCCGGCGCAGCGCTGCGCTCAGCTGCCAAAGATGATCCTTGAGGACATAATCACTGGCGCCCGCCGCGAAACTGGCGGCCACTTCGGAGTCGAGCGCGGCGCCGGAACACACGATGACCGGCACGTTGGGGTGGGCGGCCTTGGCTTCGGCAATCGCATCTTCCGAGCTGTAGCCGGGCAGGTTGTTATCGACCAGCACGACGTCGAAGCCGCCGTCCCGCAACGCCGCGGCATATTCGCTCGAGCTGCGGACTTGAATGAACGTCGCCTGGATGCCTTGTCGCTGAATGCCGCGCTCGATAATGAGCGCATCGCTCGGGTTGTCCTCGAGATGCAGGATCTTCATCTACTCTCAGTTCCTCGCACTCCAGAGCGCCGCTCTGGAGAATTTTCCAATCCGTGCCGCGGTTGTTTCCGGTCGACCGTGCATCGGGGCGGGGGCGCCCGGGTCACGCTCGGGATGCAGCTAAAATATTTTCCAGACGGCAGTCTTCCATACCCGCAGGTTTTTGAAAGACAGGATTTACCGTGCCCCGCCGGCGGCCGATCAATAGCGCCACAGCACGCCGGCCGACGGTATCAACGGCAACCAGGAACTGAGATCGCGCTCGTAGCTCACCGAGCCGTCGGCGTTCTGCCGCGGTTTGTATTCGACACAGCAAGGATTCTGGCGCGAGGTCGCGTTGGAGACTTCGACGAACACGTCGAGCGCGCCGCGTGGCATGAGGAAGGTGCGGGTCACGCGAAAATCCAGCGAATTGAACGCGGCAAACCGGCTGCGGTTGCGCTGTGACAGATCGATGCTCGGCACCCCGGTCACCGGATCGATGGCGAGCCTGGTGGTCGGCCAGCCACTGTGGAAGCTGTTGATGACGGTCGCGTTCCACGGCCCGCTCGCCCAGCTCACGCCCAGGTTGACGGCATGCCGTTGATCCCAGCTGCGCGGCACATCTTCGCCATCGATTCGATCGGTGGCCTGCGACCACGTATAGCTGAGCCAGCCGCTCCAGGGGCCGCGCGGCCGCATCTGCATCAGCACTTCGATGCCTTGGGCGAAAGCGCTATGCGCGTCGATCATGACGCGATCGAACTCCGCTTCCGGAAACAGCACCAGTGGATCGAGCATGTTCTCGAAGCGCGGATTGATGCGTCGATAGTATTTGCGATATGCCTCGACGCGCAGATTGAAGCCGTCGTCGAAGGCATGCTCCAGACTGGCGATGAAGTGATCCGCATGCTGCGCGGGATAGAACTGCGAGATGCCGTCTTCGACCTGCAGCTCGTTGATGCCCTGGGATTGATAGAAACGTCCCCAGCCGGCGCGCAGCGTGGTGGCAGGCGACACGGTGTAGAGCACGCTGACGCGCGGGCTCCATTGTTCGCCATCGTCGCTGCCGTCGTAGGTTTGCACGTCGGCCCGCAGACCGGTCTCGAACGTCCAGCGTTGACCGAGCGTGGTCCGCATGTCCCAGTACAGCGAGTTCTCATATCCCTGCGGAGCAGGCGCCGCGCGTCGCGTGGTCACCGAGCCGGGCGAGCCCGGGAAGGGGTAGTCGGGCGAGACGGTGAGATCGAGCGCGTAGTCATAGTCGCCCCAGAGTTTGCGGACCTCGCCGCCGAAACGATGCTTGAATGCACCGCGGTTCCAGGTGTTCTCCAGCCTCAGCCCGCCGATGTGGAAGCTGCGATCGTCCTGCACGCGTCCGGAGCGCTGGCCCGGCTGATCGACCACGCCACGGCGTTCATTGACCAGATCGGTGAACGAGCCGATGACCCGGGTGGAGAAATCCGGGGACCAGGCGTGGTCCAGCGTCAGCCAGCTATAGATGTTTCGATACCTGGCGCGCGCCTGCTGCGCTCCCTCATCGCGCTTGGCGACGATCTGGTCGCCGGAGGCGAGCGCGTCGAAAGAGATTCGCGTGGCGTCGCTCAGCTGGTACTCGACACGCGCGAACCCGTCGGAATAGTCCGGTTTGCCGAAATCCTCCTCCGTGAACTGCGCAAGCTCGCCAAGGTTGCCGCGACGAGCGGAGATCAGCGCGCGCCCGCGGCCGTCGTCGAAGCCGGTTGCCGCCAGCGCGTTGGTATGGAAGAAGCTGATGCCGGCTTCGTAGTAGCGCTCATCGGGACGGATGGTGCGCGCGTCGATGATGGCGCTCATGCGATCGCCATAGGGTGCCGGGAACCCGCCCGAATAGAACTCGATGCCATCGATCAGCCGGGAATCCAGCAGACTGATGGGGCTGTAGAAGTTCTTCAGATGAAAAGGCTCGTACAGCCGCAGCCCGTTCAGGACGATGGCGGTCTCGTTCGGTTCGCCGCCGCGCACCGGCCCGAGGCTGGAGACGCCGTTGGTGGCCGTCCCGGGCAGTCTTTGCACCGCCCGCAATGTTTCATCCGCCAGACGCGGCATGGCCTGCACTTCGTCCTGCGTCAGGAATTCCTTTGGCGCGATGTTGTCGGCGCTCGCCAGCACGTAGCGGCTGGTTTGAACGACGACCTCTTCGGGCTGCGTGGGCTCCGGTTTCGGCGCGGCCGGTGCTTGTTCGGGAGGAGCGGGCGAGCCGCGCACCACGGCATACACTCGAGGCGCCGCCTCGGACAACGCCAATCCATGCGCAGCCAGAATTTCTCGAGCCAGCTCCAGTCCGCGGGTCGCATGGGGTTCGACCTCGACCCGCAGCTGCGCCGGCACGATCTGGTTGTTGTAGATGAAGATCAGGCCCTGGGCGCGCAGGTCCTTGAGCACATCGCCGACGCTACGGCCCTGGAGCTGCGCCATCGCGGCGTGGCACATCAGCAGTCCCGTCGACAGGCAGGCGACGCGCCGCAGCGCTGACTTCATTGCGTTCCCACTGTGATCGACGGGGCGGGGCAGGATTCCATAGCCGGGCCTTGAAAACGAAAGTGTACAGAGTTGACGAAACCGTCCACACCAGCATCGCGCTCCACACATCGTGTGAAACGAAATGCGCACCGCGAGTTTGCTGGGCGATGCCGAACGTCAGGCCCAACAGCACACCGGCGGCCAGGCCCCATCGCGCGGCTGCCCGACTGCGCTCGCGAAACACGAAGTATAAAGCCAGCAGCGCGTAACCGGAGCTGGCATGGGCGGCGGGAAAGCACTGCGCGTGGCGCAGGTCGGCGGGGCGATGCTGGAACAGATGAATGAACGGGAACCTGCCGCCGAACTCGGTCAGGTCGCGTGGGCAGTCGACGTTGGTCAGGGTTTTCAGCAAGCCCACCAGGCCCACCGACAGCACGATGGACACGAAAAAGAACAGCGCGGGTCTACGCAGTTCGTGCAACTGCGGGCGGGTCCAGCTCGCTATGCAAGTTGCCAGCGCCAGCAGCGCTACGGCACGCATCAGCCAGGTGCCGTCACGATGGATCAGCTCGTTGGCCCACCAGCTGCTCGCGCCGATCCAGCGTGACTGGACCTCATCGAAGAACAGCGCGTGCGCGATGTCGAGGTCGAGCGTAGTGGTTGCCAGCAAGGGGGCGAGCAGCACGAACACCGTCAGCGGCGCGCGCAGATGGCGCCAGTAGAAGCTCGTATTCGACATGCGTCAGAACGATTTCCGGGTTTCGATCAGCAATGGCATCGAATCGATGGCGTTGCTGCGATCCAGCGGTCGATCGAGCGCCAGTGTGCCAATTTCGCGCCCAGTCCGGCGCTCAGTGGGTTCGACGCGTGGGGGCGCGCGAATCAATCGGCGCGAGCTCGATGCCGATCTCGCTCGAGTCCGTTTGATAGCGACGCAGCTGAGTGGTCGCCAGCACTGTCGTCAGGGCCACGTCGGCATCGAGGCCGGCAATGGAGCCTTGCAGCTTCACGGATTGCGCAGCTGCTTCGGCTTCCGGCGTGGCATACACGACGTGCCGGCCGGTTTCGCGGGCGATCCATTGCAGGAACGCTGCGAGCGACTGGTTGTCGATGTCGAACTGAGGCCCGGCCTGCAGGGTCCAGTGCCAGTGCGGATCGGTCGCATCGAGCGTGCTGCGGGTCAGCTCGCCGTCATTCGTCAGATGCAGCACCTGTCCTGCTTCGCCAGTGTTCGAAGTGGTCGGAGTCGTCACGAGCACGCGGCCTTCACGGACACTGACCACCATCGCATCGGCGTGAGTGCGAACTTCGTATTGGGTTCCGACGTGTTGCACGGACCCAGCGGTCGTCTGGATGGTCAGCGCATTTGCGTTTCCCGCCGCTGAAGGCGCGTCGATATAGACCGCGCCCGCGGCCAGCGAAATGCGATCGGTCGCGTCGACCGTGAGTTGGGTGTTGTGATCGAGCCGTAGCGACAGCCCGTCAGGGAACGAAACGGCGGCGCGCGACTGCGCGTCGGTTTGCATGTTGTCGCCGACCAGAATGAGCTGTCCGACTGCGCGAGCTTCGGCCTTGCTGTGGCTGCCGGCGAGCAGCTGCCCGTCGACATACGAGATGCTGGCGAACTGCTCGGGAGCCGGCGCCATGAATCGATAAGCGAAAGTGGTGACCAGCACAGCCAGCACGACGCCCGCGGCAATCCGCCAGGCAACGACGCGCTGCTGGCGCCGACGTTCCTGCACGATGTTGCGCCATTCGGCATGCACTGCCGACATCACCTCCGTCGTCGTCGCGGCCGAAGGTTCGTCGCGCGCGCCAACCTCTCGCAGCAACGCTTCGATGCTGGCGTCGTTAGACTCGGGTTCGTCACGTACCGTCGTCATGGCGCTACTTTCTCATACCGGCGAGCACATCGCTCGCAGTCGACCCAAATACAGTTTCCAGTGCCTGGCGGAATGCCGTGCGCGCGCGAGCGAGCAGCGACTGCGCCGCTATGTGCCCGACGCCGAGCAGCTCGCCGATCTCCTCGACGCTGCGTCCCTCGATATATTTCCATTCCAGCACATCGCCATAGCGCGACGGCAGCCGATCCAGGACGGACTGCACCAGCCGGCGCACTTCGGCATTGGTGTAGCCCTGCATCGGCTCGTCCGAGGCGGGCGCGGCGATGGATTCCAGCGCTTCGCGCAGCCCCGGCGTGTCATCGATCAGCACCACGTTCTGGGAGTGGCGCTTGTGAGCGCGCAGATAGTCCGCGATCTGGCGGCGACAGATCTGGCACAACCAGCTGAACAGCGCCGCCTCGCCGCGAAAACCGGCGAGCGCGCGCATGGCTTTGACCAGGGTTGCTTGCACCACTTCTTTGCAGGCCTCGGCGTCGTTGCCCAGCCGGGGCAGCGCGAACCGGTAGACACGCGGAAAATAGGTCTCGAAAAAGCGGCGAAACGCCGCCTCGTCGCCACGGAGCATGGCGGCGATCAGCGCGCTTTCGGTGCTTTCCTCGTTGCTCACTTGTCAGTAGGACGGGCGGGGTCGATAAATCAATCGTCGCTCATTCGCTGCCGCCGCCGCGGCGGCAGCCAGCGAGCAGATCCAGTTGCCGATCATAAGCCTGGTTGCGCAGCTGTGCCGCGCCCAGCACCGTGTGGTAGAAGAAATCATGACTGACCGGCAGGCTCGCCTCGGTGCGCAGGCAGTCGGCGCGCAGCTGTGTCCGGCGGACATAACCCTCGGAGGTCCAGATCAACATGGGCACGTGCCGCTGCGCTGCCGGCGCGAATGCGTACGGCATGCCGTGTAGGTAGATGCCGTTCTCGCCCAGCGATTCGCCATGGTCCGAAACGTAGATCAACACGCTGTCGAGGTGTGAGCTGACCTGGCGGAGCATCCGGATCTGGCTGGCGAGCACATGATCGGTGTACGCGATCGTGTTGTCGTAGGCGTTGGTGATCTCCTGTTGAGTGCAATGCTGCAGCTGGTTGGAGCGGCAGGCGGGCTGAAAGCGTTCGAACTGCGGTGGATACCGCTCCGAGTAGAACGGTCCGTGACTGCCCTTCTGGTGGAACACGATGACCGTGTCGCGCACGATCTTGCGCAAGGTCTCCGGCAGGTCGCCGAGCATGACGGCGTCGAAACAGTTCGAGTCGCGGCAATACTGCGGATCGGGCTTCTGGTTGTAGTCGATGCTGGTCACGCGGGCGCAGACCCCTTTGCAACCGGAGTTGTTGTCGCGCCATTGCACGTCGAAGCCGGCTTGCACCAGCGAGTCGAGCAGATTCCTGTAGCGATCGGCTTCAGCGACTTTGAATGCGGCGCGCGGCAGGTGCGAGAACAGGCAGGGCACTGAAATGGCGGTCGAGGTGCCGCACGAGGACGTATTCGAGAAATACGTGAGGCCGGAGATTTGCGCCAGCTCGGGATTGGTCTCGCGAGCATAGCCGCCGAGCTGGAAGTTCTCGGCACGCGCGGTTTCGCCGATGACCAGGAACAACACCAGGGGTCGGGCTGAAGGAGCAGCGGTGTGCTCGATCTTGCCGGCTGGATCGATCAACGGCCCGTTGGCACGCGCATCGCGACCCCCGGCAAGCAGGCCCGCCATGCTGACCACCTGCGCGATTGGATTGAGCGTGTAGCGAACCGGCTTGTGCTCGCGAAAGAAAGTGGCGTAGTCGGCCGAATTGGCAAACATGCCTGCGACCGCTACGCCAAGCGCGACAACAACGGCGATCGCACGTTGCCCCATCTGAGTGCGCCAACTGCGTTCCGGCAAACGGACCCGCCACACCAGCAGCGCGGGAACCAGTCCCAGCAGCACACCATGCAGCGCCACGTCCGCATTCAGCAGTGCCGTGACTTCGGCGTGGTCGGTCTGGAGGACGTTGCGCATCATCTCCTGGTTCATGATTGCGCCGTACTCGCTCATGAAGTAGGCGCCGAACGCGGCGAGCACGAACATCACGCTGGCGGCGGCACGCATCACCCAGCGAGTCGGCGAGAGGAGCAGCAGTACCGCCTGCACCACCCACGCCAGCACGAAGAGCGAAGCCATGAAGAGCATCGAGCCCGCGCTCGGGTGCCACATCGCCGCGCCCGACAGCTGCCAGAAGCGGACGTTGTACAGCGCCAGCCAGATGAAGGACACGCCAAAGGCGAATGCGATATCGGAGGAGCAGGGAATGCCAGCGGCCCAGCGCTCTCGGAAACGTGCGTATAGCGGCAGGGGGGCGGCTGGGAAACGTTCTGTGTGCATCGCCGTGTTGGACGGCTCCGTTCGCGGCCATCAATCGAAAATAAAAATGCGGCACCTGCGATTGGTTTTTTCGCAGCGTTCGTCCAACACCAATTCGCGGCGACCAGGGCATAATCGCCGCCACTTTCGAGGCAGGTGAACGATGCAGGCGAGTTGGGTGCAGGAGTGGTTTCGCGTCGGCGGCGATAGCTCACGCGATGCGCGACTCGACCTGTTGTGGCTGTTGGGACTGGCATTGCTGCTGATCGCGACCGGGATCGGTCTGCGCGATCCGTGGCCCGCGGACGAACCGCGCTTTGCGCTGATCGTTCGTGACATGGTGGCGAGCGGCGACTGGCTGTTGCCGCGCGTCGGCGGCGATGTGTATGGCGACAAACCGCCGCTGTTCTTCTGGCTGATGGGGCTGGCGCTGCTCGCCACCGGGTCGCTGCGCATCGCCTTCCTGCTGCCGTCCTTGCTCAGTGGACTCGCCTGCCTGTTCCTCATCTACGATCTGGGCCGGCGCCTGTGGAATCGCGAGACTGGCCTGGCCGCGGCGCTGGCCTTGCTGCTGACCATTCAATTTGTCTGGCAAGTGCGTCAGGCGCAGATCGATGCGACGCTGCTGTTCTGGGTGGTGCTCGGTCTGTACGGCTTGATGCGCCACCTGTTACTCGGTCCGGCCTGGGGCTGGTACGCGATCGGTTGGGCTGCGGCTGGATTCGGTGTGATCACCAAGGGCGTCGGTTTTCTGCCCCTGCTGATGTTGATTCCGTTTGCAGCGATGCGCGGTCCGCGTTGGTCGCCACGCATGCAGAGCACGAGCATCGGGCTGTGGCTCATCGGCCCGGTGGCGTTCCTGCTCGCGGTCAGCACCTGGCTCGTGCCGATGCTGCTGGCGGCCAATGCCGATCCAACACTTGCGGCCTATCGCGACGAAATCCTGTTTCATCAGACCGTCGGTCGCTACACCGATGCCTGGCATCACCGCGAGCCGTTCTGGTATTTCATCATCAAGGTGATTCCGGGATTGTGGCTGCCGCTGACGCTGCTGCTGCCGTGGCTCGTGCCGCGGTGGCGCAAAGCATGGCAGGCGCGTGACTTACGCATCGGCTTGCTCGTGTCGTGGATCGTGCTGGTGCTGCTGTTCTTCAGCCTCAGCAGTGGCAAGCGCGGTGTTTATATCCTTCCGGCGGTGCCGGCCCTGGCGCTCGCGAGCGGGCCCTACCTGCTGGAGCTGCTGCAGCGCCGCTCGGTGCAGCGAGTGTTGTTCATTCTGGCTGCCGTGATCGCGGCGGTCTGTCTGACGCTTGCCATCTACGTCCAGATACAACCGGACAAGCGGCTCGAGGTGATGGCGAACTATGAGATCGATGTCTTCGGCCCGCTGTTGTTGATCGGTGGCGCCGGCGCTTTGGTCTGCGCACTCGCCCGACCCGCTCGGGGCGTGCTCGCCTATGCAGGCGTACTCGCGGTTGCTCTGCTGACGGTGAGCTACTGGGTCAATCCGGTCATGAATGCGGCCCGCTCGGGCGCGGGCTTCATCGATCGGGTCGAAGCGATCGACGACCCGAACGCGGAGCTCGGCTTCGTGGGCTTCAAGGAGCAGTATCTGCTCAACGTGCATCGTCCCATCGTTCACTTCGGGCACGCGCGCTGGCGCGAGTCGGATCAGGAAGCGGCCGACGCGGCGCTGTGGCTGAATGGTTCGGAGCGTCGTCAGCTGGTCGTCAACGATCACGCCCGTCAGCTGTGCTTCAGCCACACCACGGCGCAGGCTTTGGGCGAGGCGAATCGCTCGCAGTGGTACATCGTGCGAGGCAAGCCGGACGAAAAATGCGTGGCTCGCGGCAAAGCGGCGGCGCTCTATAGCTACGCGCCACCGCCGCGAGCTGCGGATTAGCGCACCGATCAGTTCGTTTGAACTGCAACGACACCGCAGGCGATGCGATCGCCGGAGTTGCCGGACGGCTGCGTCTTGTAGTCGTCGGGTTTCGCATGCACCACCACTGCTTTGCCGAGGATGTCATTGGGCGAACCGGTCTGCAGTGAGACATTGGGATTGTCGACGCTGACTTCCGCGACGCCCTGCGCATCCGACTTCAGGTTGAACATGTCACCGGCGTGATGCGGCGGGCTCTGCGGGTTGCCATGCTCCTGGCCGGTGGGATTGAAATGAGCACCGGCACTGGTTGCGTCGGGCGCGCTGCAGTCGCCTTTCTCATGAAAATGAAAACCGAATTCGCTGTCGGGCTTCAGTCCCTGCACCATTCCTGAAATTTTTACTCCCGTGCCCGCGGCGGTGATCTTCAATGCACCGTTCGCAGTGTTGCCTTGGGTGGGCGAGAGTTTCGCCGCCGCGCCGGCAGTGGCTTCGGCCGTGGCGGTGGTCTGAGGTTCGGTGGATCTTGTTACGGCGGGGCCCTCGCCTGCGGGCGGGGGCGCTTCGGTGGCCGGAGCGCCGTGCTGCTTTTGACCACAGGCGGCGAGCAGCACGAGCAATGCGACCGGACTGAAATATTTCATTGAGCAAGCCCTCGTCAAAGGATCCGGGTTAAATCCATGACGCATTGATTGCGTTCCGAAAATCTCGCCCGGGAATGTCACGACCGCGTCACCCGGCTGTCATTGGCGCTTAATGCGCTCCCACGAGCATGCGCCGCGTTCTGACGCAGCTAAGGATGCCACGGTCACATGTCTCCGCTTCGCAATGCCATTCGCTACCAGCTCGCATTGGCTGTGCCTTTGTTCGTTGCCGGTCTCGCGCATGCACAGGATGCCGGCACTTCGTCCAATTCTCTGGAAGAGGTCGTGGTCACCGGTCGCGCGGGTGTCGAAGAGATCCGCAAGGTGGAAGTGAGCTATGCCGTGACCACCATCGGCAGCGAAGCGCTGCGCATGGATGCTCCGCTCGGCGTGGCCGATGCGCTCGGCTCGGTGCCAGGCTTCTGGGTCGAATCCACTGGCGGTGAGGCCAGCGCGAATATTCGTGCGCGTGGCATTCCCGAAGAAGGCTTCTCGGCCGTGGGCATGGAAGAAGATGGCCTGCCGGTGCAGCACGATCCCGGCCTCGGCTGGCTGAACGCGGATCAATCCTTCCGGCTCGACGACACCATCGATCGCATCGAAGTGGTGCGCGGCGGTCCGGCCTCGATGTTCTCCTCGAACGCGCCCGGTGGGGTGGTGAACTTCATCACTCGCAAGCCTGGCGACGTTGCGGGCGGCAACATCAAAGTCGCGAGCAGCGACTACGGCCTGCGTCGCGTCGATGGCTGGTACAACCTGCCGATCGGCGAGTGGCGGCTCGGCTTCGGCGGCTTCTATCGCGAAGACGACGGCGTACGCGATCCGGGCTACACCGCGAACAAGGGCGGTCAGCTGCGCTTCGCCGTCGGTCGCACGTTCGAGAACGGCTCGGTGGACTTCAACGTCAAGCGCATCGATGACCAGGTCATTTTCTACACCGGCCTGCCGCTGACGTACGACGCCAATGGCGATGTGGTCGGCGTGCCCGGCATCGATGAGCACTATGGCACGTTGTCCGGCCCCGACACGCGACGCGTGACTCTGCGCAACGCCAACGGCACGTTCCCGCTCGACATCGATCGCGGCACGGACGTCGAGCTGACGCAGTACACGTTGAAGTTCGAATACCAGCTGCCGGGCGATTGGCAGCTGCGCAATGGCACGCGATATCGCGAATCGGACAGCTCGCGCATCGGCCTGTTCCCGAACACTCCAGTGACAGCGGCATCTCGGCTCGCAGCAGCGCGTGCCAACATCGGCGACGTGGTTCCGGGCGCGGTGGATGTGCAACTGCGCTATGTGAACGCGCCGAACCAGGTCTTCAACGTCAACAGCCAGAACGGCAACGGCCTCACCAGCGACGGCTCGTTCCGCCAGGTACGCGTGCCGCTCGATGAGCTGCTCAACGATCTGCGGCTGATGCGCAACGTCGAGATCGGCGGTCAGAAGCATGACCTGGCTGTCGGTTTGTACCTGGCCAAGGTCGACGAAGCATTCGATCGCTACTCCGCCAACGCGATCATCGATGTCCGCGACCGGGCCCGCTTGCTCGACCTGGTTGCCGTCGATGCGGCGGGCAACCCGCTGCGCACCCTCAGCGACAACGGCTTCATTCGTTACGGCTCGGAGTTCGCCAATGGCGAGGGCGAGTCGTTCACCAAGGCGCTGTACTTCTCGGACGAGTGGAGCTTGAACGATCGGTGGCGCATCGACCTCGGCGCGCGTTACGAGCAGGTGGACGTCAAAGGCAAGGTGGAGAAGTCCGCACCGCGCGATCTGGGCATTCTGGCGAGCACTGCCGACGATACCGTGCTCACCGGCACCGGTGAGTTCGATCGCTTCGACACGGACTACGACGACTTCGGCTGGACGGCCGGCGTGAACTGGCAATTCCTCGAGAGCATGGGCGTGTTCGCGCGCTACACCTCTACGTTCCGATTGCCCAACGTGGGCGACTACATCACCAACGCCTTCGCGACACCGGTGATTCGCACCATGGATTTCATCGAGGCCGGCTACAAGTACCAGTCGGACCGCTGGTCGTTGTACGCCACCTTGTTCCAGACGAACTACGACAAGTTCCGCTTCGGCGACGTGAGATACAACCCGGACACCAGTGGTTATCAGGAGGTGAGCGTCTTCACCGAGACCGAAACGCTGGGCGTCGAGCTCGAAGGCTCGGTGCACGCGACGGACTGGCTGGACGTGGGCTTCAGCGCGACCTGGCAGGAACCGGAGTTCGGCGACTTCGTGCAGACCACGCTGGTCAACGGTCGCGAGGTCACGTCCGACTTCACCGGCAATCGTCTGTTGCGCGTGCCGAAAGTCAGCTATCGGGTGACGCCGGCGGTCAAGCTGGGCGAGCAGGTGCGCTTCGAAGTGGATTATCAATACTTCGGGGATCGTTATGCCGATGCGGCCAATCTGTTGAAGCTGCCGTCGTACGACGTGCTCAGCGCGAATCTGCGCTGGTCGCCGATCGAGCGCATGACGGTCTACGTGCGCGGCGAGAATCTGCTGAACGAAGTGGGCCTGACGGAAGGCAATCCGCGCGCCGGCACGTTCGTCAGCGGCGAGGCGAACTCACCCTTCTTCATCGCCCGGCCGATTTATGGCAGGAACTTCCGCTTCTCGATGACGTGGGACTTCTGACACGGCCGCGGGCATGATGGGCGGGCGGCGCTTGGCGCCGCCCCGATGCTATCCACGGGCCGCTCGCGCGAACCGATGTCACTGCGGTTCGGCCCGATTACCGCAGAGGTTTCATGCGTTTCGTTTCCTTGCTTGCGCTGCTTTGCTTCGCCGCCGTTGCAGATGTGCATGCGGCTGCACCCGACCTGATCCTCCGCGACACCATCACGGATAAGGCCCATCGCACCTATCGTCTGCTCCCTTTCGACGTCCCCGAGGGTGTGAAAGCGATCGAGGTCCGCTTCGACTACACCGGCCGCGAGGCACGCACGACGATCGATGTTGGACTGCTCGGGCCCGGTGAGAAATTCGACGAACAGTTTCGCGGCTGGAGCGGCGGAAACAAACGTTCATTTACGATCTCCGCGAGCGATGCGACGCCTTCCTATCTGTCCGGCCCGGTGACGCCGGGTCGCTGGCAACTCCTGCTCGGCGTCCCGAATATTCGCAACGGCCAGAAGTCCGAGTTCACGGCCGAAGTTTATTTCCAGCGCAACGAACGGCATGGCCTGCCAACCCAGCCGGCTGCGCTGAAAACCGCAGCGGGCTGGTATCGCGGCGACCTGCACATGCACAGCGAACACAGCGACGGCAACTGTGCGAGCAGGAGCGGGCAGAAGCGAGTGCCTTGTCCGTTGTTTCTAACGCTGGATGCCGCGGCCGATCGCGGCCTCGACTTCATCGCGTTCACCGATCACAACACCAATTCGCACGTCAATGAGTTGACCGCGTTGCAGCCGTACTTCGATCGGCTGCTGTTGATTCCAGGCATGGAGATGACCACCTTCCAAGGTCATGCCAACGCATTCAACCTGCGTGAGCCGGTGGACTTCCGGGTGGGCAGCGCCACGGTGCCCGACTGGAACGCGTTGTTGACCGAAGCGAAGCGGAAAGGGGCGCTGGTCTCGATCAATCATCCGCGAGTGCCCACGGGCGAGGCTTGCATGGGGTGCGGCTGGTCCCCGACCCCGGCGGCGGACTTGTCGCTGGTGCAGGCCGTGGAAGTCGTGAACGGCAACGATGTGGAAAGCCCGATCACGGGCATTCCGTTCTGGCACGAGCAATTGCAGAAGGGTCATCGCCTGACCGCAATCGGCGGCAGCGACACGCATGACGTGACGTCGACGAACGTTTCCCCGCCGCCCGGTCGCATCGGCGTGCCGACCACGGTGGTGTATGCGGAGGAGCTGAGCATCGATGCCATCATGGCCGGCATTCGCGCCGGCAACGTGTTCGTCGACACCGCCGGCTCGCGCGATCGCAAGCTCGAGCTGAGCGCCAGGCACGGCGAATCGATCGTCCCGATGGGTGGTCAGCTGTCGGTGCCGGCGAAACAATCGATCACGTTCACGGCCCGCATCGAGCAGATGACCGGCGGTACGGTCGAAGTCATTCGCGACGGGAAAACCACGCGGCGCACTGCCATCCCCACCGCGAAGCACTCGTGGTCGTTCGAAGAGATCTCGGACGGCGAACCTCATTGGATCCGCATCGATGTGCGCGACGTCGACGGCAGGCTGGCGCTGCTCGGCAATCCCATCTACCTCAATTGAACATGCGCTGGCCCGCGTGATTGATTCTCCGACGACGCGCGATTGCCCTCTCGTGCAGGAACGATTCGCAATTGTGCGACGTTGCCATGTTCAGGAGAGAGCGCCGCAAATCGAAACGAAGATGTTGATCTTGGTAGTAGAGGATGAGCCCATTTGCGCACTGAGCACGGTTGTTGAGCTGGAGCAGGCGGGTCACGAGACGCTGGGTCCGGCGGCCACGCTCGAAGAGGGACTGGAGCTGGCGCGCAGCGGTCATCCCACCCTTGCGCTGATCGACATCGACTTGATGCATGCTGGAGATGGCATAGAGCTGGCGAGGCGATTGCGTGAACTGCACATCGCCGCCGTGTTCGTCAGCGCTCAGCATCCTGCGGCCTACCAGAATCAGAATCTGGCGCTGGGCCTCATTGGTAAGCCTTACAACCCGGCCGATCTGCCGCCGAGCATCGAAGTCATCTCGGCCATCCTGGAAGGCAAGTCACCGCCCGAGGCGTCGCTGCCCCGGGCGCTGCACCTGTTTCACTAGCCGTCAGTCGCGCGAGGTCTGCGAGACCTTCGCCGGAGTCGCCGCGGGCGCATCGCTCTCGTTCACGTAGCGATAGCGAATCACTCCGTACAGCATTTCATCCCAGGTCTGCTGGCCCCACGGCACGACCCGGTTCGGATCGGGGTTCGCTTTGTTCTGCGCCGAGTTGTCCCAGGTCGTGCTGTGCGTGACCTGGGTGCCGGCGGGCAAGCGCTTCGGCGTCTTCAGCTCGTACGTGGTTTGCCAGTTGAAGTCGTAGTTCGGCACTGACAGCAGCACCTCCTTGCGACCGTCCGGATAAGTGGCGACGAAGTCCGAGGCCTTGCCCCGGAAATGCGAGTGCGGCAGCAGGTTGTAGACGATCACGTCGTGCTCGAAGGTCTTCGAGGCCGACTCGGTGTGCGCCTTGGTGTTGGCCGGGATCTTCAGTCCTGGATTGAGCAGCACGGCGCTGCGCATCTGGTGCCTGGGAGGATCTTTCCGGAAGTACAGGCCCATCCGACTCACGTCGCGCGCGGGTTTGCCGCTCACGGTGTAGTGCATCTGGAAAAAGAACTTCGCGTCCTTCTTGATCAGCACCCCCGTTTCCGGAGGCAGCAGCATCGGACCGGCGCCAGGCACATAGCCGCCGAGACTGCCGCCATCGCGCACGCTTTCGGCGCTGGCGCCCATGGTCGCGATGATGTGATGAAGCACGGTGCGGTCACCTGGCTGGAAGTCCACGGCACGCACCCACACGTCGTGATCCAGCGGGTTGTCCACCATCGGCATCTGATACGGAATCACGCCGGTCGCCGGCACGTCGAAGGCGGGGATCTCCACGATCAGGTCCGGCTGGCCGAGCTCCCACTCCGGCCATTGTTTCTTCAGCTCCGCCAGCGGATCGCTGCCGCTGCCGCGCGGCGAGCCCGCTTCGATCCAGTGCACCAGCGTCTTGATCTGATCCTTGCTGAGCGAACGATCGTTGGAGAACACGTTGTAGTGCGGATCCGCATGCCACGGCGGCATGCGCTCGGTGCGCACCACTTCGCGAATCATCGGGCTGAAGCCTTTGATCATGTCGTAGCTGTTCATCTGCCACGGGCCGATGCCGCCCTGGCGATGGCAGGTGACGCAGTTGTCGATGAGCATGGGCGCGATGGTCTTCTCATAAGAGATCCTGGCGTGCGCCTGCCTGCGATCGGCTTCCGGGAATTTCAGATCGCAGCCTTTGCCCTTGCTGGCATCGACCTGCGCGGTCTTGACCGGCGCGGCGCCGATGACTGCATCGAGAGCGTTCGCTGCGTACGGTGTGCCACCGGCCGACAGCGGGCCCCGATAGGCGACCTTCCAACCCTTGGTATCGATCACCATCAATTCGCCGTTGCGCTGCAGGCCGAGCGATTCGCCGATGATCTGGGTTTCATCGAGCAGGATGGGTACGTCGATGCCGTGCGTCCTGGCTTCTTTCTGGATCGCGTCGCGCGTGTCGGCGAGATTGGAGTTGATCATCAGCAGCTCGACGCCTTGCTCCCGATATTTGGCGCGCAGCGCGTGCAGCTCGGGAAGTGACTTGCGCACGACCTCGCAGCCATTGCCTTGCGCCATCAGCACGACGGCTTTCATGTCGGAGAGGTAATAGAGCTGGCGCGAGGCCCCGGTGTGATCGAGCAGGCGAAAGTTATCGACCGTGTCGCCCGGGTCGAGCGCCCAGGCCGGGCCGATTGCACCCGAGAGCGCCAGGGCAGTTGCCATACCGAGCAGCCTGGATCCGTGCTTCATGCCGATGCTCATTGCTTGACCCCCACTGAATGTCCCTCGCTCCGGAGGAAACGTAAAGTGCTCCTGATCCGGAGCTCGTGCTGTCGGGGCAGTCTGCGTCCATGCCCGCGCGGGTGTCCATACCGCGCGCGGCTCAAATCTCACCGAGCAGTGTCAAGAATCTTTGCGCTGCTGTAACGATTCGTTTGCATCCCATCAGGCGGAACTATTCGCGTCGGGCCGCCAGCGATTCACGCTCGATCACCGAGCCGCGCAGGAGGATGCGGTCGATGCTGGTCCAGGCTCGCATGGTCTCGAGCGGGTTGGCGCTCAGTAACAGCAGGTTCGCAATCTTGCCCGCTTCGACGCTGCCGTAGTCCTTGTCGAGGCCGAATTGCCGGGCGTTGTTGAGGGTCGCGGCACGGAAGATCGCGGCTAACGGAATGCCGGATTGCGCCATCATCCGCATCTCGCGATAGGTGTCATAGCCCGGCTGAGCACCGAACGTCGGCGCGGAAGGCGTGTCACTACCGAGCAGCAACGGTTGGCCGAGGTCGTGCAGATATTTTGCGGCGCGCATGCCATACGCGCCCACGACCATGTAGCTGTGCATGGCCTTCATGTCCGGCATGCCTCCCATGCCCGCACGCATCTCCTCCTTGAACCATTGCGCCGCCGGCGTTGCATACCATTCGAGCAACGCGGGCGGCACGACCTTCGCATACGCTGGATCTTTCAGCGTGTCCTCACGAAACAAATCCGCCAGCCCGGCGATTACGCGCAGCGTCGGTTGATAACCGATCTTGTTCGCGTGGATCTCTCGCAGATGCGTGGCGATGGCCGGCGGTATCCCTTGATCGGTCGAATACTCATTCCAGTTCCACAGACCATGCGCGATGACATCGACTCGCGTTTCGACCGCGATGCGCTGCATGTCGATCGCGTTGGCATGGGCGATCAGCAGCAAGCCTCGCTTGCGAGTCTCGGCGCGCACCCGCTGCAATGTTTCTTTGCTCATGAGCGGCCAGTCGGACGCGCCGCCGAAGCCGTCTTCGATGAAGATCTTGACGCAACGAACGCCCCTGGAGGCGAGCTTGCCGATGATGGCTTCAGGGGTGTGTCGAGCAGCGTCCGCGCCGGCAGGCAGTGGATGCTTCGCGGCGTTCGCGGGCTCGTAGATGTAGTCCGGCATGGCGCTGTAGCGAACGGCCTTGTCCATGAACACCGATGGGTAGCCATCGAGCACGACCGCTCCGCCACAGCTGAACAGGTCGGGATGCTGAGGTTGGGCCTCGAACGCGGCCGCGGATTCGGGCCCGCTGAGCAGATTCAGCACCTGGGTGACGCCATAATAGAGATAGCTGCGCGGCTGCTGGCGCAGGTAGGCATCGCGCATGGCGACCATGGTCGGGTCGGTGACTTCGCCAAAGGGAAAACCCGGCACTTCGCCCACGTGGATATGCGAATCCATGAGGCCGGGCGTGAGAAACTTGCCGCGGCCGTCGATGCGCACGGCACCCGATCCGGCGGTGACCGGCTTCGAGCCGACGGACACGATGCGTCCGTCACGGATCAGGACGTTTTGCTTGGGTCGAGGCGCGGCCAGCTCCGGCGAAACGACCGTCACCTGCTCGATCACGAGCTCGGCGCCCAGGGCTGGATGCACCGGGCCGGCGAGGGCGGACACCAGTCCGGCGCCCAGGCACGCCATGACGCCGGTTTTGCGACTTCCTTTCACGACTCATCTCCGATGGGCAGGGGCGTATGTGCGGCTGGTCGCGGGATTGTGCGCGATCGGCGCCGCAAAGGCAGCCGGCGGGCGGCGTTTGCGCGCTGGACGGGATTCCCGGTGGGAAATTGCGGCTTGTTTGTCGTGACAATTGCTGACATTTTGTCTGAGTATTAGAATGAGTCTCCCAAGTCGCCGGCCAGGATTTTCGTGACACAAGAACAGCTAGTTTGGAGCGGCCGCAACGCTGCGGCAGGCAAGGTCCCAAGGGCGTCCGGTCTCCCCCGGCGCAAGGGTGTCGCAAAGGCAGGTCGGTGGCTCGTGGGGGTGCTCGTGGTCAACAGTGTGGGTGCGTCGGTTGCGGGGGCGGTGGAAGCCCGCCGCGGTGAGTTCGGAACGCTGGCCGATGGCCGCAAGGTGGAGTCGGTCGAGCTGGCCAACGCGAAGGGCATGTCGGTGCGCATCCTGGCGCTCGGCGGTGTCATCCAGCAGTTGCTGGTGCCGGACCGTCACGGCAAATCCGCCGATGTCGTCCTCGGCTACGCGACGGCGCAGCAGTACCTGGATCAGCCGCAGTACTTCGGCGCGACGGTCGGTCGCTACGCGAATCGCATCGCCGCCGGCAAGTTCTCGCTGGACGGCAAGCAGTACCAGCTCGAAACCAACGACGGCCCCAACCACTTGCACGGCGGCAAGCAGGGCTTCGACAAGGTGCTGTGGAGGATCGACTCTGTCAGCGCCGGGTCGCCCGCGCGCGCCGTGCTCACTTATACGAGCGCCGATGGCGAAGGCGGCTATCCCGGCAACTTGCAGGTGACCGCGACCTACACGCTCAACGACAAGAACGAGCTGGCGATCGAGTACCGCGCGACCACGGACAAGCCGACCATCGTCAACATCACCAACCACAGCTATTTCAACCTGGCGGGAGAAGCGACACCGAGCGACGTGCTCGGCCATCGGGTGACCTTGTTCGCGAGCAAGTACACGCCCGTGAACGAAACGCTGATTCCGACAGGCGAGCGCCGCGCCGTCGCCGGGACGGTGTTCGATTTCACCAAGCCGCGCACCATCGGCGAGCGCATTCGCGACGGTCGCGACGAGCAGCTGCGCCGGGGTCGCGGCTACGACCATAACTACATCATCGATGGCGAGCCCGGGCAGTTGCGCCCAGCGGCCCGCGTCGAGGAGCCGCAATCCGGCCGCGTCCTGGAATTGCTCGCGAGCGCCCCGGGCGTGCAGTTCTATTCAGGCAATTTCCTCGACGCCACCAGCACCGGCAAGAGCCAGCGCGTGTACCGGCAGGGCGATGGTTTCTGTCTGGAGCCGCAAGTGTTTCCGGACTCGCCGAATCACAGCGACTTCCCCACTGCGCGCCTGAATCCCGGGCAGACGTACGTGAACACTCTGGTGCTGCGCTTCTCCGCCGCTCCCTAAGCTTTCGAACCTGACGCTTCAACCCAATGAGCCCATCCAATCCCAATTCGTCCGCACCGCGTCGCCTGCGCTCGCGCGCCTGGTTCGACGATCCCGCCAATGCGGACATGACCGCGCTGTACCTGGAGCGGTATATGAACTTCGGCCTGTCGCTGCAGGAGCTGCAGTCGGGCAAGCCGATCATCGGTATCGCGCAGACCGGCAGCGATCTGTCGCCGTGCAATCGTCATCACATCGTGCTGGCGGAGCGCGTGCGCGAAGGCATTCGCGAGGCGGGCGGCATCGTGCTGGAATTCCCGGTGCATCCGATCCAGGAGACCGGCAAGCGTCCGACCGCGGGCCTGGATCGCAACCTGGCGTATCTCGGTCTGGTGGAAGTGCTGTTTGGGTATCCGCTCGACGGCGTCGTGCTGACAGTGGGCTGCGACAAAACCACGCCGGCGTGCTTGATGGCCGCGGCCACGGTGAACATGCCTGCGATCGCGCTGTCGGTCGGCCCCATGCTCAACGGTTGGTACAAAGGCGTGCGCACCGGCTCGGGCACCATCGTCTGGCGCGCGCGTGAATTGCTGGCGGCGGGCGAGATCGATTATCAGGGCTTCATCAAACTGGTCGCCTCGTCGGCGCCGTCCACCGGTTACTGCAACACCATGGGCACGGCGACGACAATGAACAGCTTGACCGAGGCGCTCGGCATGTCCTTGCCCGGCTCGGCCGCGATTCCCGCGCCGCTGCGCGATCGCCAGGAATGCGCGTATCTCACCGGCAAGCAGATCGTGGAAATGGTGTGGGCGGATCGCAAGCCGTCGGACATTCTCACGCGAGAAGCTTTCATCAATGCCATTCGCGTCAACTCGGCGATCGGTGGCTCCACCAACGCGCCGATTCATTTGAATGCGCTGGCCCGACACATCGGGGTCGAGCTGACCATCGATGACTGGCAGAAATACGGCCTGGATATTCCCCTGCTCGTGAACCTGCAGCCGGCGGGTGAATATCTCGGCGAAGATTACTATCGCGCCGGTGGCGTGCCGGCCGTCGTGGCGGAGCTGATGCGTCAGGGCCTGATCCACGAGAACGCGTTGACCGTCAACGGCCGCACCCTCGGCGATAACTGCCGCGGTGCAAGCATCCTCGATACGAAAGTCATCAAGCCGTTTGCGGAGCCGCTGAAGAAGAGCGCGGGCTTCACGGTGTTGCGCGGCAATCTGTTCGACTCGGCGATCATGAAGACGAGCGTGATCTCCGACGAGTTCCGCGCTCGCTATCTGTCGAATCCGAAAGATCCGGAAGCGTTCGAGGGCCGCGCCGTCGTGTTCGACGGTCCCGAGGACTATCACGCCCGCATCGACGATCCCGCCTTGGGCATCGATGAGAACACGCTGCTGTTCATGCGCGGCACGGGGCCGATCGGTTATCCGGGCGCGGCGGAAGTCGTGAACATGCGTCCGCCGGTGAATCTGATCAAAGCGGGCATCCACAATCTGCCGTGCATCGGCGACGGCCGGCAGTCCGGCACGTCGGGCTCGCCTTCGATTCTCAACGCTTCGCCGGAAGCGGCGGTGGGCGGCGGCCTGGCGTTGCTGAAGAGCGGCGACCGCGTGCGCATCGACCTGGCCAAGGGCGAGGCGAACATCCTCATCAGCGACGAAGAGCTGAAGCAGCGCCGTCAGGCGTTGCAGGAGGCCGGCGGTTATCCCATTCCCGAAAGCCAGACGCCGTGGCAGGAAATGCAGCGCGCCGACATCGGCCAGGCCGAAACGGGCGCGGTGCTCGAGTCGGCAGTGAAGTATCAGCGCCTCGCCCAGACCAAGGGCGTGCCCCGGCACAATCACTGATTCAATATTCCAGGCTCCCGCGCGACCCTTGCGCGGGAGCTTTCCATTTGTAGCGAGGGCAACACTATGGCCGAGGCATGGCGAGTCATTGCTCGCGAGCACGCAGACGAGCTGGGCGAAGGTCCGCTGTGGTCCGCGCGGCACAATGCCGTCTTCTGGGTCGATATTCTTTCGCACTTCCTGTATCGCTACTCGCTCGCCGACGGCGCGGTGCAGCGCTGGTCGTTCCCGGAGCGCATCGGGTGGGTGCTGGAGCGGCGTGACAAACCCGGGTTCATCGCGGGCTTGCAGAGCGGCTTCTACGAGCTCGATCTCGAGCCGTTCGCGCTTCGTTTCATTCTCGATCCAGAGCCGCAGCTTCCCGGCAACCGCTTGAACGACGCCAAAGTGGATCAACACGGCCGCATCTGGGCGGGCACGATGGATGCCGCCATCGTCGAGGCCACCGGCTCGCTGTATTGCCTGCATCCGGACATGAGCGTGCGTCGCATTGACGAAGGTTACAAAGTGACCAATGGTCCGACGTTCAGCCCGAAGCAGGACGTCATGTATCACACCGATTCGGGTCGCGACACGGTATATCGTTTCGATCTGTCGCCTGCAGGCGAGCTCAGCAACAAGCAGGTGTGGCTGAAGTTTTCCAGCGACATGGGATCGCCGGATGGGATGACGACGGATGCAGACGGCTACGTCTGGATCGCCCACTGGGGCGGCTCACGCATCAGCCGCTGGTCGCCGGAGGCGAAGCTGGATCGAGAGATTCGCTTGCCGGCGCCGCAGATCACCAGCATCACGTTCGGAGGCGAGGCGTTGGACAGGATGTTCGTTACTTCCGCGGCGAAGGGATTGGATCGGTCGAAGGAAACGTTCGCTGGGTGCTTGTTCGAAGTGGATACTGGCGGGGTGCGTGGGCTTCCGACAGGTTTATTTGCGGGTTGAGGTTTCGTTCGGAGTCTCGGGGGGTTCGCAGCCTCGGAACCTCGGAACCTCGGAGGCTCGGAGTTCGGAGTCGGGGTTCGGCGGGTGTCGGTGGCGCGGAGGCTTCGGTCGGCCGGAGGGCTCGGTGGTTTGCAGCGCCAGGGTGGGGTGTCTCCTCCCGGCACCGGGCTCGGCCGGAGCGCATTGCGCTCCTCACCGCACGTCC